>DNPN01000186.1:1807-5922 GCA_003501385.1 Rhizobium sp. | reverse complement strand
CTGAAGCTCTACAAGGGCAATGTGATGGTGATTGGCCGCGAAAGCGACAAGTCGCTCTATTCAGACCAGCTCGTGACCTTCGAAGACGATCAGGGCGCTTACGACCAGAAGGATGCTGCTGGCTTTATCAAGCTCAATGCGCTGCGTCTGCGCACGCTGGGCAAGCGTAATTTGACCAAGTAATCTTTGGTTTATGAGACTTCAGGCCGCCGCCGGGAAACGGGCGGCGGTTTTTTTATGCCGATTTTCTCCAAGCGCTCCGAAAGCCGAGATAGGCAAAAATCGCCAGAAATTCCATGGCGGGAATAATCGTGCCAAAGGCGGTCAGCGGATCACCAAGCCATGCGGCACCCACGCCACCCAGAAAGCCGCAGCCCATTTGCACAAAGCCCAGCAGGGCTGAGGCTGAACCCGCCAGCTTGGGATGGGGTGTCAGGCCTGCCGTGGTGATGTCAGGGATCACAAATGCCATGCCGAAGGAGCAAATGGCGACTGGCCCCATGATGGAGAGAAAGCTTGGTGTGATCATGTGGGTGGAGAGAAAAATCAGCGCTCCGCCAAGCCCTGCCAGTGTCAGGCCAAAAATCAACGCTCCACCGATTGGCAGTTTTTTGGCCACAAGTCGCAGCGCCACCGAGCCGAGAAAATACGAGCCGGTTTGCATCAACATGCCGAGGCCGAATTGTGATGGTGTCAGGCCAACCTTGTTGATGAGCACAAAGGGTAACATGGTGGATTGTGCATACAGCGCACCCACGCAGCCACCGAGCACCAGCGCCGCAAACAGCACGCGAAGATCGGTAATCAAGGTTCCGTAAGCGGACATCAGCCGGGTCGGTCGGATCAGGCTGCGGTCAGGTGTGATGGTTTCCCGCATCAGCAAGCCCACCACCACAGAGCTGACAATGCCAAAGCCGACCATGAGAAAAAACACCGATTGCCAGCCAAAAGCCGCCAGCGCCAACCCGCCAACGGTTGGCCCCATCGCTGGGCCAACGGCCAGCATAATGCCGATCATATTGAGAATGCGGGCCGCTTCCGTGCCTGCAAATTGATCCCGCACAATGGCGCGGGAGACGGTGACGCCAACCGACGCGCCAATGCCTTGAATGATTCGCCCGGCCAGCAGCATATCCACCGAGGGTGCGAAGGCGGCAAGAAGACTGCCAACAAGATAGATACTCAAAAAGCCAAGCGTGGCCTGGCGGCGGCCAAAGGCATCCGAGCAGGGGCCAGACAGCAATTGCGCACAGGCAAAGCCCGCAAAATAGAGGGATAGGCTCAGCTTGATGGCCGCATCCGTGGTGGCAAAAGCATGCACCAGCTGCGGCATGGCCGGGGTGTAGATCGACATCGACAGCGGCCCGATCATGGTCAGCAGCGCGCCCAACATCGAGGTGCGGTTTTCGCTCATGCGGGCGGGGGGTGTTTGGGATTGGGTCATTTTACTGTCACTGGCGGGGAGGAAATCGGCGTGTGCTCCCTTTGCTAGCGCAATCAGACACCAATTGAAATTACAGAACACGCTTGTGTACCGAAAAGGATTTTTATTGGCTGTTCTGCAAGGCGTGACAATTCCAAACTGGGTGCCTATATCTTTGATAGAATTTTGATGAAGGAATCGCCCCATGAGCCAGAGTGAGAAAGCCTATTCCACCGTCACCGAATGGACCGGCCCGCACGGTTTGCCTCGGTTTGAGATCATTCAGGATGAGGATTTCGCGCCTGCGTTTTCGCAAGCCCTTGCTGAGCATAATGCTGATATCGACGCCGTTGCGGGTGATACGTCTGAGCCAAGCTTTGAAAACACCATTGTCGCGCTGGAGCTTGCCGGTGATGGTCTCTCAAGGGTGTCGGCGTTGTTCTGGAACAAGGCCGGTGCCGATACCAACAAGGTGATTCAGGCGCTGGAGCGCGAGATTGCACCAAAAATGTCGCGCCACTACTCCAAAATCAGTATGAATGCGGCTCTGTTTGCCCGTGTCGATGCGCTGTGGGAAAAGCGTGATAGCCTTGGTCTGACGCTGGAACAGACCCGTGTGCTGGAGCGCCATTGGAAGGGTTTTGTTAAATCCGGTGCCAAGCTGGCAAAGGATGAGCAGGAGCGCTTGGCCGCCATCAATGAGCGGCTCGCAGGCCTTGGTGCAAGTTTTGGCCAGAACGTGCTGGGTGATGAAACCGATTGGGCACTGCCGCTGTCCAGCGATGAAGAACTGGCGGGTCTTCCTGATTTTCTCAAAGACGCCATGGCGTCTGCCGCCAGCGCACGGGGCAAGGGTGAGGCCTATGTGGTGACGCTTTCTCGCTCCATCATTGTGCCGTTTCTCGAATTTTCCGAGCGACGCGATTTGCGCGAAGTGGCCTTCAAGGCATGGGTGGCACGCGGCGAAAACGGTGGCGAGTGCGACAATCGCGCCATTGTGAAAGAAGTGCTGGGCTTGCGCGATGAAAAGGCCAAGCTGCTGGGCTACAAGAATTTCGCCGCCCTGAAGCTCGACAACACCATGGCGAAAACCCCGGAGGCTGTGAATGATCTGCTGATGCAGGTCTGGAACAAGGCCGTGGTGCAGGCGGGTGTGGAAGAACAGGAATTGGCAACCCTGATTGCCAAGGATGGCAAGAACCACGAGGTCGCCCCTTGGGATTGGCGCTTCTATGCGGAGAAGCTGCGCACCGAGCGCTTCAATTTCTCCGAGAGCGAGTTGAAGCCCTATCTCCAGCTCGAAAAAATCATTGAAGCCTGCTTTGCCGTTGCCAAAAAGCTGTTTGGCATCACCGCCGTGCCGTTGAAAGACGTTGTGGGCTATCACCCCGATGTGCGGGTGTTCGAAATCCGCGAGGCTGATGGCACCTTGAAGGCGCTGTTCCTTGGCGATTATTTTGCCCGTTCCTCCAAGCGTTCCGGCGCATGGATGAGTTCGTTCCAGTCGCAGCACAAGCTGGCTTTGAAGAATGGCACGCAGGGCGAACTGCCAATCATCTACAATGTCTGCAATTTCGCAAAGCCTGCCGAAGGCAAGCCCGCGCTGCTGTCGCTGGATGATGCCCGTACGCTGTTCCATGAGTTTGGTCACGCGCTGCACGGCATGTTGTCGGATGTCACCTACCCTTCGGTGTCTGGCACGGGTGTCTCGCGTGATTTTGTCGAGCTGCCCTCGCAGCTTTATGAGCATTGGCTGACGGTGCCGGACATCTTGAAAACCTATGCCGTGCATTATCAAACCGGCAAGGCAATGCCTCAGGTATTGTTGGATAAGGTGCTGGCTGCGCAAACCTTCAATGTTGGCTTCAACACGGTGGAATTCACCTCATCGGCGCTGGTTGATATGGCGTTTCATACCACGGATAAGCCCGTGGAAGACCCGATGGCGGTGCAGGCCGAGGTGCTTGCCAAAATCGGCATGCCTGCTTCCATGGTCATGCGCCACGCCACGCCACATTTTCAGCATGTGTTTTCCGGTGATGGCTATTCGGCTGGTTACTATTCTTACATGTGGTCGGAAGTGCTGGATGCTGATGCCTTTGCCGCCTTTGAAGAAACCGGCGATGCCTTTGATGCCGCTATGGCAAAGCGGCTGAAGGATAATATCTATTCCATCGGCGGTGCCGTGGACCCCGAAGAAACCTACAAAGCCTTCCGGGGTCGTCTGCCAAGCCCGGAAGCGATGCTGAAAAAGCGTGGCCTTGCCGCATAAGGTTTTTATGACGGTTTGATGAAATTTGCCCGTGTTACGGGTGCAGATTGGGGTTGGAAAAGGGGGCAGATCGAATCGAATCGCCTGCCCCCCTTTCGCAATTGCAAAAAACAGGATATGAGCGCCTCAAAGTAACAGGCGTGCCACCGGCATTTGCGCCAGAGCCATCAGAGATCCTTATTATGAAAATTCGCAATATCGCGATCATTGCGCACGTTGACCATGGGAAAACTACCCTTGTTGACGAACTCCTGAAGCAGTCCGGTTCGTTCCGTGAAAACCAGCGCGTTGCAGAACGTGTGATGGATAGCAACGATCTGGAAAAAGAACGCGGTATTACCATTCTCGCCAAGGCAACCTCGGTGGAGTGGAAGGGCGTTCGTGTTAACATCGTTGACACCCCCGGCCACGCCGACTTCG
>DNPN01000186.1:798-1560 GCA_003501385.1 Rhizobium sp. | reverse complement strand
GCCACGCCGACTTCGGCGGCGAAGTTGAGCGTATTTTGTCGATGGTGGACGGTGCAATCGTTCTGGTTGACTCCTCTGAAGGCCCAATGCCACAGACCAAGTTTGTGGTTGGTAAGGCGCTGAAGGTTGGTCTTCGCCCCATCGTTGCGATCAACAAGATCGACCGTCCCGATGGCCGTCATGAAGAAGTTATCAACGAAGTGTTCGACCTGTTCGCAAGCCTTGATGCGACTGATGAGCAGCTCGACTTCCCAATCCTTTACGGCTCTGGCCGCGATGGCTGGATGAACGTCAACCCGGAAGGTCCAAAGGATCAGGGTCTTGCTCCTCTGCTGGATCTGGTTCTCAAGCACGTTCCTGAGCCAAGCGTTGGTGACGAAGACGGCGCGTTCCGCATGATCGGTACGCTGCTGGAAGCCAACCCGTTCCTGGGTCGCGTTATCACCGGCCGTATTCACTCCGGTTCGATCAAGCCAAACCAGTCGGTGAAGGTTCTGGGTCAGGACGGCAAGGTGATTGAAACCGGCCGTATCTCCAAGATTCTCGCGTTCCGCGGCATTGAGCGCACAGCAATTGATGAAGCCCATGCAGGTGACATCGTGGCGATTGCTGGCCTGTCCAAGGGTACTGTTGCTGATACATTCTGCGATCCTTCGGTATCCGAAGCGCTGGAAGCCCAGCCAATCGATCCGCCGACAGTGACCATGTCCTTCCTCGTTAACGACAGCCCGCTGGCTGGCACCGAAGGCGACAAGGTGACGA
>DNPN01000186.1:0-537 GCA_003501385.1 Rhizobium sp. | reverse complement strand
GCGACAAGGTGACGAGCCGCGTGATTCGCGACCGTCTGTTCAAGGAAGCCGAAGGCAACGTTGCCCTGAAGATTGAAGAATCAGAAGGCAAGGATTCGTTCTTCGTGTCTGGCCGTGGCGAATTGCAGCTGGCCGTTCTGATCGAAACCATGCGTCGCGAAGGCTTTGAGCTGGCTGTGTCGCGTCCGCGCGTTGTGATGCACAAGGACGAGAACGGCACCCTGATGGAGCCGATCGAAGAAGTTGTGATCGACGTGGATGAAGAGCATTCCGGCGTTGTTGTTCAGAAGATGTCTGAGCGCAAGGCTGAAATGACCGAACTGCGTCCTTCGGGCGGCAACCGCGTGCGTCTGGTGTTCTTTGCACCAACCCGTGGTCTGATCGGTTACCAGTCCGAACTGCTCACCGACACCCGAGGTACGGCGATCATGAACCGTCTGTTCCACGATTATCAGCCGTTCAAGGGTGAAATCGGCGGTCGTTCCAACGGCGTTCTGCTGTCCAACCAGTCCGGTGAAGCCGTGGCTTATGCCATGT
>DNPN01000204.1:11287-11676 GCA_003501385.1 Rhizobium sp. | reverse complement strand
CTCTAACCAACTGAGCTACACCCGCTTATCCTGATAAGGAAGTTAAACTTCCCTCTGCACCGAGCGACGTGTGCCGTTCGATGAGCGGCTAACTAAGGGGTTCCTTCTCAGGTGTCAAGCAAGTTTCAAAACAAAATCGTGACGAAATGATTTTTCTGCGCCCTCCCCTCACCCTGTTGATAACTCTTCGTAATTTCCAGCACTGTGGAAAACAGGAAAACCTCGGATTTGCAGGAGGTTGCGACAAACTTGCCCAAAAGGAGATCAAGAAAATAGAAAAAAACGCAAAAAACCTCTTGCGGTTTTGTCAATCAACGAATAGATCACAGCCACCGAACGCGGCGGGCCTAAGTCCATACAGCGAAAGGGCGATTAGCTCAGTTGGTAGA
>DNPN01000204.1:10752-10990 GCA_003501385.1 Rhizobium sp. | reverse complement strand
AGTTCGAGTCTCTCATCGCCCACCACTCCGTTTCTTCATAATTTCTTCGAAGTTTAGCCCCGTAAGGGGTTGTTTGCGTTTGGTCATTGCCGTTTTTTGGGGTTTTCAAATTTATTTCACTTTCATGACGATTTATTGCAAAAACCCACTTGCAGTTTTGCGATTGAGCGGGTAGATCACAGCCACCGAACGCGGCGGGCATAACCCGGTCAGCGCAAGGGCGATTAGCTCAGTTGGT
>DNPN01000204.1:2010-10464 GCA_003501385.1 Rhizobium sp. | reverse complement strand
GTTCGAGTCTCTCATCGCCCACCATTTTCTCTTTTTTTTTGTCAGTAGTATCTTGCCTCGGCATTTCTTATTTGCCTTGAGGATAGTGTTTGATCGCCCTGCAAAATCGCTGCGATTGGCATCATCGCAGCAATGAGCCTCAACGACCAATGCACGAAAACCGCGCCCTGCCCTTTGAGGCGGAACGCAGTATAAAGGCCTGTAGCGCAGATCAATCAACCGATGCGGACAATTGGCTTGATGGACTTGCCGCTTTCCGAATCATGAATGGCTTCGTTGATTTGATCCAAGGAATAGAAGGTCACCAAGCGATCAAATGGGAACAATCCCTTGCGATAGAGATCAATCAACAGGGGTATGAAGACATCGGGGTTCGAATCACCCTCTACGATGCCCATCAATTGGCGCCCACCGCTCATAAAATGCACTTCATCAAGGTTGATTTCGGTACCGGGTGCCGACGCGCCCAGCACACCGCAGGTGCCCATGGGGGCCAGTGCGAGCACAGCACCCCGAATAACCTTGGAAATCCCCGTGGTATCGAGCGCGAAATTCAAACCATAGCCCGTGATTCGCAAAATTTCTTCCGTCGAATCCACCTCGGCAGGATTGATGGTATGGGTCGCGCCCAGTTGGCGGGCCATTTCCAACCGCTCCGGCTTCATATCCACAGCGATAATGGTGGTGGCACCCACCACTTTGGCAGCCATAATGGCCGAAAGCCCCACAGAGCCGGCCCCAAACACCGCGAACGATGAACCTGTTTGCACCTTCAGCGCATTCATCACCGCCCCTGCCCCGGTTTGAACACCGCAGGCCAAAGGCCCCAGAAGTTCCAGCGGTGCATCATCCGGCACTTTCACCACATTCGCCTCATGGCATATCGCATGGCTGGCAAAGGAAGATTGGCCAAAAAAGTTCGCGTAGACTTTCTCGCCGTTCGCGGTGAGCGCGGTGGTGCCGTCGGCGCGGGTGGCCATAAAATTGCGCGGGAAGAACTCGTGGCAATAGCTGATGTGATGGGTTTTACAGGATGGGCATAGACCACAGGAGTTGAAGGTCATCACGACCCGGTCTCCCGCCTTCACCTTACGCACGCTTGCGCCGACTTTTTCCACAATGCCTGCGCCCTCATGGCCAAGCACAACGGGAAAAGGTGTGGGCATCATGCCTGCCATCACCACCATGTCGGTGTGACAAACACCCGTGGCCACGACTTTCACCAGAATTTCGCTATCCAGAGGGTCTTCAAGCTCCAACGTTTCAAGGCTTAAAGGACCGTTTTGCGTACGGGCAACCGCAGCTGTGATCTGCATGATCATCTCTCCAATCAAAATGGGAAAAGAACGTGCGCATCGCGCTATGTTTCAAACGCGATGCGGCAATATCACCCTGTCAAAACGGATAGGCCGTGGCCTGATCCTTTACCGACACCCACTGCCACTGGGTAAACTCCTCAATATCGGAAGCGCCACCCATACGGCAGCCGTTGCCAGAGCGTCCACGACCGCCGAACGGGGCATAGGGCCCGCCATTCACGGTCTGATCATTGATATGGAGTTGTCCAACATTCAGTTGATCGCCAACCGCTATGGCACGGGCGAGGTTGCTGGAAATAACGCCTGCCGCCAAACCGTAATCCGAGCGATTGGCCAGTTCGACCGCCTCTTCATCCGACTTGAACGGAGCAATGCAGGCAACAGGGCCAAACACTTCCTCATCAAAGGCCAACATGCCGGGCTTGACGCCGGAGAGAACCGTCGCCTTGTAGAAGCGGCCATCATGCGTGCCACCGGCCAGAAGTTTTGCGCCTTTTTGCACGGCGTCATCAACAATGGCCTGAATTGACGCCACCTGGCCGTCCGAGATGATAGGGCCGAGAGCAACCTGACGAGAAGATGGATCACCCACAGGCAGATGATTGGCTTTTGTTGCCAAGCGCTGAGCAATCGCATCGACAATCTTTTCGTCAACCAGCACCAAGCCTGTGGCCATGCAGATCTGGCCCTGATGCAAATAGCAGCCCCAGGCGGCATTGGACGCGGCAATATCCAGATCCGCATCGTCCAGAATCACCAGAGCATTTTTGCCGCCCAGTTCCAGCTGCACTTTTTTCAGGTTTCGGCCCGCGACTTCGCCGACTTTTGCACCGCCGCGCGCCGAACCCGTAAACGAGATCATGGCCACATGGGGATCAGAGCACAGTGCCTCACCCGCATCGGCTCCGCCCGGCACGACATGTAGCACGCCCTTGGGAAGCCCTGCCGCTTCAAAAATTCGGGCGATAATAATGCCACCCGAAATGGGCGTGCGCGGATCTGGCTTGTGGACAACGGCATTGCCCAGTGCAAGTGCGGGCGCAATCGAACGTAATGACAAAACCAGCGGAAAATTGAACGGCGAAATGACGCCAACCACGCCATGTGGTGTGCGTCGGGCATAGTTGCTGCGACTATCCATCGACGGCAGTTGTTGCTCCATAGGTTGGGTAGACAGCTTTGCAGCCTGCCGGATGAACAGCGCCCCATGCTCAATTTCAATGCCAGCCTTTGCTTCGGTTGAGCCTGATTCGCGAATGATCCAATCGATCAATTCTGGACCATTCTCTTCCAAAAGGTCAGCAGCTTTGTTGAGGATAGTGGCACGCTCATCGCCGGACAATTGCGCCCAAGCCTTCTGGGCTTGTTTTGCTTCACTGGCGGCCCGGGCGATATCCTCAGGTCCTGCAAAACCAACCGATGCTATGGCTGACCCCGTTGCAGGGTCCACAACATCGATGGCTCCTGCGGATGTCTTCGTCCAGCCGGAGAGAAATGTCAGTCCCGTCCAACGTTGCACATCTATAAAATTATGATCTTGCGCGTTCATGTGTGCTCCTCCCAGAAACATCCAGATATTGCCATGCGTGTTGAAACGCATCAGCGCCGTTAAACGGCTGGTCCTCCAACCAAACGTCAGTGCCCTCCGCCTCCCACGGAAGAGGGCACCTGGGAAAAAAGGCTTGCGATGTCACATCATCGCAAGCCTTTTTT
This sequence comes from Rhizobium sp., assembly GCA_003501385.1. GTDB lineage: Bacteria > Pseudomonadota > Alphaproteobacteria > Rhizobiales > Rhizobiaceae > Allorhizobium. Next base: position 7,432 of record DNPN01000204.1, on the reverse strand, counting down.
GTGTTACTTCTTTTTGTAAGCGCCAAGCCCTGGACGGTAGGTCTTGTCGTCGAGGAATTGTTTCAGGCCCTCATCGCGGCCGCGGGTTTTGTCCAGCAGCAGCATCTGCTCCAGCTTGGCGTAGATGTAATCGTCGGCCAACTCCCACGGCATGTTACGCACGCGCTTGAACGTATCCTTGGCTGCCTTCATGGTAACGGGGTTTTTTTCCAGCAGGCTGGCGCAGAGTTTACGCACGCGGGCTTCCAGCTGCTCAAGCGGTACCGATTCGTTGACAAGGCCCATATCCCGGGCTTTCTGGCCACCAAAGGGCTCGCCCGTCATGATGTAATAGAGCGAATCGCGGTGGTTCATCACTTCGGCCACAGCGCGAGTCACATTGCCGCCTGGCAAAATGCCCCAATTGATTTCAGAGAGACCAAATGTTGCTTCATCGGCTGCAATCGCCAGATCGCAAGCCACCAGCGGATTGAAAGCACCGCCGAAGCACCAGCCGTTGACCATGGCAATGGTGGGCTTTTCAAAATAGGTCAAACGCTGCCACCATGCACCGGACTGGCGGCGGCTTTTCAGGGTGGCTGCACGCGGCTTGTCGTCGTTATCGCGGAAATATTGCTGCAAATCCATGCCCGCAGACCAAGACGTACCTGCACCGCGCAGAACAACAACGCCGCAGCGATCATCGCCCTCAAGTTCGTCCAGCACTTCCAGCATGCGCTTGTTCAGCGCCGGGTTCATGGCATTGCGCTTTTCAGGGCGATTCAGCGTGACAAATGCGATTCCATCTTCGAAATCGACCAGAACCGGGTTTGCGGTGTTCGTTTCAGCAGTCGTCATAGTTCTCTCCTTATTCCGCCGGGATCTCCCACAGCGTCGATTTCAAAGTGTTGATTGGTTATAATTGTGGCGCAGAATGTGCTTCAGCACTTTGCCTGACGCCGTTCGTGGTAAGGTTTCAACGAGAATGATTTTCTTCGGCCGCTTGAAGGCCGACAAGCGTTCAACGCAGTAAGCGTGGATATGCTGCTCTTCGAGGCTGCTATCTGCCGCAACGATGAGCGCTATACCCACCTCACCCCATTCGGGATGGGCGACACCGATGATGGCAACATCCGCAACGCCGGGGTGTTCGGCAATCGCTGCCTCGACCTCAGCCGGATAGACATTTTCACCGCCGCTGATATACATATCCTTGAGACGATCCGCGAGGTAGATGACGCCATCCTGCCAACGCGCAAGATCACCTGTCAGATACCAGCCATCCACCAACGCGGCCTCGCTCAGCTCTGGCTTATTCCAGTACCCTGCTGTGATAGTAGGCCCACGCACCCAGATCTCTCCGACATCCCCTTCCTCGACATCATGCCCAGCAGGATCGACAATACGCATCTCCAGAAAAGGAGCGGGATACCCAATGCTGCCGGGGTGGCGGGCAATCTGCTCGGGGTCAAGCGGCATGTGGCAGCTGGTGCCTGCTTCGCTCATGCCGTAGCCGTTCACCAGAGGAATTCCATCCTCTAAAAACCGCTCGATCAACACCGGGGGCAAAGGTGCGCCACCCATAAAAATCGCTTTTAATGCCTTCAACGCCGATGGATTCCAGCCTTCGCAGGCGCGAAGAGCCGAGGCAATTTGCGGCACGCCACAATAATGAGTTACGCCAATGGCGCTATCCGACATCACACCCAGGGTGCGCTCTGGCACAAAACGATCCGAGATCACCAGTCGGCCACCCATAAGCATCGCTGTTCTGGCCAAGGCAACAAGGCCAATCGTGTGAAAGAACGGCAAATCGCACAACACAACAGAATCCGTACTGACATCGCCGACAAAGCAGAAATTCAGCGCTGAGAAATAGAGATTGCGCGCGCTCAACATCACACCCTTTGGCACGCCCGTGGTGCCAGACGTATAAAGCATCACGCAGATCGTATCTGCTGATCCATAACGGGGGGTAACCGGAATATAGGATTGGCAGCGGACTTCCAATCCAGCATCCCCCTCAACCGTTAGGCATTTAACGCTGGTAGAGGCCAGGATTTGCGGCGCAAACTCCGCCTCATGAACCACCAGCGCGGGCTGGCAATCATCCAGAATCTGGCCGATCTCGACGCGATTGAGCCGCCAGTTCAACGGCACAAAAATCGCCCCAATGCGCTGACAGGCAAAGCATGTGGCAAGCTGAATATTGGAATTGCGCCCGATGAACGCGACGCGTGCAGACGATGCTGCCACCTCTATTTCTGCCAGCAAAAGCGAAGCGACGCGCCCAATCAGGTTATCAAACTCGGCGTAAGTGAGGGATTGGCCCGTTTTGATCTCCAAAATCGCGGGGCGATTTGGACCCATTTTCGCGCGGAACCGAACCGGGTCTTCCGATTCCATTCCGATAAACGCATGGGTGCCGCGCGCAAGCGCGACGGAACTGTTCATCATCTACTCCTCCCGATCGCCTCTCCAAGGCGATCAATTAGTATGTATTACATATTATCCATTCTTTTGCCTCGCACAAGTGGAATCTCGCATATAAGAAGAGATCACACAAAAATGAGTGACAGGAAGCGGATTGCCTCATGAACACCTTTACCACTGCGGAAGACTCTCTGCCCGCGCGCGAATCCAGCGTGTCAGCACCCGGCATCCAATTGGGTGGGCTTGATGACATCCTCGGGTTTCACCTTCGATTGGCCAATGTTGCGGTGTTTCAGGATTATCAGGCGACGATGGCGGGGCTTGCCCTCACCCCAAAGCAATTTGCGGTGCTGGAGTTGATTGAGGAAAATCCCGGTGCCAGCCAGATTGATATTGCCAATTGCCTGCGCATGGACAAGGCATCGATGATGGCGCTGGTCAACAAACTGGAAGCGCGCAATGCCATTGAGCGCCGCCCCAGCTCCATTGATCGGCGTCGGCAAGAATTATTTGTCACGGCCGACGGTGCCGCTTTAGCCAGCAAAGCCAAATCCCTGCGCGAGGCGCATGAGACACGTTTCAAGGAGCGCTTCTCGGCACAAGAGCTTGCCGATTTAGTATCATACCTCCAACGGCTCTACGCCCTCAGGTCCAGCCCCGTGATTCAAGAGGATGATGCTGATTTGGCGTAAGGCCAAGACAGGCATAAAAAACCCGGCGCAAGGCCGGGTTTTAATGTTTCTCGCAACGCACCACATCGGCGGCACGCTTAAAATTAGCTGTTTACAGCGTCCTTCAGGCCCTTGCCGGCCGTGAACTTCGGCACGTTGCGGGCTGGAATGTCAACTTCAGCGCCGGTTGAAGGGTTACGGCCCTTCGAAGCTTCACGGTGAGAAACGGTGAAGGCACCAAAGCCTGCGAGGCGAATATCGCCACCGTTCTTCAGTTCAGCTTGAACCGTGTCGAAAACGGCATCAACGGCCGATGCGGCGTCAGCCTTGGTGAGGCCAGCCTTTTCAGCGACTGCGGATACGAGTTCGGTCTTATTCATGTTTCCAACCTTTCTGTATGGCATGAAACGAGTCAAAAACTGCAAGTCGGGCGACAATACTCATGCCCATGCCCGTCGCAAGTCAAAAGCACCGCAATCGCCTGAAAAACAAGGCTTCCAGCAATGTTTGCACAAAAAAGGCTGGCAAAAATGCCAGCCTTTTTCAATTTTCGGCCCGATCAAGACAAGATCGTGGCAAATCGGCTCAATGAGCCACGGTTACGCCCGATTCATCAACAGACTCAACTGTTCCCACTGCGGGCGTCTCAACGGAGCCATCCCACTCGATCGGCTCTGGCACGCGCAGAAGCGCATGCTTGATAACCTCGCCCATTCTGGACACAGGCACAATTTCAAGACCATTCTTCACATTGTCCGGGATATCTGCCAGATCCTTGGCGTTTTCTTCCGGGATCAGAACCTTCTTGATGCCACCACGAAGCGCTGCCAGCAGCTTTTCCTTGAGGCCGCCAATCGGAAGCACGCGGCCACGCAGGGTGATTTCACCCGTCATTGCCACATCCTTGTTGACCGGAATACCCGTCATGATCGACACGATGGCTGTTGCCATGGCCACGCCCGCCGAAGGACCATCCTTCGGTGTTGCGCCTTCCGGCACGTGCACGTGGATATCCGACTTATCAAACCGAGGTGGTTCAATGCCGTAATCCACAGCGCGCGAACGAACGTAGGATGCCGCAGCCGAGATCGACTCCTTCATCACGTCCTTCAGATTACCCGTCACTGTCATGCGACCCTTGCCGGGCATCATCACGCCTTCGATGGTCAGCAGCTCGCCACCCACTTCCGTCCAAGCCAGACCCGTGACAATACCAACCTGATCTTCGCCCTCGGCTTCGCCATGGCGATAGCGTGGAACGCCCAGATAATCATTGATATTGGCCGCCGTGACCGACACTGAGGTGCTCTTGCCCTTGATGATTTCGGTCACGGCCTTGCGGGCAACCTTCATCAACTCGCGCTCGAGGCTACGAACGCCTGCTTCGCGGGTATATTGCTGGATGATCGAAACGATTGCATCATCGGCGAGGATGAATTCTTCAGGCCGCAAGGCATGTTCCTTGATGGCCTTAGGCAGCAGGTGCCGCTTGGCAATCTGCAACTTTTCATCTTCGGTGTAGCCAGCAATACGGATGATTTCCATACGGTCCATCAGAGGACCAGGAATGTTCAGCGTATTGGCTGTGGTGATGAACATCACGTTGGACAGGTCGTATTCGACCTCCAGGTAATGGTCCATGAATGTTGCATTCTGTTCCGGATCAAGCACTTCCAGCATTGCCGAAGACGGATCGCCGCGGAAATCCTGGCCCATCTTGTCGATTTCATCAAGCAGGAAGAGCGGATTGGATTTCTTGGCCTTCTTCATCGACTGAATGACCTTGCCGGGCATTGAGCCGATGTAGGTGCGCCGATGACCACGGATTTCCGCTTCATCCCGCACACCACCGAGTGCCATACGGACGTATTCGCGCCCTGTGGCCTTGGCAATCGAGCGCGCCAGCGATGTCTTACCGACGCCTGGAGGGCCGACAAGGCACAGGATCGGGCCTTTGAGTTTGGTGGCACGGGCCTGAACCGCCAGATATTCGATAATGCGTTCCTTGACCTTGTCCAGACCGAAATGATCCTCGTCAAGGAGCTTTTCAGCGGCGTTCAGATCAATGCGCACCTTCGATTTCTTGCCCCAAGGCAGGCTCAACATCCAATCCAGATAGTTGCGCACAACCGTGGCTTCCGCCGACATTGGGCTCATATGCTTGAGCTTTTTCAGCTCGGCATCGGCCTTGTCCTTGGCTTCCTTGGTCAGCTTGGTCTTGGAGATGCGGTCTTCCAGCTCGGCCATTTCGTCACGGCCATCTTCGCCGTCACCAAGCTCTTTCTGGATCGCCTTCATCTGCTCATTCAGATAGTATTCGCGCTGGGTCTTCTCCATCT
>DNPN01000204.1:0-1739 GCA_003501385.1 Rhizobium sp. | reverse complement strand
TCTGGCGCTTGACGCGCGAGCGGATACGCTTTTCCACCTGAAGGACAGAAATTTCACCTTCCATGAAACCAAGCGCCTTTTCCAGACGGGTCTTGACGCTCACCGTTTCCAGCATTTCCTGCTTTTCGGTGATCTTTATGGAGAGGTGCGAGGCAACCGTATCCGCCAGTTTCGAGTAATCCTCGATCTGGCCTGCGGCACCGACAACTTCCGGCGAAATCTTCTTGTTGAGTTTGACGTAGTTTTCAAACTCAGACACCACGGACCGGCTCAGAGCTTCGTTCTCGACCGGATCTTCATCGGGCTCGGCCAAAACCGTGGCATAGGCCTCATAGAAATCTTCGCGTGGTGTGTAGGCGGAAATCTTCGCACGTGCCTTGCCTTCGATCAGCACCTTGACGGTACCATCGGGAAGCTTCAGCAGTTGCAAAACATTGGCAACGGTGCCGACTTCGTAAATCGCATCCGAGGCCGGATCGTCATCACTTGCATTGATCTGCGTGGCCAGCATGATTTGCTTGTCAGTACCCATGACTTCTTCAAGGGCACGAATGGACTTCTCGCGCCCTACGAAGAGCGGCACGATCATGTGCGGGAACACCACGATATCACGCAGCGGCAATACCGGATAGGTATTGGCATCGCCCGTGACAGAGGTCACTTTAGTCATTCCATTTCCTTTCATCGTCCCGTTGCCGGGACCCAAATCCGCGCTCACTCGCCGCGGGGGACATGGTTTGTTGTCTCACACACTGAAGTGGAGACATGAGCATTAAATTTCAAGTGCAAAGACCGTTTCTCACCAGCGAGACCAACAATCCTACACATTGAAGCGAAACACAAAACCGCCAGAAACGCAGGCGGAAGATGGCGGCACCTCTCCGCCTGAAATCAGGGGAGGATACTGCAAACACATGTTACAGGCCAGGAGAAGAAAAAATCTCCGCTCTGGCTCTGCAAATCACACGACGCATCTCGTTAGTCATAAACCATTCAAAATACACCTGCAAACAGCTGAAACACGGAATGAACGACAAACAGAAAAAAACCGGTTTTTAGAGGCGAATCTGCCAAAAAAGCAACGGAATCTGATACCATACAAACCAATGAAGCCCGCACAAGGCGGGCTTCAAAAAATGTCATTATACCAAAGAAGCATTACGCCGAAGCGTTGACTTTCTCGTCCTGACGATCTGCGTAGATGTAAAGCGGACGGGCCGAGCCACGCACAACTTCATCCGAGATCACAACTTCGCGAACACCTTCCAGCTCTGGCAGCTCGAACATCGTGTCGAGCAGGATTTTTTCCATGATCGAGCGAAGACCACGCGCGCCGGTTTTGCGGGTAATCGCACGACGAGCGATTTCGCGCAGAGCATCTTCGTGGAAGTTCAATTCCACATCTTCCATCTCGAACAGGCGCTGATACTGCTTGACCAAAGCGTTCTTTGGCTCGGACAGAATCTGAATCAAAGCATCTTCGTCCAGATCTTCCAGCGTTGCCAGAACCGGCAGACGACCGATGAATTCTGGAATGAGGCCGAACTTCACCAGATCTTCCGGCTCCAGTTCGCGCAACACTTCGCCAACGCGGCGATCTTCCGGCGAGGAGACGGATGCACCAAAGCCGATCGAGGTCTTTTCACCACGGGCTGAGATGATCTTGTCCAGTCCGGCAAAAGCACCACCGCAGATGAACAGAATGTTAGTGGTATCCACCTGCAGGAATTCCTGCTGCG
>DNPN01000030.1:7386-7597 GCA_003501385.1 Rhizobium sp. | reverse complement strand
GCGCATCACGCTGACCCCCGGCGGCATGGAACTGATCGCCACCATGAAAGCCAAGGGCTATTACACCGCCCTCGTCTCTGGTGGCTTTACCGTCTTTACCTCCAAAATCGCAGCCATTTTGGGGTTTGATGAAAACCGCGCCAATATTCTGCTGGAGCAAGGCGGCCTGCTCACCGGCGAAGTGGCCGAGCCGATTTTGGGCAAACAGGCT
>DNPN01000030.1:0-7155 GCA_003501385.1 Rhizobium sp. | reverse complement strand
GAAGTGGCGGAGCCGATTTTGGGCAAACAGGCCAAGGTGGATGCGCTGGAAGACATTATTGCCAAGCTGGGAATCTCGGCCAATGACGTGATTGCTGTAGGCGACGGTGCCAATGACCTTGGCATGCTGGGTGTTGCTGGCGCGGGCGTTGCGCTGCACGCCAAGCCTTCTGTTGCCGCTCAGGCCAAGATTCGCATTGACTATAGTGATCTCACCGCGCTTCTCTACCTGCAAGGCTACCGCAAAACCGATTTTGTGATGTGACATGATTATTCTCGAAACAGACCGCCTCATCCTCCGCAATTGGAAAGACACAGACCGCGATCTGTTTCGGGAGATCAACCGCGACCCGAAGGTGATGGAATTCTTCGCCTTCCGCCGCTCCTACGAAGAAGCGGATGCGATGATGGAGCGGATCAAACAGTTGATCGCTGACACCGGCTTTTGCTTCTACGCCATGGCGTTGAAGGAAACGGATGAGGCCATGGGCTTTTGCGGCCTCTCCGATCCCATGATGCCAGATATTTTCCCGGATGGCACCATTGAGATCGGCTGGCGTCTGGCCACCCGGTTTTGGGGCAATGGCTATGTCACGGAAGCGGCCAGCGCCCTTCTGGATTATGGATTCCGCATCAAAGGCTTGGATGAGATTGTTTCTTTTGCGGTCGAGGCCAACCATCGCTCCACCGCCGTGATGCAACGCTTGGGCATGACACGCGACGAGGCCGGAGAATTCACCCACCCGCGCGTGCCAGACACCCATCCGCATTTGCAGCGCCATGTGCTGTATCGGCTGACCGCCCAAGACTGGGCACGGCGAGAAACTGCTTGAAGTGCCGGATTCGATCTCTGAAGCAATCAGCTTAGCCGTTTGAATCGACTCTACGAATTCGCCTCACTCCAGCGGCACAGACACAAAGCGCAGATCACCTCGGGGGCTGGCAACCATGAAATAGACACTGCGACGACCGTCAGACTTCAACTTGGTGATTTTTTCTATCAAAGCTTCGGGCGTATCGACAAATTCCTGCGCCACTTCAACAATCACCTCGCCAACCTTCAAACCCTTTTGATCGGCGGGAGAGCCCTTCTCCACATCGGTAATCAGCAACCCCTCAACGCTCTCAGCAATAGCGTTGGCGCTGCGTTTTTCATCATCAAGAGTGGCAAGGTTCATGCCCAGAATAGCATCAGTGGAATCGTCATCCACGGTGCCTTTATCCGCCTTTGGATCGGCCTGATCCTTGTCTTTGGCGTCATCGACCTTCTCATCCGGCAAGCGCGCCAGCTTGACCTTCAGCGTCTGGCGCTGACCGCCCCGGAAAATCACAACATCCAGATCGCGATCAATCGGGCTTTCAGCCACGGTGCGAACCAGATCGCGGCTTTCGTCAATGTCCTTGCCGTTGAAGGTGATGATCACGTCGCCCATCTGGATCGGGCCTTTGGCCACCGGCCCACCATCAATCACGCTGCTCACCAACGCGCCGCGGCCGATCTTGATACCGGCATGTTTGGCCAGATCATCCGGCACCGGCTGGATGCGCACGCCCAGCCAACCGCGCCGGGTCTCACCATATTCGCGCAGCTGGGCAATGACATTTTCCGCAAGCTCTGTTGGCACCGCAAAGCCAATGCCGATGGAGCCGCCGCTTGGTGAAATGATTGCAGTGTTGATGCCGATAACTTCGCCATTCATGTTAAACAGCGGACCGCCGGAATTGCCCTTGTTAATGGCCGCATCGGTCTGAATGAAATTGTCATAGGGACCAGCATTGATATTGCGGCCACGGGCCGAAACAATGCCGAGCGTGACCGATCCACCAAGGCCAAACGGGTTGCCAATGGCCATCACCCAATCACCAATCCGCATTTTTCGCGAATCGCCAAACTTCACGGATTTCAGCGGCTCTGTCGGCTCAACCTTCAGCAAGGACAGGTCGGTTTTGGTATCAGTGCCCACCAGCTTGGCCTTGAGCTTGGCCCCATCCGAGAAGATGATCTCGATATCGTCGGCATTTTCAATGACGTGATTGTTGGTGACGATATAGCCCGCCGGATCAATGACAAAGCCGGAGCCAAGCGAACTGACCTTATGGTTGTTGCTCTTGCCCTCTCGCTTTTTGTAGAAATCTTCAAACAGATCTTCAAAAGGCGAGCCCTTTGGCACCTGCGGCACCGGCGCTGCATCTTCATCATCAACGTTCTGCGACGTTGCTATGTTGACCACCGCCCCCAGCAGGCTTTCGGCAATATCGGCCACCGGAGCCGGTCCGCGCATCTCGGCAAAGGCCGCAGATACATGGGTCATCACACCGCCAAGGCACACTGCACTTCCGACAATGACAGACATCAGAAGGCCCGTGGTTGTTCCGCGGCGCTTGATCATGGGCTTCCTCGCATTCAGAAAAAATTGTTCGCAAACATCATAGGGCGCAACGACTGAAACCGAAACGCCTTAACAGCACTTGTTCACGCTATATTGTGGTTATGGCCAAGAGATGGACATTTGCATAAGGCAAGAAAAAAGGGCCGGAAAATCCGGCCCTTCTGCATTTTTTCAAACACGCGAGTATCAATTGCCAGCCGGAGGCTTTGCTTCCGCAGCACCCTTTGACTGCTCAAAAAACTTGAAGAACTCCGAGTTTGGCGAGAGAACCATAGATGTTCCCGGCGTGCCCAAGGCATCATCATAAGCCGCCATCGAGCGATAGAACTCGAAGAAAGCCGGATCACGCTTGTAAGCATCGGCAAACACGCGGTTACGTTCGGCATCGCCCTGACCACGCAGAATTTCCGAATCACGCTGGGCATCCGCCTTCAACTCAACCACCTGACGATCGGCAATAGCGCGACGACGCTGGCCTTGCTCGTTACCACGGGCGCGGATCAATTCGGCTTCAGCCAGACGTTCAGAGCGCATGCGGGCGTAAGTCTCGCGCGACACTTCCTGCGTCAGATCGGTGCGGCGAATACGGACATCCTCGATCGTGATACCCAGATTTTCGGCATCAACCTTCAGATCGTCCGCCACTTCCTGCATCATCGCAGAGCGGGCTTCCGACAGTGCCGATTCAAAACCACGCAGACCATATACCCGGCGCAAAGACGCATCCAGACGGGTGCGCAGACGAGCTTCCGCATCATCACGATTACCACCGGCAATGATACCAATGAAGCGGCGTGCATCGGTGATCTTGTAGATCAGGAAGGCATCCACTTCATAGAACTTGCCACCAGACACCTGAACGCGGATGTTATCAAGATCAAAGCGCAAAGCCTGATCAGATACAAATTGCACCCGGTCAGCGCCCGCAAAAGCAAAGGGCATTTTGAAATAAAGGCCCGGCTTATTATAAACTTCCTTGATCTGACCAAAACGGATCACCACCGCCTGCTGGCGCTGGTTCACCACGAACATCGACGAATAGGCCAACAGAAGAACGAGGCCAAAGCCAATCAGCCCGGAAAGCAAACGATTTGACATCTTATTTGCCTCCCTGTGGAGCATGCGGCTGGGTGCCCATGCGGCCAATCTCGTTCAAAGGCAGATAAGGCACGGCGTTCTGGCCATTGCCATTATCCATAATGACCTTGTTGGACTTTTTCAGAACCTGCTCCATGGTTTCGAGATAGAGCCGCTTGCGCGTCACGTCCGGTGCCAGAACATATTGGTCGTAGATCGAGATAAAGCGCTGCGCCTCACCCTCGGCTTCCTTCACAACACGATCCTTGTAGGCAGACGCCTCTTCGCGAATCTGAGCCGACTGACCACGGGCCTGACCAAGCACCTTGTTGGCATATTGATTGGCTTCTTCCACGAAACGGTCTTCGTCCTGCTCGGCACGCTGCACTTCATCAAAGGCATCGGCCACTTCACGCGGCGGTGCTGCATCTTCAATCGCGACAGAGTTGATCGAGATCCCAGAGCCGTATTTATCCATGGTGCCCTGAATGATGTTGCGCACATCATTGGCAATCGACTGGCGCGCATCACGGAAAATATCCTGCGCCGGACGACGACCAACCACTTCGCGCATGGCACTCTCAGAAACCTGCTGCAACGTCTGCGGCGGAGATTCGAGATTAAACAGATAGGCCTTCGGATCGCTCACCGTGAACAGAACGGAGAACTGCACGTTGACGATGTTCTGATCGCCCGTCAGCATCAAACCTGCGGAGGAATTACTGGCCACTTTCGCGCCAATATTCTGCTGCTGCTCGGTGACTTTCACCTTCTCAACAGTTTCCAACGGCCACATGTGGAAATGCAAACCGGGACCGGAAATCTCGTCCTTCGGCTTACCAAAGCGCATTTCAACACCGCGCTCGTCGGGCTGCACGGTATAGACCGCCTGCGTCAGCCAAAAACCGCCAACCACAAGCGCCAGCACCAAACCAACACCTGCGTTCAAACCGCCCGGCATCAAATTTTTGAACTGATCCTGTCCGCGCTTGATAATATCCTCCAAATCCGGTGGTTGTTTACCACCACCGCCGCCGCCGTTGCCACGCGGCTTGTTAGGCCCCTGACCCCATGGGCCTTGATTATTGTTACCACCGCCGCCGCCCCAGGGGCCGCCGCCGTTCTGATTACTCCAAGGCATCAAAACCTCTTTTTTTGAGAATTCTCCCCACAGCACCGCAGGGTTTTCGATAAACACCCGCAGGACGCTGTAAAACCGCTACTCCCTGCATAAGCTCACCTAACCCGTATCCGGTTTAAGGAATTATGAAGAGGCCCTCAACGCCACCGATAAAGGCAGGGACAAGGATTATGTCAGTTATAGGTATCGCCTGCCCCGCTTTCAACGCAAAGCCTCAACTTCTTTGCAATTCGGAGCAAATAACCGCATTAAGCCGCATTTTTACGGCGATAAACTTTATATCGGGTGGCGTAAGTGTCCTTTTCGCCAGCGGGTACAGGCAATTCTGACTGAACTTCGAAAACCGCGGAATCGATGGCGGGGAAAAAGGTATCGCCACCCTCAATCTCAGTCTCCACATGGGTCACGTGCAAAACATTGGCCAAGGGCAAGGCCTGGGCATAAATCTCGCCACCACCAATCACGCAAACCTCATCCACGCCCAAGGCCTCCGCCTGTTCCTTTGCCCGTGCAAGGGCAGCCTCCAAGCTCGAGATGGTCTCAACCGCAGGCATCTCAATGTGAGCACTGCGTGACACAATAAAATGCGGGCGACCCGGCAAGGGCTTGGACCCAAAGGATTCGAACGTCTTACGGCCCATCACCAGCGGCTTGCCCATGGTCAACGCCTTGAAGCGCTTCAAATCCGTTGAGAGCTTCCACGGCATATAGCCATCCCGGCCAATGACGCCATTGCTGGCGACGGCAACAACAATCGAGATTTTTTGCATCGTATGCCCTCTTTGAACTGCGCTTTTGATACGACAACACAGTGCTCTGTGCCAGCACCCATGAAAAAGGCCGCTGCGGTTTCCCACAGCGGCCAAAATCAGCCCCAAACATCAAGCTTCAGATCATTCCTTGCCAATCGCAGCATCAACGCTCAGCGGGCCAGGGCCAGCAAACACGATGTAGAAAAACACAAAGCAGAACAGAATCGCGGGTTCGCCGTGATTGTTCATCGGGAAAAAGCCCATTTGCGCATGCACCAGAAAATAGGCAACAGCGCACATGCCAGACGCAATGAAGGCAGCCAGACGGCTGAACAGACCAAGAGTGATCAAAGCACCGCCAACCAGTTCGATGCAGCCGGCAATCCATGGCAGCGACATCGCAGCCGGATGCATGTCAGATGCGGGCCAACCGATCAGCTTGCCCATGCCATGTTCCAAAAACAGCAGGCCTGCAATGATACGCAGCACGCTGAGAATAATCGGTGCCCAAGGGCTCAAACGCTTAAACAAGATAATACCTCTCCTAACAAAATTCACGAAAAGTCCCCACAGCCTTAACAGTGGAATCTCGCAACAGAACCAAGACTTGCAGGCTGGCAAACCGCATTGGGAATTGTGGCTGCCGACCAAAGCCGTACCCAGCACCCACACCACACCTGCGACAGATTGTCACTCAAACTCTCATAAACTTGGTGTGAACAGACTGTTTATACCGCGATGGGGGCCTTAATGGAGGCATCCGCGTCATAGCCTTGCAGGCTGAAGTCCTCAAAGGAGAAGCTGAAAATATCCTTCACATCAGGATTAATCACCATCTTTGGCAACGCTTTTGGCTGTCGGCTCAGCTGCAAATTGGCCTGTTCAAAATGGTTGGCATAAATATGCGCATCACCCAGCGTATGGATGAAATCGCCGGGCTGAAGGCCTGTTACCTGCGCCACCATCATGGTCAGCAGCGCATAAGAAGCAATGTTGAAGGGCACGCCAAGGAAAATGTCGGCAGAGCGCTGGTAAAGCTGACACGACAGCTTGCCATCCGCCACGTAGAATTGAAACAGGCAATGGCAAGGCGGAAGGGCCATGTTCTCCACCTCTGCCGGATTCCACGCGGAAACGATATGACGGCGGGAATTGGGGTTCTTCTTGATGCCTTCCACCAGATTGGCAATCTGGTCGATATGGCTACCATCCGGTGTGGGCCATGAGCGCCACTGCGCACCATAAACCGGGCCAAGATCGCCGTTTTCATCGGCCCATTCATCCCATATGCTGACGCCGTTTTCCTTGAGATAGGCAATATTGGTATCACCCTTCAAGAACCACAGCAGCTCATGAATGATCGAGCGCAGATGAAGCTTTTTAGTTGTCAGCACCGGAAAGCCATCCGCCAGATCGAAGCGCATCTGATAGCCAAACACCGAGCGGGTGCCGGTACCGGTGCGATCGCCACGGTCGCTGCCGGTTGTCATCACATGCTGCAAGAGATCAAGATATTGCTTCATGGGATTTCACCTTTATCCTCAAAATCTGCCGCATGCTGTAAATGACAAATGCCAGCAGGCAAAGCACGCAGGCGTCACAAGCCCCCATTTTCAAGGGTTTTGTCTGATTCTGTCACGATGATAAAACAGAATTATCAAAACCGCGCAGGAAACTCTTTTCATTACCCGATAAAACACCTATATCACCCCTGCCGGTGCTTGCATCGGCTATGGCAATAAACTGTCGGTGAAATAAACCTATTGGACCCGGGGGCGGTACCCGGCGCCTCCACC
>DNPN01000171.1 GCA_003501385.1 Rhizobium sp. | reverse complement strand
GAACCAGCGACAACCTGCTTAGAAGTTTAATTTTAACTCAATAAAATCAAAGTCATAAAGCCAAACTTACGCTAATAACCAATGGCAAACATCAATAACTTATGAACAGTTTTCAAAACAAAAGAAAGCCCTTCCCGGTCACTCAGATGGAGCCTTTTCCACTTTTGACTTTTCAGAAATCCACCGGAAGAGAAATCCAGCCAAGGGCCACGCCGCAAAACCGATCAGGGTGGCACCTGCAAAAATCCGCTCATTGTTCATCGGCCAGTTGAAATATTCGATAGGCACAAAATAGAAGGTGATTGCGGCTGTCATGGAAATAAATGACCTGGTGATCAGGTCGCGCCAGCCGCGTGTTTTCAGATAGGCCAGTCCGGCGATAGTGCCGAGTAGTCCACCGAGGGCCTTGTAAATGATAGGGTCATGTCCGGGGTCCATCGTCACCGCTTTCTGAGCGGTTGACAGACTTTGGTATCTTTCGACCCCGCCTTGCAAATCGGAACGGCAAGAGCAGCCAGATGGCGGCAACAATCACCCAACAGATCAGGTCCAAAATGTTGGGCATCGGCCAGCCTTTTCGAAATGCCATAACCGCCTATCCAGACCAGCGCTATTGCCGTTATGACTTCCAGCAACGCACTGTGAATCCATGGCTGCAATGGAGCAGGCATATTGAAAATCAGGGCTGTCAACTGCAAGAAATTGACCGAGGCAGACACAGCCATGAATAAACGCGGGCCCCATTCTTCCCAACGGCCATTGTGGGTCTCATCAATAATCTTAAACACAATCGCATCACACATGAATGCGATAGCAACTGGACGCGGCGTCCAGAATGACACAGATTGCGCGGCATGTGCGTAAACAACAGATAGCACATACCCGCCAGAAATCAGCAAACACCAGCGACGAGCACACGGCAGATTGCCGGAAGAGGCATACGCAAAAATTGCGCATGCCCCAATAGCGAGATGATACCACTGCATATCAGCGCGTCCCGCTGAACGTCGACACTTCCGGCTGCGGCAGGGTGATCCCTGCCGCCTCGGTGATCCGGCCCAGATCCGCGCCGTTATCTTTGGCGTGCTGTGTGCCTATCGGATGTAGATCCGCCAGAATTTTACCCGCTTCAGCAATTTTGCCAAGTGCCAACCTATGCCCCCACGCAAATTGTTTGGCAGCCGATCCATCGGCAATCATGCCCACTGCCAAACCATCTTCAATGGCATCAATCATAACTTGCTGACGTTTGTATGCTTTATCCAGATGCCTATCAACAATAGCATGGGACTCAACACAGATAGATACAATTTCTTCAGGCGTTTTTGTCATGATCAATTTCCTTATTATGACGTGATAGGAAAACCTGCTCTGGCGGCAAAAGCCACCATATCTTTTGCTCTTGCACCGCCCTGCAAATGGCCTCCCGGATGACTGACAACAATGTGTTCTGCTGGCGCAGGCGAAGCGGTCGCCAGCAGGGCAGAAATGGCATCTGCGTTGCTTGTCTTCGGGACATCTGTGTCGGCAGAGGATGCATAGAACCGATAATATGACACACCGGAATAATCATTTGCCGACCGACTAACCGGGCTTCTACCAGCCGTCTTTGCAGGATAATCCGAAACCTGATCAGCCGATGCATGTGTTTTTGTCAATGGCGTCACGGCCACGCTTGTTCCCGTGGATGCGGCCGTGGTCGTGACAACCTCGACATTCGCCGTGCCATTTCCTACCATCAATTGCGTTCCGATAGTCTGAAAACTTGCTGTCGTTGGGATAGATGTATCGCCAATTGCCGTCGAGGCCGTCAATGTTGACGCGGTGATATTGTGAGCGGTATTGATTGTGCTGGTATATGTCGCATTCGAATAGAGCGTTGAAAGGTCCATGACCCCATCAACCACCGCCACGGCCTTGATTTTTCCAGCCGCGAATCCGCCAAGTGCCACACCGATCATTGAATTGCCGCCGCCCATAGAGAAGCCAAGCAGCATGACACTGCCAGCACCGCCGCCAAGAGCCACGAGCTGCGAAGCCGCAAGATTATAGGCGGCCATCAGAGACGTTTGAGCAGCAGCGTTTGCCCATGTATTTGTGCCGCCATTATCACTGGCAATCACGCAGAAACCGGCATTAGTCAGCTCACGAATATATGGATACATGCTATATCCAAGCCCGATATTGCTATCACCACCAGCTTGGTGCGAGACGATGCAAACCGGAGTATTGCTTGTTATCGTGGTTGGCAACCATGTTCTGCATGCCACGCCATTGGCATCAGTTGAAACAATTGGAGTGGCGGAAGATTGAGATGGGATTGTCAGGCCAAGCCCCCATTTTGCCGATAAGTAATCATTGACCATCTTGATTTCTTGCAGTCTCGGCCTGCCTTCCAACAGCATCACTTCTGCGATTTCGCCATTGAAATACGATGCACCAGATGCAACAGACCCCATACTGAATTGAGCAATCGTATTGGTTCCGTGCGATTGACCGGCTGCCGCGCCAGCGCAATAACCATCCACAAAAATTGCAGCCGATCCGGTGTCAAATACCCCCATCACAATATGGAAGGCGTCATCGCTAAGGACCGGCCCACCGGATGCACCATTGCTTCCCGCCGCAATTTGCAGAAGGTCTGTGGAATTGATCAACAGACTGCATTGGCTTGCCGATGTCGATGACAAAATCACCCTCGCCGTGCCCGCGTCTGCGTTTCGCGCTTTGGCAACTGCAATCATTGTAAACGGCTGCGCAATGGCGGCAGATTGGAATATGCCGCCGTTCGCCATGGCCGTAGCAATCAACCTCTTGCTTGTCGCAAAATTGACAGTTGGATAACCATTCAACCCTGTCAATTTTAGAGTCGGGGCCGTCGATGCACTCGCAGAAATCATGTCCTGCCCATGCGATGTCAGGTCAGGAATTCTGTTAACGATTGCACCGTCCACCGATCCAGAGAGAGATTGTGCAGACCACCAGCCGCGCAAACGCTGCAAAAATTGATCAAGATCATAATCAAATGTCGCAACCATCAAGAGCTCCTAATCGCATATGCGTTGTTTTTCGATGGGCTAACAGCGTACTGAATGATGCTATTGCTCGTTCTAAACATTGCTCCCAACGGAATCCAACCAGCATTCCGCACCCCCAAACTAAGGCCGAGACCGAAACCAAATGTCATTGCATCACCCTTTGATCTGGCTGGAATTGAGCGAACGGATCACATTCGCCTTGGCAGAATTCAAATTTCGGCACTCGGAATATGCTCGCCGGTCATTGCCACGGCTTTCCCAGCCTTGCTCGAGCGTTTCATTTTTGGGAATATCCGCAAGGTCAGGGCATTCCGCCATGATGGATTCCGACACAACGGGGTGCCGATCAGCGGTTGGCGTGGCCAAGAGCGTTGAGCGCGTTCCGCAGCCGGTCAGGCATAGGGCGGCAAGCATTGGTACGAGTGTCTTTTGCAGGTTTCTGTTGGTCATTGTTTGCCCGATCCTCAGACAGCGCCAGGCGCAGTTCATTGCTCTTGGCGTCGAGGCTTCCCCTCGCCGCCATCAATGCCGCGTCCGTGGCATTGATCTGTTGTTGCTGGGCCTCAATTTTGGCAAGTTGCTTCAGGTCCGCGCGCCGCTGCGCTTCCGCCCACTGTTGGCGCACCTCAGTGCGGCCAGCCTCTTTCAGGGATGATGCCCAGTTATTGAGGGCAATGGCAGCCACCAGCACAGCCACGACCAGCGCGATGACGCGCCAATTCAGCCGCTTGATGATGGCCCATGCCGCCGCGAGGCCGATCATTGCAAACCACTCACACAGACCTCGGCTTCACCGATCCGCTGCGCATCGCCCATTTCTCGACGGTTGACGAGGCCAGTGAGGCGACGGCCACCAGCCTTGTTGAAGGCGGTCGCGGCTTCACAGCTTTCTTTGAACTTGCCTTCCCTGGCAAGTTTGAATGCTGTCGAGTTGCAAGTGCCCCCCACTCCGATATTCCATGACAGCGTGAGCATAGAGCCTCTCCAACTGAGTGGTGCGCGGTCCCAGTTGGCCATGCATTTAACCAAATGTGGCCGGTAGTCGGACTCCATTTTTTTCGCAAGACGAGCATCACAACCAGCATTGGTTTCGACCATGCCTTTGCGGACATTGTCGGTGTCGCCGTCGCAGATCGTATAAACCGGCTTAGTCGGAAGGGTGTCTAAGTAAGCGACAAGAGACCTGCCTTCCCATGGCTGCAGGATTTTAATGGCCAGCGCCGTATCATCGTGGACGGGCGCTTGACCGGGGAATATCGCCACAAAACCTGATAGCGCTGCGGCAACAATACTGCCAACAAGGACCTTTCCGCGCTTCGTGGCAGTGATTTTATTGATCGGCATGGGGGAAATCCTTCTGAACTAGCACCCGCGAGATAACGGAGGCTGCGGCGGTAAAACCCGAAAGAGCCGCGAACAGACCGCGCGGCATATCCACATAGCCATCGATCAGCGGCAGAAATACTTCCGCCCCGGAAAACACACCGGCAGCCACGATGAGGCGGATGGACCAAGCGCGTTTCAGCACTTGCCGCCAATTGTTGACGAACATGAAAGACTCCTGAATTTTCGGATTTGTTAGCAGGATGCTACGAGGCTCACTGGTGAGATGCTCGCCCAGACGTTACGCGGATGCTTCGTAGCAGCCGGTGATGTTGAGTGCCGCGCCGTCGGCACCAGAATAGCTATTATCGTAGTTGGTGATTGATGTAGCTCGCCGCGAACTTCCGGAATTTTGACACGCAAAACCGGAAAAATGAAAATTCCGGAACTGCTGTCAAAAAGCCAGTATTAGTGAGGCCAACACCCATTTAAGCATATTTTCCTTCGAACACTTTGCTTTTTGGGTCGCGGGAGGTGCAGGCTTCCAACTCCCTCTGCCGTTTACCCATTCCCCCTTTTTGAAAAACCTTTCTCCCATCGGAAGCGTCAAGATCTGGCCTTTTACAAATGACATTCTATGGCCACTTCAAGCGTCCATCTCAAG
Organism: Rhizobium sp.; assembly: GCA_003501385.1. Taxonomy (GTDB): domain Bacteria; phylum Pseudomonadota; class Alphaproteobacteria; order Rhizobiales; family Rhizobiaceae; genus Allorhizobium. The sequence goes on along the minus strand of DNPN01000171.1, from coordinate 16,966 downwards.
TAAAGATCTTACGGCTATTTCAATGGCGTTTTTGCTGCTGTCGTAGCACCCTGACCACCTGGCTTCATGGTGGCATTGGCTGAAACTTAATGGTCTAATTGATCGATTGCTGTCCGGCGGGCAGCCGAACATCAACCTGTCTTCCAGAGGTCTCATGAGCAGCCAATTTAGCGGAGCATTCGCCAAGGTCCGTCGGGCCGCAGAGCAGATGACGAACCTCAAAACGGTCATCGACAACCATGTCGACACAAATGTTCCCGTTATCGTCATCGAGCCAGATCCGGTGACGGGAGACAAAATTGCGAAGCTGAAGCTTCAGCGTCCGATCCCGGACACGATCAATCTCGCTGCCGGCGAGATTATCTATCACCTGCGTTCCGCCCTCGATCACACTGCCATCGCGGTGGCGCGCCTCTCCCAGGTTGCCAACGAGAAGACTATCTACTTCCCGACTGGGCCAAGTCTGACGGAGTTTGAACGAGAGATCGGAAAGAAGCTGAGGGGGGTCGCTCCACATCTTGTTGACGCGATCAAGGAAACAAAACCGTATGGCGGAGGGAATGAAGCTCTCCGCGCCGTCTTTGAGATGGCGAACGTTGATAAGCATATCGAACTCATTCCCATCATCGCGAACCAGGTCACGATGCTTGTCAGCAATCTGATCATCCACGGAACCTTGATGTTGAACAGTCATCCCTTCCAATCTTTGGATGAAGGCATACCCTTCGCAAATCTGGGAAAGACCGGAAGCATCAGTGCTCGAAACACCAAGAGCAAGCTGACAATCACCGTCCATGTATGCTTCGGCCAAAGTGCGTGCCTTGGAAGGCCAATTATACCAACAATCGATGCAATGATCATAAATGTCGGACAAGCGATTGATCTCATCTGCGATAGGGCTGGTAGCATTCATGGAAACCTTCCTTAGCCGTTACGCGGCTGCCTCGTAGCAGCCGGTGATGTTGAGTGCCGCGCCGTCGGCACCAGGATAGCTGTTATCGTAGTTGGTGATTGACATGAAACTGGAACTTGAATTGATAGAACCCAGCAGTGCCTTGCCATTCAGTGCGCTTTCTCTACCAATGAGAACGTAAGGCGCGGCAGCGCTGACAGCTGGTAGATTCATGATTCGGACTGAGCCCGCACCCGTGCCGTTCGTGGTGATTGTGACTGAGACCTGTAGATGGATTTGCCTACCGACACGTCTCCAACGCCCTGTCCCGGCCGCCGTAGTCAATGTTCCTGTTTGAGACAATATAGTCGGCGTGAAACTCGTCCAGGCCGTATCATTATCGAATGTCCCGAACCGCACGTCAGCATTGTTGACGGCAAATAACAGCGGTACACCTGGTGACTTGACCCATTGCCCATCTGTTGCACCGACGCCGAAAGCATCACCATGCACAAATGCACCGCTATCCGAGCGCAGCAGATCCATGGCAACGCGCACCATGCCCGCTGACTTTACGCGGCCCCATGTGCCCGGTCTGATGTCCTCATAAGCGATGCCTGCAAAGAGACGCAATGGATCGGCTGCCGTCATGATTCTTGACTGCGGCTGGCCGTTCGTCGCCCAAGCCACAGCCATCTTGCGTTTGATTGTTGTCGCGCCAGCATTATAGACGCGCCGCTCCTCGTCGGTGAACCGAGGCCGGAATAGCTCGTTGACATTGAATAGATCAGCCGTCGCGGAGCTGCCAAGTGCCGTATTGATCGAGGCCAGGATCGTCGTGTTGCTGACGGACGTATAATCCTGATTGAAGGTGACTGTTTTAGTGGTTGATCCATCAATAAGAACGGTCAACGTCTTGTTGACAGACGAGCAATTGCCAAGACGTTTTCCTATCTGTGTCACGGCCTGATCGGCATTCTGCCCAACAAGGTGATCACCGCAATCGAGATAGCCATAGCTTGCGCCCGCGAGGCCGACAGCACCAGCCACATCGATAGAGCCACCAAACAAAGCATCAGCACCAGTTCCAGAGACAACCACAGAAGACGATGTGCCAGTGGTAGCGCTGGTGATGCGCAGCGCACGCGATCCATCATCCTCTAAAACGTATGGCGCTGGAGTGTTGCTATAGCCGGTCACCGACGCGAGCATTTTATTCGCAGGCACCTGGGCAGGGTCAGTAAGAAGCCAAGGTGACGAGCCGAGTGCCACCGGTCCACCAAGTGTGTTGCCAACCACTCGTACGACATCGTTCTGCAATGATCCTAAATTGCCCCAATAGAACGAATATTTGCTGGAGCCTGCGCTCAGAGGTCTCGCGTCAAGGATACAGCCTTCAACGTCAAGGGTTACAGGCTGCTCACACGGCCCCCAATTATGGCAATGCAGCGCATCCGCATTATACCCCAGCAGGACGGAGTTGCGCACGACCATTGCACCACCGTCCGGAATGCCAGCACCCACAGCATAACAGTTGGACCAGACATCGCTGCTTGTGCCACCATTCGCGACGACATAGGCTCTGGCAGACTCATTGCCTTTATGCTCGAGGTAACATTCTTCGAACACGGTTTTCTTGCGAAAGAACGAATTGGAGGCATCGGCATGGATGACATAGCGGGCATTTTCTGCCGTCATCCACAGATTGCGAAACACGGCATTATAGTGAGAATCGCAGGTCGAATTGCTGGTTATATTTGCCAATGTTGCATTTTGCGCTTGAGTGAAGGCAAAGACCGGCTTGCGCTGACCGACGCCTGCAAATTCCAGATCATCCAGCGTTGGGAAGAAAAACGGTGAGCTGGATCCAGCTTGAGAATAGGTTCCGTCGATAGCGAAGCGAACACCAGCCCCGGTTCCCGCCATCGCTGTTGCGAGACTTGTAAAATCTCCTCCCGAAGGGGCAACCTTAACTGTCTTGTTTTTTTCACTTGCGCGGAGTTGATTGCGCTTCATCGCGAGTCGTGAAGTGATATTCGACCTCAGTTTTGCTGTTGCCATTGCGCCCGTAATTCCAGCAATTGGAGCATCAATGACCTCAACGATGACATTGAGAATCGTCATTGTATCAGTCGTCAATGTGGTCATGTCACTAGAGACAACACCTCCAGACTGCACGCCGTTTTGCAGTGTAACGTTGAACTGTTCTAAGCCGGTCGCAGCAATACCTTCTACTACGTACGTCCTGATAGTGCTTGACCTATACTGTGAAAGAATACGATGGTCAGTCAATATCGCACCACCTGTTGGGCGAATGAATGCCCCGACTAGGGGAGTAACCACTCTTGCATAATCAGGTGAGGTTTCAAGCACAATAGTAACGCGAATGTTCGCGCCACCGAGATAAAGCGCGTCATTATCCTCCGGATACCAGACCGAATTAATATAAGTGAATCCACCCGCTGTCCCGGCTGGTATAGACCATCCGTTGATATAATTGGTATCTGCGTCACGCAGCCATGAAACTCCAGCCGCAACTACTCCAGAATTTTCGTATTTCTCATCTGTGATAGAGACGCCAAAACGTGATTGCGCCATACCACGAAGAGCAAGCTCGATATTCTCTGAACCAGACGATGCGCTTGGAGTACTTACAACGCGATAGGTGACCGAACGCAGTGTTAGAGATGCGATCGATGGCGCGGCGACGGCTGCGAGAGAAACTTGCGCTATCAGCCCAATTGCAGATTCATTGCCAATAACAGTATACCCTACCGTTCTCGTCAGTGTCCCACCAACTTGCGTATCAGAAATCAGATTTCCGCCATTAACACCCTGCCCACGCCCGATGTCCACGTAAGCCGTGCTGAGTGGAACGCGGTCAAGAAAACCGGAAGTCGCGTCGAATACGGCAGTGATATAAATTGTTCTCCCCGCCAAAGCTGCTATTTCGTTTGGGTCCGAGAGAGGATAGGTAGAGATGTTAGCCGAATGGCCGTCTGAATTTGAGGGAACAACAAAGCCGATTGGGTAGCCTTCGACAGAAAAAGTGGTCGTTGCACCCGAGACAGAGGTGTTGAGATTTAGCGCCTTGCAATCGTCAAATTTCTCGCCAGCACTTGGCAAATCTTCGACGCCTATTAGAGCGCCAGATGATTCAAGGTCACCAACGATGGCTTCAAGCCCAGAAATCTTGCTTTCAAGCAGAGTACCAATCTGCGTACGAATTAGTGGTTTGATGGGATTGTCTGGGGCATTGGAAGGGCCGTCTTGATATACAGAATCGAATGCAGCTTGGATCTCGCCAGCCATTGAAATTCTCCATGCTTATTCGCTCCAGCACATAGCCAGAGTCAACGTGATTTTTGGATTGCAGGTCAGGAGACGGTAAACACGCCCGTGGCGGTCTTTGTGCCTTCAACACCGGAAGCATTCACGGATGAAACCCACCCGTAATATGTGCCTGCGGAAAGTGTGATTGTGCGGCTGTAAGAGCTGTTGGGAGTGCCATACTCCTGCGGGCTATTGAATGTCGCCGTCGATGGATTGTTGACTGTGTTCCAATAGACCTTTGCACCGGCATAATTGGTGCTGTTTGGCGCGGTCCAACGAATTGTGACTTCGCCCGGAACGCCAGTCATGACGCTGGTAACCGACACAGAGTTTGGTGCTGTTGGGTCAGCCGTTGTGAAAACGGTATCGGTTGCCGAATAGTCCGAATATTTGCCTGCGGCCGTAAACCAAACTGCCTGCACTTCGAGCGTGGTATTGCTCGGCACGGTGGTCGAACTGACATCAATATAGCCGCCTGAAGCCGTGAATTCAGAAAACGTTTGATAGACCCAGTCTCCTGACACACCAGAACCGTTGTCTTCGAGACGATAGCGTATTTTAAGCGACAGACTGTCATCGCCCGGGTCAATTATCCTTATCGCGAGATAAACAGACCCAGAGCCACTGGCGTTGGGCACAACCGAATAAATGACGGGCGCGTCCAGATTTGCCGGATTTGGCTTGCTCGGGACAGGCGGCTTTTGCCCTTCATCTGTTGCAGGATCCCAAGCTTCAATCTCTTCTGGAGTTGGATGCTTCATCCAATTCATGGTGAAACCACCCTTGGTCAAGGCCACAACGGATTTTTTATTTTCGATCAAGGTGCCATCGTAATCCGGCAGGCCAATGGGTGTGCTCAACCGAATCCACCGAGCATAAACGGCATTGATTCCGGAAAGCCTGACATCGAATGTGCCGCTGACCTTCTGGCGGATGCGCAACCAATCACGTTTGCCAAGTCGGCGGGCCTGCCGCCATTGCGTACACCACAGATAATTTGCCTCTTTTGACAACACACGGCCAATTGTTGTCTGCGCGGTTTCATCCTCGAAAAAGTCGGTATCGGATTCGGAATAATCCGTATCTGGATAATTGAATTTTGGCACCAGACGGTTGCATTCGTCCTGCGGCAACACATCGTGCTGCATCCGATAGCCCATCAAGTTGGCATCTGTCAGAGTGGCAACGCGGCTCTCTCGAAATTTCCCAACGGTAAGAAGCACAGCGCCGTCGCCGCGATAACAAATCCATCCATCCATGGCAGCCATGATGTAGTTGTTGCTAACCTTGGGATCGTGCTCAGTCGTATCAAACCCGCTGACCCAATAGCGCTTTTCCGTGCCACCAGCAGCCGTTGGCACATCTTCATCGCAGATATTGGCCTCTTCCTGCCACATATCCAGCACCGGCAGGATGGCCTTCTTGTAATCACGGCGCTCTCCGTACGGGTTGAAACACAGATTCCATGCCAAAATCAACGCACCATTTCGGCTCCAAACCCACGTTTCCGGATTTTCAGGGTCTTGCGCACTATCACGAAAATCCCAGACATAAGCTCCATCAACTTCGACAGATAGCCGCGGCGCACCAAACGGAAAGCGCGCCGCCTGTTCGGATGCTTTGGCTTGCCTGCAAACCATCGCAACGGATGCAGTGCCGTGACCGATATGCTGGTTGGTCCAAATACCCTCGCCACCGAGACCATCAACGCCACTATAGCCGTTGACGATTTCAGAATAGGGCGTTTCGACATCGAGGCCCAAACGATGAAATACGCGCACGTTATTCTTGTAAGGATCATCACCAAAATTGGTGTAACCGTCACCGTCGATATTGTCGGTGATTTCGTCATCGTGCAGCCAATAACGGTTTATGTTGCGGATCCGATGGCCAGTCAGCGCCTGCACGGAATAAAGGGCAGATCCTTTCGCCTCCCAGAGCATATAGGCCCCGGAAACGCGCAACCGGCCAACGGCCCATTGCCTGTAAGGCACGGCTTGAGTGACCGGCACCTTGCCATCATCGGGCTTTGGCGGTTTTGGGGCCAACAGCAATTGCAGCCCGATGGACAACGCCGTTGTTGCAATTGCAGATGCAACCGCAGCAGTAGCAATTGTTGTTCCTGCAATTGTTCCCGTCAACCCGATTGACGCAAAAAACGGTGTGAAGATCGGGTCATAATGCACAGCCGGGCCTCTACGCAAAAATGTGCTGTTCAGAAGATCCTGCGTCCACACAACCCGCAAAATCTCGGCACTTTCTGCATTCTCAGAAAGATTTCTGGGAAACCATTCTTTGCTATAGGTCACGCTGGCAGCCTCCAGACTGCAACCGGTTTGGCCGGGCGGATTGATACTCCAACCGGCGAAATTGATGCCCAGATAGGCCCAAAACAAACCGCACCAACCAATGTCAGAGTTACGGATTCTGTCGTCTCGCCCGCAAGCATTTCACAAAGGCCAATATCGCCATCCGCTGGAGCCTGCACACGTTTTGCGCCAAGAGGCTCAAGATGCGCAGACATAAATGACAGCGGGCCACCGAATGATTGCATCACAGCATGCGCACTCTCTCGGTCACGATAGGTTCCACGCAAGTTTTTTGCAGGATCAATCCCTGTCGTTTCAAAGCACCAAGTCGCGGCAAAGGTCATACAATCATCGCCGCGCGTCCGGTCATCAGCGCGCAAGCCCGCACCGCCCCACCTAAAACGATGCGGTGCGCGAATGAATTGATGAATGTCCATAATACCTCTAGAAATTTGGCCAAGCAGGTTGAACGCCACGCGCAAGCCGGGAAGTTTGCTGCCCGAATAAATCGCCCGGGTGCTCTGCCTGAATCTGCGCATCTGACCAGCGCGCATACGATGGACGCGAGCGCGTGTCCGATCCGGTGGTGCAGACCAGAGAAATGGACATGGACCGGTTGTCGGTTCCGCTGACCGCAGGGCTTTCAATTGCGGTGTGCGATGCCTTTCCTTGCCATATCGGGATGATGGCTGACATTGGCTGGTAATATTGGTCTAGCGTTGTCAGCCCAGTATAGATTTCGCATCCTCGAACAGCCGGAATGCTGTTCAGCAACGACGTTCCAGTTGCCGGGTTGAGCCCAGACAATGACAGCTCAATGCTATCGGATGTGCCATTGATCTGTGTTTCCAACGTCGGAAGGCCGTTGAGATACCCACAACCGAGATAGACAGTGCCGTCAGCGTCAACCGCATCAATTTGTGCCGGAATATCGTTGACCCCAAACCATAAATGCAGAGCTGGGTCCGTCTGAATGTTCACGAAAATCCCAAGCTGATGCGACCCCTCCATTTCTTTGGTAATCGATTCTGGGACATAAATGACACTATATGCCATTGATCAAAACGCCTCGACAAACTGCATGTTTGGTCGCGTCACCCAAAAACTCTCAATCTTGGTCGAAATTTTTTGCCCGGGCGCGATTTTCGCCACAAAACGCGGTCTGGCAAATTCCACCCGCGTTCCGGCTGTTACCGCTTCGCGCAACGCAGGCTGGATTGCGAGGACATAATCGCGATAGGTCAAATCTGCCCCGCTGATGGTTTCAGTTCCTTGCGCCGACATTGTCAGCACATCCCAATTGCGATAAGCACGCCAACCCTTGCTGGTTTCATGATAGATCGAGAACCAATCAGACCACCGGATATTACGGGTCGCACCGTAAAGACGCACCGACAGTTGGCCTGAATTAAGCGCAGCGTTTGCCAGCACCGTTGCGAAAACTGTTGCCTGGCTATATCCGGAATAATCAGAAAACAACGAGCCATCGGAATGCGGAATCCCGGTTATGATCGGGACCGGGCGGCGCTCAATGATAGGGAAAGGCCCCTGCCAATCCGTCTTCAGCGGCACGTTGATAAAGCGGAAAGAGCCGTTCAGTCTGGACGCAAGCCATGTGAAATATTCATGCTCTTCAGGCTGTTGCGCGTAGCAATTTTCATAGGTGGCAGTGACAAAACCGCCACCCGATATTTCTGATGAAATCGATTCATTTTGCAGGTTTCGTCCGCCATCAATGGCATTGGCTTGCACATCGAATTCCATCGATCCCGGCTTGATAAAATCAATGTCAAGCGTCAGCAGATTGGTATAACGACCCACGATCAACCCTTATCCTTGTTCCAACGGTCGTATTCAATGCCGGTGCCACCACGTCGATTATTGATCTGCTGTGTCTGAAGCCCTTGCTGAACAGCACTATTGATCGAACTTTGCAAATGCCCGTCTGAATAGGTGTTGCCCATAATCGTCACATGGACTTGCGGCGACGCCTGCCGACCTGAGAAACCGGCACTGCCATTTTTGTTTGCTGCGATCAGGCTTTCCGTCCGGTGGTTTGGCACCACCTGGCTGCCGCGCGGCAGATTGACCAACTCACGCCCGCGCTCACCCACCATGGCCACCCCGCCCGGCGCACTTTCGGTTCCATCGGCAAAGTGGAAAAGCCCACCAAAGCTTTTTGCCAGACTGCCGAAAAGGCTGAAAATGCCAGAATCTCCACCTTGGCTGCCGGAAAATCCAGCGGGTGTTTTACCACCCGGAGCGCCAAGAATATCGCTCAGCGTCGTATTGGTTTTAAAGCTGGGACTTGTGAGGCTGGACCAATCAAAGCCACCGGCAACATTGGCAACCCCGCCCGATTTTCCAGTAAGTGATTTACCAACCTGGCTTATTCCAGAGCCGAAACCACCCATACTTTTTGTGACAGAGTCCATTTCCACGCTTCCCTTCGATAAGCTTGAATTGAACTTATCGACATATTGCGTACCACTGGTGCCCAAAATATCCTTGGCATTCGCACCTTGCGCCTGCGGCCTGCCGGTAAACCAGACACTCGCTGCATCCTGCGGATTGCCATATTTACTGACAGACTTGCCAAACTGTTGGTTAAATACAGCATCCTGTGCCGATGGATTTTTCAGGAATTCTTCCGCCGTCATGGATTGGCCAACGGCCTGCTTTGTCCAACTCGGTATATTGGAGCCCATGACCTGATAGGCACCATAGGCTCGATCACCGTTCTTCGTGACCGGGCCAAGTGCCGAATAATTACCGCTGCTTTCAATATCCTTGGTGGCAGCCGCATATTGCGACATCGATCCGGTCATAGAGCGGTTATCGTTGGCGGCACCTCCGAATGATTGGCTGGCAACACCACCCGTGAAGCCAAGGCCCTTACTCACCAGCCCGCCAACACCACCCGCCTGACTTCCACCCTGTGACTGCAAGCCACTGACTAACCAGCCAAAGATTTTGTCCATGGCCTGCTCGCCCATTTTGGTGGCAGAGTTCAACAAGGTATTTTTGAAGGCATCACCAAAGGCCTTACCAGCATCACCACCATTGTTGCGCAAGCTGCTGACAAAATCCGAATAGAACGAATTGAGCTGCGCTTTCGCCGCCTGCTGTTGTGCCATGCTGCGCAACTGGTTGGCCTCGCCGCTTTTCAGATCTTCCGGCAGGCCAGCGCCGCGCAATTGCGTGGCAATCTGCTGATCACCGGCATTGCGCCCAAGCTGGCGCTGCTGGAACGACAGATCGTCCTGAAACTTGGCTTTGTTGATTTGATCGACATAGCGACCAGCCTCATCAGCCCTTTGCTTGATATATGCAATTTCTTCCTCATCGACCTTTGCACCAGTGCGCGCAGCGTTTTCGCGCAAAGATGCGATCAGCTGATATTGCATCTGGAGCGAGGCCAGTTCGCCACCTGTTTTCCCAATCAGAGAAAGTTCGTTTTTCTGCGCGTCAACTGAGGCATTCAACGACCGCACCCGCTCATTCTGCGATTGCGTAAGCTGCTGCTCAGCCTGACGCCGAGCAATCATACCGGCGCTATCAATGCGGAACTGACGAGTCTGCGGGCTTTCCGTTGGGTCAACCGCCTTGGCCTCTTCCCGCGCGCGGGCCGCTCTTTCAAGCTGCTGCGGAGACCGGGCACCGATACCGATGAGCGTAGCATTTTGCTGGCGCTGCATATCACGCATTTTTTCGCCATTTTCAGAATTGTATTTCTGCATATTGGCGGCAGCTTGTGTTCTTGAAAACGTGATTTCATATTCACGCTGTTTTTGCGTCAACTCTTCCAAAGCCTTTGCAGCCTCAGATGCGTTGTTGGTAATATCCAGAATTGATTTAGCGTTTTCCTGAAGAACCCTGTTCGATGGATCTATGTTGGCAATCCGCTGGATTTCCTCACGGAATGCAGCGACATCACCAGCACCAACTTTTGCGCTCTGAGAAAACTCAAAGACAGCTTGCGAATAGGCTCCATATTTGTCTTTGAACTGCTGTTCTTGCGTTCCAGCAATATCAGCGCCAGCATAGTCGTATTGGCTAAGGTCAATTGCTGGCGTCAATTTCAAGCTGGACGCTTTCAGGCTTTGCTCAAGTGACTTTTGCAACTGGGTTTGATCGGTATTGGAGAGATATCGCAATTCTGTCTGTGCACGCTGGCCAAATTGATCTCGCGATTTCGAAGCCGCATCGTAAGTTTCCTTGATTTTTTGGATTGCAAGCTGGTGCTCTTTCAACACTTCATCAGCGCTTTTGGCCCCAAATGAAATTCGGGAAAAATAACCAATGCCCGCAGCAAGCAAACCTGTAATCGCAATTGTCGCCAGCGAAATCGGGCTAACAATTGATGCGGCCGCACCGCCAATAGCAGATATTGCCTGCCGGGCCGACATGCCCTGAAACGACATGGCAGCCTGTGGGCCTTGCTGCAAGGCGATCATAGCTGGCGATGCGCCACCCATCGCCGCCTGTGTAATCACATCCTGTGCCTGATAGGCAATATTCGTCGCGGCGAATGATTGCCGACCATCTGACATGCCCTGTTTTTGGCCTTTAAGAGCTGCTATGCTTCCAAGCGTTGATTGTCGCAAACGGCTGGTTGCAGCCGCCATCTCATCAGCCCCAATTGCACCAACCTTCTGCGCTTTCCGAATATCTTCCAATTCGGTCTTATATTCGCGAATTACCCCAAACATAGGGTTGTATTTTGCCCGCAATTTATCGAGTTCAGATCCATAAGCGGCAATATCTTCTGACCGGCTGGCACCACCAAAATCGCTTCTAACGTTGAGTGACTGATTGACCCGTCCAGCCAAACTCATGCTTTGGTTCGCCTGCAGTATCTCGTTTTTTAAGACACGGTAGGCGTCTGCCTCTTTGAGCCTTTGTTGCGTTGCGATTGATGCAGAAATAGCGCCAACACGTTCTGCATTATTGATCTCATTCAGCGCGCCGACATATCGCTGCGATGCTGCAAAAAGAGGGTCAAATTTCGCCTGAAGCTTATCCATTTCAGACGCATACGCGGCAATATCCGCCGAACGACTGGCACCACCAAAATCGCTCTGGACATTGAGAGACTGGTTGATCCGCCCGGATAGATTCAGGTTCTGGTTTGCAGGCTTGATATTCTGCTGCGCAATCAGTTTTGCGTTGAGTTGATCAACAGCAGTCGCAAATTCAAGCTGCCCCTTTGCGGCAAAGCGTGAACTGTCGGCCACCATATTATGCTTGCGGTAGATGCCATCCAGCACACCGGATGCATCTTCCAGCGAGATGTTGCCACGCTCGATACTACGGCTCAGATTATCGATTGCCTGATTGAACCGCTGCGCACTGGCATAACCATCAACATAGGTGCGTTTCAGACGTTCTGTCGCGTTGGCACTGTTGCTGATCTTCTGATCGAGCTGTGTGAACGCCTGCCCAGCCTTCTGGGCAGACGCCACCATGACATCATCCGCCGCAGCCTTCTGGCGCGCACCCGCCTCATAGGAGGACGAGTCCATTTCTGACACCACGCGCAGCGTGTTGATCTCAACAGTCATTCGTCATATCCTATAAGGTGGTTATGCCAGCTCTTCGCGGCGCTTTTTTTTATTGCGGGCGGCATCCGCCCGTTCCCGCTGCATTTGGAGCCATTCGCCATCAATGGCATTCATGAAAATCTTGAACTCATGGAAATCCTCGCCAAACACGGCGTGGTCACGAGCCCATTGGCTAAGGGCCAGATAGGTAATAGGCCCCTCGCCGCCCATGGCACCAAAGAAGCGGTCATATTGCAGATCATCAAAGGCCCGAAAGTACAGATTGTGCCAAGGCTCAATCTGAAAATCGATGACATCATCCTGTTGAGGCTGAAGCCATTTTTCATCGGGGTATTCCAGGGCCAGTTCTGCCAACCAGTCCTGAAACTCACGTTCTTTCTGGGTTGCCCCCGCACGCTTCATGCGCCAGCGGAAGGCTTTCCGGAGTTTTTTGCGTCTTGCTCCACATATTCAACCCGGATCTCGGCGAGTTTGCCCGCACACCATTCTACTGCGGAGACCAGCAGCCTGTATGCGGGATCAGTCAGGTACTTTTCCGCCGTCGCTTCGGAATAAGGCACATCCAGCCCTTCCCAATCATGCAGAATATACTTGGCATACAGCCCACCAAGTTCTGTGCTCAACACTAGCTGAGGGATGGAATCGCCCTTGTAAATAGCCGAGAGACGCTTGTAAGCCATTTCGCGGGCTGTGGTATATTCTGGCTTGAATAGCGATGACACTTTCAAGCGAAGGCCCGGAATATCGGGGTGATCCACCCAATCGCCCTTGGTTTCTCGGTCCAGATCAGCTTTCAGAGATTCAAGTTTAATGGCCATGTTCATGGTTCCTCTGTCGGAAGGATAGACGGCGGGTGCCCGACAACACCCGCCGCCCGTTTACTGCGAAAGCCTCAGCTTGCCGCAGCCTCGTTGGTGGTTTTGCTGTCGGACACCAAGCCTTTTGCCCGCATCAGCGCGGCAAATTCTGGCGAAACAGGCGCGCTTTCCACGCCTGCCGAAAAATGCACTTCCGTGATGCCATCCGGGTAGCCCCGGAAGGAAATGCTTGGTACGAAGGTTGTGGAAGTCGCGGCGGACGCAGCTTCATGAGATTCGACCTCATCAACCATGTCAGCCGCTCCGCGTGATCGATAGCGAGGCTATCGATGTGGCATCGTAATAGGCCTGGAATGGCACATCGAGAAGAACAGGCTGACCGTTGCCAACACCCGTTGGACCACCATCCAACAACTTCACCTTTGGCAGGCTGAAGGCGTAGGATTTCGCGTCCGCATCCAGCAGGGTGAAAGCCAGCGAGACATCAGAATGGTCAAGGATGGCCTGATAGGTGTCAAGGTTCTCGAAATAGGTGGTCATGGTGCCTGTGACTTCAAACCGGCTAAGACCATGGCCGTAAGGCTCATAAGAACCAACAACATCATTCTGGTAAATGTTGTTGTTGATGCGCATAGTCAGTTTTTGCATCTTTGGCGAATTGGTAACACCAGTCAGCGCCAACGAGGCGACATTGAGCCCGGCATTGAAAACCGAAGACGTTGTCGGGTCGGTATAAGTGGCCCCTGTGATGATGGCCGATGTGGGCGTGGGGCTACGAATGCCCATGATGCCCCAATTGGCCTCGACCGATTTACGCGCCGTCAAACTGAGATCGAGCGTGTTCCAGCGGACACCCTGATAGCGGATATAAGTGTCCGTCGCGCCCTGCTCGAAAAACTGTTCCAGTGTGCCAGTTTTCGGCGTGATGCCGTTTTTGAGCACGTTTGTGCTCCATGTTGAGCACAGCAGGCGCTCCAGCCATGTATCAAATGTGCCGTAACTCAACAGTGTATTGATGTTGCCGGTGACAGAGCGACCAACATCGGTGATGGTGCTGACGTTGCGGTCTGCCCGCACTTCGTTGGGGACATCGGTCTGCTTGGACAATTTCACATCAGAGGTCACATAGCGCATGACCTGAAATGTTGGGGTGGCGGGCGTCGTGCCAATGGTCGCTTCCGACACATCGGCAAGACGGACCTGACTGCCGTCAGCTACGGTCATAAGAGGATCCTTCTATGCGTGGGTTTTTGAGCGGGCGCACAATGCGCCTGTGGGTTCTGTGTCGGATCTGTTTTAGGTGCCGGTAATGTCGCGGCGGTACCATGTGATTGTCACCGTCATGGCCCAATATTCCGGGAAATCCTTGCCCGGTTCACCGGCACCAATGCTCATCTGCGGCATATGCAAGGTCTCGCCCGTGGTGGCGTTGACCACAATGGATTGCTCACGAAACAGCGCCAGCAATTGCTTGGCCCAGCTGCGCGCCTCGGCGCTGCCGGTACCGGATTTGACCATGACGTGCAGATAGGCCGCGCCCTCTTCACGCCACATGTTCTGGCCCGGCGCACCAACCGTTTCCTGATTGAGCGTATCGCCGTAGACCTCGACATAAACAAACGGCAGGCCCGCTTCCGTGTAATTTTGGTCAAAATCGTTTTCATAGACGATTCCGGTCGTGGTCCAGCCCGCATTCAGGGTGGACTGGAATGCTTCGAAGACTTCAGGGCTGGCCATGGATTACACCGCGTTGATGATCAGGGCTGGATAGGTGATCGGCATTCCAGCCTGCCGGTCTTTGCGAACCGAAAGCGCTTCCCGGCCAGCACGGAAAGCACTTGATCTATTGTTTTGTGCCGCTTTTCGCGCACGGGCACCGACTTTCAGGATGTACGGCACACCATTTTGAAGGCCACCCGAAACCGACAAATAGCGAAAATCCACATCGAAGACGCCACGAAATCGGGAAGCCAAAGCGTTCTTCGTTGCTTCGAAATGCCGTTTGCCGGTCTTGTTCGCGCCGCTTTCCATTTTTCGGGTGTAGGGGCGTACGTTGATGATGATCACCTCAGCATTGACCGGGATGGCAGCATAATTGCGCACAACGGCCTGATTGGCGATAACCATGAAACCGCCTGCATAACGCCCGGACTTGACCGGCACCCGCGTTTTCAACTCAGAGATTGCATCGCGGATCAGCAAAGGCCAGTTCACAAACTGGTAGACGATTGGGCCGGGTGCCTTAACGGTCTCTTCCGCAGCACCAGACCTGCCATTGACATAACGTTCATAGGTCGTGGACGCCTGCCCCGATGAAATAACGCGCTGCAATTCCTTCTTCGCAAATGCCGCCAGCGCCGCATTGATGGCACCGGGTTCAAGACCAGCCGTCGCCAGCTTCAAATCCCGCTCAAAGAATTGCATCTTGCTGGCCATCAGTATTCAGTCTCTGTGCCATCAGCATACATAATCTTTATTATTTCTCTTCCATCAGGGCCATAAGCTTTAGCCTCGCACTCAATGGAAACAACCGGAAGGATGATTGTAAGCCTTGCTGCAGGCATATCTCCGACATGGTGGGCAAACTCTACCCCAGAGACACCCAGAATTCCGTTACCATGTTCATCCTTGACGGTTGTGCCACGCACCTGTCCATTCGCTTCAATGAAAACTTTCATAATTCACCTATCTCAACCTGCCACGACCATATCAGTACGCACCCAGACGCCGCCGACATAAATGGGCTTTGCGCTGCGCACCTGCCGTTCCTTGCCCTGCACGATCATCTTGTCGGTCGATTTCGGAACATGCTGATCAACAACATTGCCCGAGGTGATGCTGTCATTCTGCCCCGGCCAATCTGCCGCCAAGATCTGCGTTGGCGACATCACCACATTCAGATCGTTCTGAGTGATCGTGCCCAAGATCTGATCAGCGGAAACCACCCGCACAGCTGCGCGGCAAACCACATCGACGACAACATCAGCGCCAGCCCGCTTGACTGTGCGGCGCAGGGTGACGTTTTCACCGCGAGTCAGAGCATTATCCAATGCGGCGATTTCAGCGGTCATCAAACGCTCACGATCTGACGGTAATTAGACAGGATGTCGGCGACATCAGGCGGCATGTTGCCAGCGTCGTCGCCGGTAGCCACCCAATATTGCACCGAGCGAACGCCGGGAATGTCTTCCGATTTCAGGAATGGGTCTCTGCCGCGCGCCAGATAGCGGGCCTTCACCAGACGAATTGCAGCATCCTGCACATCTTCCGGAATTTTGTCATAGCCACCCTGATAGATGGCAACAATCGGCCATGACCGCCACACATTCGGATAGGCCAGATCATCCAGCCGCCAAAGTGCGCCAACCTCGGCATTGACGCGAAAGGTGGTGTTTTCCACCAATGGCAATGCATTTTCTGTGACGCTGGTGACCGATACAACAGGCCAGCGGCTGAGTTGCAGGCTGCTAATTGCCGGGGCCAGTTGGTACGCATAAGGCTCACGATCTGGCCAAAATTCGTCCTTGATGGTTTCCAGCGTAAAAACACGGTTGCAATATTGCTCAATCGCCTTGGACGATGCCCTGATATAGCGCAAAAGCAAAGCATCATTGTCCGTGCCGGTGATCGACAGTTCCGCCTTTACGTCATCCAGCGTTGTCAGCACATAGGTGGATGCAGGCGTGACAATGGTGGTGGCAGAGCGGCAGGCCATCAGGCTTTTGCCTTTTGCTTCTTGGGCAATGATGGCGCGGCCAGTGACACAGCCAGCTTGGCCGAGAACGCGCGAAACCCGCTTTCTACTGCCTTGATGCGGTAGTTTTGACGGCCGGCATTCTCATCAGCCGACATTTCGCGGGTTTGGTATCCAGTAGGGCTGAATGGCCGCATGCTTTTGGCTTCTTTGGACGCAATCAGCGACTTCGCCACATCGTCCTCAACATGAATGTCATCCCCTGCGCGCCATGGCCGGAGATCTTTGGTCAGGGTCACAGTTTTCATTCGGCGGTGGCCTTTTCTTCCGTCTGGGCGGACGCGACTGCGGCATCT
>DNPN01000068.1 GCA_003501385.1 Rhizobium sp. | reverse complement strand
ACTTTTCCCTGACAAACTCTAGCAAAACGGCACCAGATTTCGGTGCCGTTTTTTCGTTTTCCAAGCCATTGAAAAATCAGGCAATCCGACGCGCACTCGCTGCCGTGGTTCGTCCCAGCTTGAATTGTGCCAGCAGAGCCGTCAAAGAAGCCGCCTCTTGTGCCAGACCGTGACTTGCAGCAGTCTGTTGCTCCACCATGGCCGCATTCTGCTGGGTGACCTGATCCATGATATTCACCGCCGTGTTGATTTCCTGAAGCCCCTGCGACTGTTCACGCGAGGCCGTGACAATGGCACTGATATGCCTGTTGATGTCCTGAACCTCACGCACAATACCGTCTAGCGCCTGGCCGGTCTGGTGAACCAGCGATACGCCTGCCACAACCTGATCGCCCGAAACGCCAATCAATTGCTTGATTTCCTTGGCCGCTTTCGCAGAGCGTTGTGCCAGTTCGCGCACTTCCTGGGCCACAACGGCAAAGCCCTTGCCTGCTTCACCCGCACGTGCGGCTTCCACGCCAGCATTCAAGGCCAGAAGATTGGTCTGGAATGCGATTTTGTCGATCACACCGATGATGTTTGAAATTTCGCTGGATGACTTTTCAATGGCTTCCATGGCATCGACAGCATTGCGCACAATGGCACCAGATTTTTCCGCTTCAGAACGGGCACGGGCCACGATCTGCCCCACCTCATCGGCGCGACGCGCACTGTCCTTCACAGTGGTTGTCACCTGCTCCAACGCGGCGGCTGTTTCTTCAACGGATGCGGCCTGCTGCTCGGTTCGGCGTGCCAGATTATCGGCAGAACCTCGGATTTCCATGGCACCACCATCGATTTCTCTGGCATTCCGGCCGACCGCAGTCATGGCATCATTCAGCTTGGCCACCGCCGTATTGAAATCGAGACGCAAGCGCTCCAGATCTCCCGCAAACGGCGTTTCAATATTGTGGGCAAGATCGCCGTCAGCAAGATAACCAAGGCCTGTCGCCAGAGCATGCACGGCAAACGAAACCTGTTCCGCTTCCTTCGCCTTGATGGCTTCCCGTTCACGGCGCTCTTGATCGCTCATAGTGCGCGTATCGTCGGCCTCACGCTCCAGCCGAACACGCTCAATGGCATTGTCGCGGAATACGGCAACAGCCGCGCCCATCTGCCCAATCTCATCGCTGCGCTCTGTGCCCGGTATAGGCGTAGATACATCGCCAGCCGCGAGCTTGCTCATCGCCTTTGTCATGCTGACAACGGGGCGCACCACCATGCGTAATAGTACAAAAGCCAGAATACCGACCATGGCGATCACACCGATGATGGTGGCGATAACGGCGGCAATGCGAAAATCATCAATCGCCGCGAAGGCTTTTTCCTGATCGACCACCAAGGCCAGATACCAGTTATCAATCGGCAGACCCTTGATCTGCACGATATTGACCAGAACCGGTTTGTTTTTGAAGGTGGTTTCCACGAGGCCACCACCAATTTTCGGTGTCGCAACCGGAAAAACATCGGAGAGTTTTTTGGTCACCAGCGTCTGGTCCGGATGGACAAGAATGGTGCCATTACCATTGATCAGGAAGGCCGACCCCTTGCCGCCCATATCCACGGCTCCGACCATACTCACCAGAGTTTTCAACGAAAAGTCGCTAGCCGCCACCCCGTAAAGCTGGCCATCCCGCTTCACCGGCACGGCAGCACTCAAGATCAACTGGCCTGTGGATGCATCCACATAGGGATCGGTCAGCACGATTTTATTGGCCTTGACCGCCAATTGGTACCACGGACGAATGCGAGGATCATAACCGGCTGGCAAAGGCTGGAAGGGAACCGAGGTAAACTTGCCATCGACCTGATGGCCGACATAGGTGGACATGAACTCACGCAAGAGCACTGGATTGTCGAACTCCGACAGGATGCCGTCGACAGATCCTATTCGCCCTGCTGCATTGCCCTCAAGCTCGGTCAACATCACGCGCGCATTCAGCCAGTTTGCAATGCTTTGCGACGCCTGAAGGCCGGATGAATTGATTTCATTGGTCACCGCATTGCCAATGGTCTTGCGCTGCAACTGATCGATGTAGAAAGAAAAGCCCGAAAGGACCAGAATCACAGCCGCAGAGGCCGCAATCAGGATCTTGGTCATCAGATGAAGGTTTTTGATCATATTTAGACTATCCCGTGCGCAACGGCCAATAAATGAATTAGGAAATTCTTGAATAATGTCGTTTGAATTTCAAACAACATTTTAGAAATTTTTTCCAGAACCCGTCAGGTCTGCGTCGAACCGGACCGACCCTTGATCCCTTTGTTTAAGTTTTGCTTCCCGGGGAAACCGAGTTCGACTTTTGCCCGACAAGCTCCTGGATACAAGGCGTTCAGGCAAACCACTCGAGGACAAAATCTCCTTGAATCGCTTAATTTTTGTTTAATCAATTGTGACATTTGCGCGAATTTCTGCAACGCACCCTAAGTAAAATATACCTTAAAGTGTCCATCTATGGGATGGTTTTTGCTTTTCCATTCATAGCAAAGCTGTTGCTATCTCGCGGCAGCTATTTGACTTTTTTTGTCATAAAGCGTGCAAAAACAATACGCGCTTCTACACTTCATGATTGCGAATAAAATTCGCAAATTCCTCGTTTATATGCGCTAAAGCCTGTCGCAGTGAATAGGATTCACTGCGACAGGCTTTATCTCTTATTTAGCCGCATGTACGTTATCGCTTTATTGAGGACAATAAAACGCGACATGCTTTAGAGTATGTCAGGTTCAGATTGAACCACAGTACACGACGCAAATGTTTCTGGGCTGCAAAAACACCTCCACACCC
>DNPN01000059.1:5880-35150 GCA_003501385.1 Rhizobium sp. | reverse complement strand
TCCAGAAAAGACAAACGAAAACAAAGAATTGTAGAGTCTGTCAGGTTCAGATTGAACCAGACAGACTCTACAGGTTCAGCCAAGACAACATGGATCTCGCCGCGGCTCTGCCAGTGGCAAAACAGGCGGTCAGCAGGTAGCCACCGGTTGGAGCCTCCCAGTCCAGCATCTCGCCGGCCACAAACAAGCCTGAATGATTGCCGAGCATATAACCAGCACCAACCTCATCCCAGCAAAGACCACCGGCTGATGAAATCGCTTCGGAGATTGGTCTTGGGCTGATCAATGGCACCTGTAGAGCTTTGATACACCGCGCAATCGCATGCGCATCCATACTGCCGATCTGCGGCACAAGCTCCCGCAACAGGGCCAGCTTGACCCCGTCTATCGGCACCGCCTTACGAAGCCGGGTGGAAAAACTGGCCTTTTGCGGCTGACGCATCAGATCAGCGGCAAGCCTCTCCAGCGATTTGGCGGGCGCGAGATCAAGAACCAGCGCGACTTTTCCCTCTTGCTCCAACGCATCGCGAAGGGCGCTGGCATGGGCGTAAATCAAGCTGCCTTCAACCCCATGGTTTGAGATGACAAACTCGCCCTGGTTGGTGCCGTTGGCCGATGTGACCGTGACGGATTTCACCGGCTCGCCCGCAAAACGGCTGCGAAACAGTTCCGACCATTCCACATCAAAACCGCAATTGGCGGGGCGAAAATCTGCAACAGAGATACCTGCATCCCGCAACCACGGAACCCACTGCCCATCCGAACCCAGCCGGGGCCAGCTTGCGCCGCCGAGTGCCAGCAGAGTGGCATCGGGCCGAATGATCATTTCGCCCTCCAGCGTTTTAAGCCGATAACCACCATCAACGAAGCCCGTCCAACGGTGACGGGTGCGGATTTCCACGCCGCGCGACTCGAGCTGTCGGACAAAAGCCCGCAGCAAAGGCGAGGCCTTCATGACGGTGGGAAACACCCGCCCGGAACTGCCGACAAAGGTTTCTGTACCAAGGCTTTGCGCCCAATCGCGCACATCCTGCGGGGTAAAGGCATCAAGCGCTGCTCGGAGCCGGTCACTGGCCGCACCAAAACGCGTGACAAACCGCTGATAATCCTCGGAATGGGTGATGTTGAGGCCAGATTTTCCCGCCAGCAGGAATTTTCGCCCCACCGTTGGCATGGCTTCATAGACGGTGACCCGGTGTCCATGACCCGCCAGCACATCCGCTGCCATCAGCCCGGCCGGGCCGCCGCCAATGATAGCGATTGTCTTGTCCGTCATAACATTCCTTCGTCAGCCAATGGCCATCAAACTCGCATTGCCGCCTGCCGCCGCTGTGTTGGTGGAAATGGACACTTCCTCCACCAGCCAGTTGAGGCAATAGGGATTGTGCTCACCACCCAGATCGGCGCTTGAGGCTGCCTGCACCAGTAGCAGCGGGCCGGGCAGTGCCGCAATGGTTTTGTTGAGTGCAATCAAGGCTTCACCCTCACCTTCCAGCAAAGCGCCTGCAAGCTCTTGCCCTGCCCAATCGGCCTGATTGGCATAGCGCACCCTTGCCTTCACACTGTCTGGAGCCTTCGCCAGCAGGGTTTCAAAACCGCTAGCCCTTTCCACCAGCGCGGAATTGCCCGTGGCCAGCACGCTGGCCAATTGCCATAAAAATCCTTGCTCGGTTTTTGGTACAAGAAGGATGCGTCCGCGCGGATGCAGAAGGTAGAGGTTGCGCTCCCCCACCGGGCCTAGAAGTTCCACGGCCTGCCCAAGTGCGGAGAAGGCGGGCAAAGACAAACTCCCGCCTTGCTGCTTGCGCCATGCGGCAAAATCGATCAGGGCCGGATCGGCAGGGGCATCTTGCTTCTGTGTGGGTGCCTGCTGCACCAGCCGCCCAAGATAGAGCGGCCCACCTGCTTTGGGGCCAGTACCAGAAAGACCCCGCCCACCAAACGGCTGCACGCCCACCACAGCGCCAATGACATTGCGGTTGATGTAAAGATTGCCCGCCTTGATGCGGGATGTTACCTGCGCAATGGTCTCGTCCAGCCTTGTGTGCAGGCCAAAGGTCAGGCCATAGCCCGTGTTGTTGATCTGATCGATCAATGGCTCCATCTCGGTGCGGCGATAGCGCAGCACATGCAAAACCGGGCCAAACACTTCCCGGCTCAGGTCTGACAGGTGATCGATTTCAATGATGGTCGGGGCGACAAAGGTTCCGTGTTGGGTGCCGGACAATGCGCCAATCTGCTCCACCTTTTTGCCCTTGGCCCGCATGGCTTCAATATGCGCCTTGATGATCTGCTTGGCGTCTGCCGAAATCACCGGGCCAATATCGGTGGAGAGTTGATCGGTGCGGCCAAGGCTTAACTCATGCAGGGCACCTTTCAGCATGGTCAGGGTGCGATCTGCCACTTCTTCCTGGAGGCACAACACCCGCAGCGCCGAGCAGCGCTGACCAGCACTGTCAAAGGCCGAGGCAATCACATCAGCCACCACCTGTTCGGCCAAGGCCGACGAATCGACAATCATCGCATTTTGACCACCTGTTTCGGCAATCAGCGGGATCGGCTTGCCATTGGGCAGCAAACGCCCAGACAGCTCTTTCTGAATCAGCTTGGCAACCTCAGTGGAGCCCGTAAACATCACGCCCGCAACCTCTGGCGCAGATACAAGTGCTGCCCCAATGCTGCCATCGCCGGGTAAAAGCTGAAGGGCGGCAACAGACACGCCAACCTCATGCAGAATGCGCACGGCCTCGGCAGCAATCAACGGCGTTTCCTCGGCTGGCTTGGCCAGAACCGGATTGCCCGCCACAAGGGCTGCTGCAATCTGGCCGATGAAAATCGCCAACGGAAAATTCCATGGGCTGATGCAAACAATGGGGCCAAGCGGCTGTTGCGCAGGCGTCAGCGTCAAACGAGCCTGCTCAGCATAATAGCGCAGAAAATCAATGGCCTCGCGCACTTCGGCAATGGCATTGGGCGCGGATTTCCCCGCCTCGCGCATGATCAGGCCGAGAAGAACGGGAAGACGCATCTGCAAAACATCCGCGGCTTTTTCCAAAAGGAGGGCGCGATCTGCGGGAAGCGTTACTGCCCAGTCTTTTGCGCCAGCCGCAGCGTTGGCCACGGCCTGACGGGCCTGATCCGGCGTTGCCTCATAAACCTTGCCCACCACATCACGGTGGTCGCCGGGATTACGGACAGATTGCGCCACCCCCTCAACAGAAGGCTCCAGCAACACAGGCTTTGCCACCCACGGCACCGTCACCGAGTCTTTCAGCACGCTGCCGAGCGATTGCAGCACCGCTTCATTGGAGAGATCAAGTCCTGCGGAATTTTTGCGAGCGCCAAAAATGCCAACCGGGAGGGCAATCTTGTCATGTTTTTCACCCGGCGTGGCCATGGCCCGGACTTGCTCAATCGGATCCGCAATGAGATCGTCCACCGACACATTTGGATCAGAAATACGATTGACGAAGGAGGAGTTGGCTCCATTTTCCAGCAAACGCCGCACCAAATAGGCCAACAGCGTTTCATGAGTGCCCACCGGGGCATAAATCCGGCAGGGACGGTTGAGCTTGGAGGCTCCCACCACTTCATCGTAGAGCGGTTCACCCATGCCATGCAGGCATTGGAATTCGTAAGAGCCAATCTGAAAATCAGGTCCGGCCAGATGATAGATGGTGGCCAGTGTCTGGGCATTGTGGGTGGCAAATTGCGGGAAAATCACATCCCGCGCAGCCAACAGCTTTTGAGCGCAGGCGATATAGGACACGTCGGTGTGAAGTTTCCGGGTAAACACCGGAAAATCCTCCAGCCCTTCCACCTGCGCGCGTTTGATTTCCGCATCCCAATAGGCACCCTTTACCAGACGCACCATGATGCGACGCTCCGCGCGGCGGGCGAGATCAATGATAAAATTCAGCACAAACGGGCAGCGTTTACCATAGGCCTGCACCACAAAACCCATGCCATTCCAGCCCTTCAGAACCGGATCAAGGCAAAGCTCTTCCAGCAGGTCCAACGACAGTTCCAGCCGATCCGCTTCTTCTGCATCGATATTGAGGCCAATGTCATACTGCTTGGCCAGCAGCGCCAGTTGCTTGACCTTGGGCAAGAGTTCGCCCATCACCCGCGCCGCCTTGGTGCGGCTGTAGCGCGGATGAAGCGCCGACAGCTTGATGGAAATGCCGGGTCCGGCATAAATACCCCGCCCGGCGGAGGCCTTGCCAATGGCGTGAATGGCCACCTCATAATCGCGATAATAACGTGCGGCATCGGCTGCCGTGGTCGCGGCCTCGCCCAGCATATCGTAGGAATAGCCAAAACCCTTGGCTTCCAGCACAGCGGCGCGTTTCAACGCCTCATCAATGGTTTCGCCCGTTACAAATTGCTCGCCCATCATCCGCATGGCCATATCGACGCCACGGCGAATCACCGGCTCGCCACAGCGGGCAATCAGCCGGGTCAGGGCAGCGGAAAGGCTGCGATCATTGACGGTCGATGTCAGCTTGCCCGTGACCACCAACCCCCAGGTGGCGGCGTTGACAAACAGCGAGCGCCCACCGCCAAGATGGGATTTCCAGTCTCCATCCGAAATCTTGTCGCGGATCAACGCATCGCGGGTGGCGGTGTCGGGAATGCGCAGCAGCGCTTCCGCCAGACACATCAGCGCCACGCCCTCTTGGCTAGAGAGCGAATATTCATGCACCAGACCTTCCACACCACTACCCTTGTGCTTGGCCCGCAGCGCCTCAATCAAGCGGCGTGCCGTGGTGGCTGTCTGGCGTTTCAAATCGTCGGGAACCGTTGCAGTCTCCAGCAGGGAGCGGATGCACTCTGGCTCAGAGCGGCGATAGGTCGCCGTGATGGCTTGTCGCAACAGCGTTTGCGGCCGGATGAGGGGTGCAAAATCGGCAAAAACCGCATTGTGCGTGGTGTTGTTCTCAGACGGATGGGGGAAATTGGCCTGCTGCATCGCGACGCCTCTGAAACGGGTTTTGCCTATCACCCATTGTATCATGATCAGAATTCGAAGGCTGAACTTGAATTTCACACAAATCTAGGTCATTTCTCTTAATATTAGCTATTTTTCAGGAAAAATGATGAATAAACCTGACATCTCTGGTGAATTAGACGCATTTGATCTGAAAATCGTCGAGGCCTTATCGCAGGATGGCAGAATGTCGATCACCGAGCTGTCGCAGCGGGTGGGCTTGTCCAAAACACCCTGTCAGGTGCGGCTGAAGCGTTTGATGGATGAGGGCTATATTCTCGGCTTTCGCGCCGTGCTGGATGCGCGCAAATTTGGCCTCGACCATATTGCCTTTGCCGAGGTCAAACTCAGCGACACGCGCGAAACCGCCTTGAACGAGTTTAACAGCGCCGTGCGCAAAATCCGCGAGGTGGAAGAATGCCACATGATCGCCGGTGCGTTTGATTACCTTTTGAAGGTGCGCACCAGCGATATTCGCCGCTATCGTCATGTTTTGGGAGAGAAGATCTCCAGCCTGCCACATGTGGCCAGCACATCGACTTTTGTGGTCATGCAGGCTGTGAAAGAATACGGGCGTTAAAGCATTTCCAGCAAAAGTGCGTAGCGGTTTTGCGTCCGGACAATGCGTTAGAGACTCGCGCTCAGTGAAAGGTGTCCGGTCGCTGATAATTATCATCCAGAATGTTCAGAACTTCGCGCAGCGAGCTCACCAAAACATCGGTCAGCGAATCAAGTTCCTGACTCAACACCAAAGCCGCCAGATTTGATTGGTCCATGTTGGGGTCCATAATGGGGTCGATGTCGAAGTCGTCTGACATAAGCTGATCCTGTCTGTTTCCGGAATCATTCCGGCATCTTTTTTTACTGCGCCCAACGTCATCATGACGCGAAAAAACGCGGTAACATTCTCAAATTGCTTCACAAAACCAACCGAATCATCGAGCTGGAGAGGGATGAAACAAACCTATGAACACTCGCTTGCGCGGAACTGGATCGGCGGCTCCCCACAAACGTCACCTCTTGCAAAAGGCGTGAATGGAGCGGAAGCAATCTTTGCATTCGACCCAAATCACGTCACAACAAACCATGTTCACATTGCCCCGCCTACACAGCTATGATCAGGAGATCAAGAAGAGCCGCTTTCATGCGTTGGCCTTGCCGCTTGCCTCAGAGGAAGAGGCCAAAGCGCTTCTCGCAGAGCACAGCGATACCGATGCCAACCACAATTGCTGGGCATGGCGACTGGGCCAGAATTACCGGTTCAGCGATGATGGCGAACCCTCCGGCACTGCCGGAAAGCCAATTTTGCAGGCCATTGATGGCCAGCAGATGGATGGCGTTCTGGTGATTGTCACCCGCTGTTTTGGCGGCATTTTGCTGGGCAGTGGCGGGTTGATGCGCGCCTATGGCGGCACGGCCGCCCAATGTCTGCGTGAGGCGGAAAAGGCCCCGATCATTCACCGCACCACGCTTGTCTTCAGGGTTGGATTTTCCGATCTGGCTCTGGTCAAGGCTCGGCTGGCCAGCATTGCCCAAACAGTCTTGATGAATGAGCATTTTACTGAGACCGGCGCAGACCTAAGCTATGCTATACCGCAGCAAGAGGCCGACACTGTTGCCCAAATGCTGGTTGATATCACCGCAGGCAGAACAAAATTGCTGAAAGACGATGCCGATGTTTAAAGGCACTATAACAGCCCCAAACCATTCGTGATCCTCGCAATGTCAGGAGAAACTTGCAATATAAATCGATTTAAATGATCAATGCGCCGAACACCCATGGAGAATAGACAAAAATGCTGACACTGAATTTCTCCCGCGAGCGGGTGGCGGTTTCGCTTTTGTTTCTCATCAATGGCTTTATGCTCGGCTCTTGGGCACCCAAAATTCCGGGCTTTGCCGAGAAACTGGAGTTGAGCGAAGCGCAGCTGGGCCTGATGATTCTGGTGTTTGGTATCGGCTCCATTGTGTTCATGCCGATTGCGGGCGCGCAGATTGCAAAGTTTGGCTCCAATCGCGTCAGCCTGTTTTCCTGTGCCCTGTTTTTGCCCACCCTGCTGCTGCTCACACTTGCACCCACTGTGGCGTTGGCGGTGTCGGCGATTTTCCTGTTTGGCGGATTGATGGGAGCCATGGACATTGCCATGAACGCCAATGCGGTGGAAACGGAGCGGCATATGCGCAGTGCCATCACCTCATCCTGCCATGCGTTTTGGAGTGTGGGTGGCTTGATCGGTGCCAGCATTGGCGGTCCGCTGATTGTAACCTACGGCCCATTGGCGCAAAGCCTCGTAGTAACGGTGTTGGGCGTCGCAATGCTGGTCTATGCTTGGCCAAGACTGTTTCACGACAGGCCCCATGCACAAGAAGGACAGCCCAAAGCAGGTCTGCCCAAATCCGCGCTGCCATGGCTTTTGGGCTTTGTGGCGCTGTTCAGCATGATCCCGGAAGGCAGCGTTCTGGATTGGGGCGCGCTCTATATGCGCAACGAGCTTGGCGCTGATATTGCCCTTTCCGGCTATGCCTATGCTGCCTTCTCCATGACCATGTCGATCATGCGCTTTGCAGGCGATGGCGTGCGCAACCGTCTGGGTGCCGTGAAAACCATGCAAATTTGCGCCGTGATTGCCATCGCGGGTCTGATCATGGTTGGTTTTGCGCCCAATGCCGCCATTGCCATCATTGGCTTTGCGGTGATGGGGGTTGGTATTTCCAATCTGGTACCCATTGCCTTCTCGGCTGCGGGCAATCTGCCGGGAATGGCTGCGGGCGTGGGCATTTCGGTGGTCAGCACCATGGGTTATTCCGGTATTCTGATTGCCCCGTCGCTGATTGGCTTTGTGGCAGAGCACACATCGCTGGCGCTCGTTTTCAAGGCCCTGCCTGTGTTGATCATCGTGGTGCTGCTGCTGTCCAAACTGGTGCGCCATGCTGATCAAAATCACTCTTGAAAATCGCAAGCCCTGTCACGATGTTGACAACCGAACATGATTGATCCACCTGACAATCAAGATGACGAAGATGAATAGGTATCGCCATGGCGTCCGTTGAAGACTTTGACCCGAAATCGCGCCGCGCCTCTGTTGCCGTGGATGTTGGCGGCGTGATTGTTGGCGGCGGCGCACCCGTTGTCGTGCAATCGATGACCAACACCGATACCGCCGACATTGATGGAACGGTTGCGCAGGTGGCAGCACTCTACAAGGCAGGTTCGGAAATCGTCCGCATCACCGTGGACCGCGATGAAAGCGCGGCGGCCGTGCCAAAGATTCGTGACCGATTGGAGCGCCTTGGCCTTGATGTGCCGCTCGTGGGCGATTTTCACTATATCGGCCATAAGCTTCTGGCCGATCATCCGGCCTGCGCCGAAGCCTTGGCCAAGTACCGCATCAACCCTGGCAATGTTGGCTTCAAGGACAAGAAAGACAAGCAATTTGCCGATATTGTCGAAATGGCCATTCGCTATGAAAAGCCGGTGCGCATTGGCGTCAATTGGGGTTCGCTCGATCAGGAACTTTTGACCCAGCTGATGGACGACAATCAGGCCAAGGGCTTTCCGCTCTCAGCCCGGCAGGTGACGCGCGAAGCGATTTGCCAATCCGCGCTGCTGTCGGCAGAGCTTGCCGAGGACATCGGCCTTGCCCGCAATCGCATCATCCTGTCGGCCAAGGTCAGTCAGGTGCAGGATCTGATTGCGGTCTATTCCATGCTGGCGGCGCGCTCAGACCACGCCCTGCACCTGGGCCTCACCGAAGCGGGCATGGGCTCCAAGGGCATTGTCGCCTCGTCTGCCGCCATGGGCTATGTGCTGCAACAGGGCATTGGTGATACCATCCGCGTGTCCCTCACGCCGGAGCCGAATGGTGACCGCACCCGCGAAGTGCAGGTGGCGCAGGAATTGTTGCAGGTTATGGGTTTTCGCCAATTTGTGCCGGTTGTTGCTGCCTGTCCGGGCTGCGGGCGCACCACATCCACGGTGTTTCAGGAACTGGCGCAGAAAATCCAGAATGATCTGCGCAAGAACATGCCGGTCTGGCGCGAGAAATATCCGGGCGTCGAAGGCCTGAATGTGGCCGTGATGGGCTGCATCGTCAACGGTCCGGGGGAGTCCAAACACGCCGACATTGGCATTTCGCTGCCCGGCACCGGAGAAAATCCGGCAGCCCCCATCTTCATTGATGGCCAGAAAGCCATGACGTTGCGTGGTCCCAAAATCGCCGAGGATTTCGAAGCGCTGGTGATTGATTACATTGAAAAACGCTACGGCCAAAAAACAATATCTGAAACAGCGGCGGAATAGGATTGCGCCTCTTTTCTTCATATTGCCGCAATTGCTATGTTCAGGATAATCCGAACACCATGGAGCTTGCCCAAATGCTGAAACGATTCGTGCTTGTTGCACTCGCCGCAACCTTTCTCAGTGCCTGCACCACCACTGACCCCTATACCGGGGAACAGAAAATGTCGAACACCGCAGGCGGCGCAATGATTGGTGCCGGCCTTGGAGCACTCGGTGGCTTTGCACTCTCCGGCGGCCACAGCGGTGCCGCGCGGCGCAATTCCGCTTTGATCGGTGCCGGTATCGGCGCATTGGCCGGTGGTGCCATTGGCGGCTACATGGACAACCAGGAATCCGAACTGCGTGCGCAATTGCAGGGCACCGGCGTTTCCGTCACCCGTCAGGGCGACCGCATCATCCTGAACATGCCATCCAACATCACCTTCCCAACTGATCAATATCAGGTTCTGCCACCTTTCTACCCAACGCTGAACTCGGTGGCGATCGTGCTGAAGAAGTTCAACAAGACCCTGATCGATATCAACGGCCACACCGATTCCACCGGCAGCCTGCAACACAATCAGGAACTGTCACAGCAGCGTGCTGATTCGGTGCTGAACTACCTCGGCTCGCAAGGTGTTGACCCACGCCGCATGTCGGCCATGGGCTATGGTCCAAGCCAGCCAATCACCAGCAACGCCACACCGGAAGGCCGCGCCCAGAACCGTCGCGTTGAAGTTTCGATCTCGCCGCTTCAGGGCAATTGATCGGAACAGAGCGGGTAAAGACCCCTCCCCAACCCTCCCCACAAGGGGGAGGGAACTGGTAGAGTCTGTCGTAAATATTGTTCTTTCATCTGAATTACGGTTGAAAACCAAACAATTACCCGAAATTCCAAGGAACTCCCTCCCCCTTGTGGGCAGGGTTGGGGAGGGGTTCTTTTTTCCTTAAGACTCCCCAATCGCAGCACTTATTCCGCTGCCAGCCAGCGCTCCGCCAGTTCCACCCAAAACGTCGTGCCGGTCGGAATAATATCATCATTGAAATTATAGCGCGGATGATGAAGCTGCGGATCGTTCTCGGTCTTCTGCGTGCCTAAGAAAAAATAGGTTCCCGGCTTTTTCTCCAGCATATAGGCAAAATCCTCACTGCCCATGATGGGATTTTCCATATCAAACACCTTGTCTTCGCCAGCAAAGCCCTTGGCAAGCGCGCGCACAAAGTCGGTTTCCGTCTTGTGGTTGACCGTGGCGGGATAACCCCGCTCATAATCAATCTCCACCCGCATGCCATAGCTTGCCGCCTGCCCCTCGGCAATCTGGCGGATGCGAACCTCCAGTGCATCGCGCACGTCGGCATCCAGGGCGCGGATGGTCAGGGCCATTTCCGCCCGCTCCGGAATGACGTTGCTGGCAATGCCGCTGTTAAACGCGCCCACGGTGATGACCGCCGATTTCAGCGGATGGATATTGCGCGACACCACGGTTTGCAGCGCCATGATGATGCTGGCTCCGGCCACAATGGGATCAGCCGCGGCTTGCGGCTCGGCACCGTGGCCGCCCTTGCCAATCACAGTGATCTTGCACTCGTCGGCAGAGGCCATGATGGGGCCTTCACGGAAGACAAAATGACCAAACGGCGTGCCCGGATCATTGTGCAGGCCAAACACGGCATCGCATGGAAAACGCTCGAACAATCCGTCTTCGATCATCAGGCGCGCACCGCCAAAATTCTCTTCGGCGGGCTGAAAAATCAGGTGAATCGTGCCATCAAAATTACGCCGTTCGCTCAAGATCTTGGCAGCACCCAGCAGCATGGCCGTGTGGCCATCGTGGCCGCAGGCATGCATCACGCCGGGGTGCTGGCTGGCGTAGTCCACGCCCGTTTCTTCCGGGATAGGCAAAGCATCAAAATCTGCCCGGATACCAATGGTGCGGGGGCTGTTGCCGTTGCGTAAGGTTGCGACAATGCCGGTTTTGGCCAGCCCACGGGTGACTTCATAGCCCATTTCGGTCAATTTCCCGGCGACAAAATCCGAGGTTTTGAATTCGGACAGTCCGAGTTCGGGAATCTGATGCAGATGGCGGCGAAGTGCGACAACATCTTGCATATCATTGGAAAGGGGGAGCGACATTTTTGACCTGAAACTGTGATGACATGATGGGCCGAGACCGACCTTAACAATGCCAGCCCGATCTCAGGATGGCATTTGTTCAGCTTGCGTTCAAGCAACAGAAGGCAAAGTTCAACGCTTGATTTGTTTTGATAGACGTTGATCCATGACGCGCCATTGGAGGGGGAATTTCACCATGCAACGATCTTCAAATATGCCGCTCCCCTGTGTTGAGACGAGAAATTTGTTTTCTGTTTGTTATAAGATAGAAACCAAACGCAAACGCATTAACGATAAAAAGCAGCACAACACCTTGGCACTCATGCCCTGAAATGCTGTAGGACTTTAAATTTGCTGCACGATTTTTTTGGAACCCCATGAGCTTCAAAAACATTGTGCAGAGCACATCACTCTTGCTGGTAACAGAATCCGAGAACATGTCCCCATCTATGACGCCTTCTGCAGCGCCGCGCGACACCGAAACTCGAAACATTGATCACAATGATTCGATCCGTGGTATGTATCTGACAATCGACGAATTGAAGGATAAGTCCAGAAGTCTGGCCACCGATGTTGTGGCCAATCTTCCGGCCTTTTTTGCCTTTGATTTCTTTGCGCGCCATAAGGAAAACGAGCGGGAAATCCTGCGTGTTTACCGCACCACGGCGGCTGATCTCGAAGCCGGGGCCACTATTACCCCTGCTGCGGAATGGTTGCTGGATAACCATTACATCATCGAGGAAGCCATTCAGGAAGTTCGCCGCGACTTCCCGCGTCGCTTCTATGGGCAATTGCCCACGGTGAAGATTGGCGATCAGGTGATCCCACGGGTGATGGCTTTGGCATGGCTCTATGTGGCCCACACCCACAGCACCGTGACCCGCGAGGGCATGACCGCGCTCGCGGAAGGTTATCAGTCAGAACAATCGCTGGAAATTGGTGAGCTTTGGGCGCTGCCGTCCATGGTGCGCTTTGTGCTGGTGGAAAATCTGCGCCGCATCTCCACCCGGGTCGAGCGCTCGCGCCAGATGCGCCGCAAGGCCAATGAGGCCGCCGATGAAGTGATTCGCCTCAATGATGAAGCGGCCTGCCGCGAATACCTTAAGCAGCTTGAGGGTCTGGCAGACGATAACACCTTTGCCACGCAGTTCCTCTACCGTATCCGCAATGGTTCGCAGACCTCCACGCTCGCCGTCAACTGGCTTGAGCAGCGGATGGCTGCTAACGGTCGCACCACGGAAGAAGCGATGGCGGCAGAGCATAACCGGCTCTCGTCCGGCAATGTCTCCATGGGCAGCATCATCAAGGGTCTTCGCACCATTGATGATACCGAATGGTCTGTCTGGGTTGAAGAAGTCAGCCACGTGGACAAGATTTTGCGCAGCCACAGCGATTATGAAGCGCTGGATTTCGGCTCGCGCAACAGCTACCGCAACACCATTGAAAAGCTGGCCCGCCGCTCGGACAAGACCGAGCTGGAAATTGCTCAAGCGGCCATTGATCTGGCCCAGTCTGTGGCAACAGAAGCAGGTCAGTCGGATTCCATCTCCAACGTTGGCAGCGTGCTGGTGGGCGCGCGCAAGCAAGATCTGGAGCGCAAGATCGGCTATCGGGTGCCATTCCACATTGCCATTACCCGTGGCTTCAAGCGCCTGCATTGGCTGGCCATTGCCCTGCCAATTCTGGCCATAACCGCGCTGACTTTGGCGCTGGTGGCGTGGTATCTGTCCGTTGTCGGGCTGTCTGTGCCCTTGATTGTGCTGCTGGTGGCGCTGTTTGCCCTGCCAGCATCCGAAGGGGCCACAGGCCTGTTCAACACGCTTTCCACCTTTGTGCTCAAGCCTGCCCGTCTGGTTGGTTATGAATTCAAGGAAGGCATTCCGGAAGACGCCCGCACGCTGGTGGCTGTGCCGTGCATGATTTCCAAGCGCGACCACGTCGATGAGCTGGTGCGCAATCTGGAAGTTCACTATCTGACCAACCCGCGTGGTGAGGTCTATTTTGCGCTGTTGAGCGACTGGCCAGATGCGAAGGTGGAAGAAACCGACGCCGATCTGGAAGTGTTTGAATATGCCAAGCGCGAGGTTGCAAACCTCAACGCCCGTTACGACGATGATGGCAAGACCCGCTTTTACTTCCTGCACCGCCGCCGCCTGTTCAACCCCCAGGAAGAATGCTGGATGGGTTGGGAGCGCAAGCGCGGTAAGCTGCACGAGCTGAATCTGCTGTTGCGTGGCGACAAGGATACGTCCTACGTCACGGGTGCCAATATGGTGCCGGATGGCGTGCAATACGTCATGACGCTCGACGCCGACACCCGTTTGATGCGCGATGCCGTGACCAAAATGGTCGGCAAGATGTATCACCCGATCAACCGTCCGGTGCACGATCCAAAAACCGGCCGTGTTATCAGCGGTTACGGTATTTTGCAGCCGCGTGTGACGCCATCGCTGACCACGGGCAAGGACGCATCCGTGTTCCAGCGCGTGTTCTCGATCAATCGCGGCCTTGACCCTTACGTGTTCACCGTGTCTGACGTCTATCAGGACATTACCGGCGAAGGCAGCTTCACGGGTAAGGGCCTCTATCACGTTGACGCTTTCGAGACTGCCATCAAGGGCCGGATCGACGAAAACACCATTCTCAGCCACGATCTTTTGGAAGGCTCGTTTGCCCGCTGCGCCTTGGTGACAGACGTTGAGCTGGTTGAAGACTTCCCCACCCGCTATGAGGTGGAAATCTCGCGTCAGCACCGCTGGGCGCGTGGCGACTGGCAGCTGCTTCCCTACATTCTCGATCCAAACCGCGGCATCACTTCGCTTGGCCGCTGGAAAATGGTCGATAACCTGCGTCGCTCGTTGACGCCCATTGCGTGGTTTGCAGCCTCGGTGATTGGCTGGTACGCCATGAATCCGCTGGATACGCTGATCTGGCAGTTGATGCTGATCTTCTCGCTGTTTGTGGCCCCCACCATTTCGCTGATCAACGCGCTGGTTCCCCGCCAGACGGATATTGTGCCAAGCGCGCATTTCCAATCGCTGTGGGCCGATTTGCGCGGTGCCAATGCGCAAGTGGCACTTCGCATCGTGTTCATTGCCGATATGGCCTGCATGATGGCAGATGCCATTGTGCGCTCGATGTATCGTCTGCTCGTCAGCCGCAAGATGCTGCTGGAATGGCGCACCGCCGCCAGCATCCAGTCTGCGGCACAAGGCAGCATTTTCACCTATTACAAGACCATGCGCTATGCTCCGGCGCTGGCCGTCGTGGCGTTTAGTTTGTCAGTCTGGGAAAGCGGCTTTGGCGCGCTGATTGGCCTGCCGTTTACACTGATGTGGGTGCTGTCGCCGCTGGTCGCTTGGTACGTCAGCCAGTCGGCTGAAACCGAAGACCGCATGATTGTGCCGGAAGACACCATGATAGAGCTGCGCCGGATTGCCCGTCGCACATGGCGCTATTATGAAACCTTCACCAATGCCGGCGAACATTTTCTGCCGCCAGACAATTTTCAGGAAACGCCAGAGCCTGTTGTGGCGCGGCGCACCTCGCCCACCAATATCGGCGTTTATCTGCTGTCGGTTGTCTCGGCCCGTCACTTTGGCTGGCTCAGCTTTGAGCAGACCATTGAAAAGCTGGAACAGACCATCGGCACCATCGACAAGATGGATAAATTCCGGGGCCATATCTACAACTGGTATCACACCGATACGCTGAAGCCTTTGGGCAACCGCTATATCTCGGCGGTAGACAGCGGCAATCTGGCCGGACATCTGATTGCGATTTCATCGGCCTGCCGTGAATGGGCAGAAGCACCATCGGCCCATCTTCAGGGCAGCCTCGACGGCATCGGCGATGTCGGCGGTATCCTGATGGAAACGCTGAAAGAACTGCCAGATGACCGCAAGAACCTGCGACCCCTCCGTGGCCGTCTGTTTGAGCGCATTCAGGGCTTCAACAATGCCGTGGAAGCGGTGAAGCGCGAGCATGAATTCGCCTCCATTCAGGTCATGAACCTCGCTGTTCTGGCCCGCGACATTCAGAAGCTGGCCGCCAACCTTCACCATGAGCTGCGCTCGGACAAGAGCACAGACATCATGCGCTGGAGCGAATCGCTGGTGAGCGTGTGCGAATCGCACATTGCTGATAGCGCGTTTGACCTGTCCAACATCGAGCCGCTGCGCGTGCGCTTGGCGCATTTGCGTGATCGCGCCCGCGATCTGGCGTTTTCGATGGACTTCTCCTTCCTGTTCCGGAAAGAACGCCGTCTGCTGTCCATCGGCTACCGTGTTGAAACCATGGAGCTGGATGAGAGCTGCTACGACCTTCTCGCTTCGGAAGCCCGCCTCACCTCGCTGTTTGCCATTGCCAAGGGCGATCTGCCCACCGAGCATTGGTATAAGCTGGGCCGTCAGGTGGTTCCGATTGGCTCGCGCGCCGCTCTGGTGTCGTGGTCCGGTTCGATGTTCGAATATCTGATGCCGCCGCTGGTGATGCAGGAGCGTCAGGGTGGTATTTTGAACCAGACGAACAATCTGATCGTCAAGGAACAGATGAACCACGGCCGCCGCCTGAATATCCCTTGGGGTATTTCGGAAGCCGCCTTCAATGCCCGCGACCATGCTTTGGCTTATCAGTACACCAACTTTGGTGTGCCAACCCTTGGCCTCAAGCGCGGCCTTGGCCAGAACGCGGTTATCGCACCTTACGCTTCCATTCTGGCCAGCCAGTATGATCCGAAGGCGGCTGCGGAAAACCTGAAAAAGCTGCGCTCGCTGGGTGCCCTGGGTCAATACGGCTTCCACGATGCCGTGGACTTCACCCCAACCCGCGTGCCCAAGGGCAAGACTTGTGCTGTGGTCTATAACTACTATGCCCACCACCATGGCATGTCGATTGCGGCCATTGCCAACGTGACCTTCAACGGCCTTCTGCGTGGTCTTTTCCATGCTGATCCGGTGATTGAAGCGGCTGAACTGCTGTTGCAGGAAAAGGCACCGCGCGAAATCCCGGTGATGAGCGCCAAATACGAGCCACAGACTCCCGGCAAGGGCCAGGCAGACCTGCTGCGTGCAGAAATCCGCACCATCACCGATCCGCTCTCCAAGGATCGTGAACTGGTGCTGCTGTCCAACGGCCATTACTCGGTGATGTTGACGGCCACCGGCTCGGGCTTCTCGCGCTGGAACGGCCTGTCTGTTTCGCGCTGGAAGGCCGACCCAACCGAAGACCGCAATGGTACCTTCATCTTCCTGCGCGATATGACGTCCGGCGAATGGTGGTCCACCACCGCTGCCCCGCGCCGTGCTGCGGAAGAAAAAACCCGCGTGGTGTTCTCTGACGACAAGGCCGAGTTCACCAAGTCGGTTGGCGATATTACCTCAACGGTTGAATGCGTGGTTGCCACCGAGCATGATGCCGAAGGCCGTCGTGTCACCATTCTCAACACCGGCACCGAAGATCGCTTCATCGAAGTGACCTCTTATATGGAGCCGGTGCTGTCGAGCGATGACAATGACAATGCCCATCCGGTGTTCTCGCGCATGTTCGTCAAGACCGAACTGGGCCGCAAGGGCGACGTGATCCGCGTGGAACGCAACAAGCGTTCACCAAGCGATCCCGACATCTGCGTGGCGCATCTGGTGTCGGATACGTCTGGCCCCGGTCGCAACACCGAGTTTGAAACCGACCGTTACAAGTTCATCGGTCGTGGCAGAACGCTGGGTGAAGCAGCCGCCTTTGATCCGGGTGCAACGCTCTCCGGCACCCAAGGCTTTACGCTGGACCCGATTGCCAGCTTCCGCCGCGTGCTGCGTGTTCCAGCAGGCAAGAAGGTCAGCGTGGTCTATTGGACCATTGCCGCCCCAAGCCGTCAGGAACTGGATGTGGCGATTGAGCAATATCGTCACGCCGATGCCTTCAACCACGAAATGCTGCATGCCTGGACCCGCACACAGGTCGAGATGCGCCATATCGGCATTACCTCACAGCAGGCGGCTGCCTTCCAGCAGCTTGGACGCTATCTGGTCTACCCGGATATGCATCTGCGCGCCGACCCGGAAACCGTTCGTGCAGGCCTTGCCTCGCAATCGGCGCTGTGGCCCAACTCGATCTCCGGCGATTACCCAATCTTTGCCGTGCGCATCAATGATGACATGGACACGGAAGTGGTGCGCGAAGCCCTGAGCGCGCAGGATTATCTGATCCGTCATGGCGTTGTCAGCGATGTGGTGATCCTCAATGAGCGGGCCGCATCTTATGCTCAGGATATGCAACACGCGCTGGAGCAAATGGCCGAAGGCATCCGCTCCAAGCAGACCGATGGCGGCCAGCAGCATGTGTTTGCTGTGCGCCGTGATTTGATGGATGACAGCGGCTGGAATGCCGTGCTGGCAGCGGCCCGCGTGGTGCTGCATGCCCGCAACGGCAAGATCACCGATCAGGTGACCCATGCTGTTGAGCTGTTCTCGGCACCACGTGGTAATGACACGGTGGATGCCGATTGGTATCCGCCTGTGCCGACCATGGTAAAGCCAGACGATCAGCCCGTTATCACCATTGATGGCAGCGATCTGGACTTCTGGAACGGTTACGGCGGTTTCAGCAAGGACGGTTCCGAGTATGTGGTGCGTCTGGCCCATGGCCAGTCCACGCCGCAGCCATGGATCAACGTGATCTCCAACGACAACTTCGGCTTCCATATTTCAGCCGAAGGAGCAGGCTTCACCTGGAGCCGCAATTCGCGCGACTATCAGCTGACCCCATGGTCAAACGATGCCGTCACCAACCGTACTGGCGAGGCCTTCTATGTGGCCGATCTGGACAGCGGTGATGTGATCAGCCCGATTTCGGCAGCCAGCAAGCGGTCGGATGCCGTGTATGAAACCCGCCATGGCCTCGGCTATTCGGTATTCAGCTCCTCAGGCTCTGATCTGGAAGTTGAACTGACAGTGACCGTTGATCAGGTCGAGCCAGTGCGCTTCACCAAGCTAACGGTGCGCAACACCGGCACCACAGCACGGCGTTTGAGAAGCTATGGTTATGCTGAATGGATTCTCGGCAACAACCCGCAGAAGACCGCCGCTTTCGTACTGACCTCAAAGGATGAGGAAAGCGGAGCGCTTTTGGCCACCAACCCCTATAGCATCGACTATTCGGGC
This sequence comes from Rhizobium sp., assembly GCA_003501385.1. Lineage (GTDB taxonomy): Bacteria > Pseudomonadota > Alphaproteobacteria > Rhizobiales > Rhizobiaceae > Allorhizobium. Next base: position 16,611 of record DNPN01000059.1, on the reverse strand, counting down.
CGGTTTGCCTTCATGGCGGGCGTCGAGACGGCTTCGGGCTTTGCCTCCAGCCGCCGCGAGTTCATCGGACGCCATGGCGATATCAAGATGCCACAAGCCGTTGCCAAGGCCTCGCCGCTGTCGGGTTCGATTGATCCCGAAGGTGATCCATGCGCCGCATTGGCGTTTGATATTGAACTTCAGCCGGGTGAAGAGAAATCCGTCACCTTCCTGATGGGCGATGCCGCCTCGCTGGATGCGGCCCGCAGCGTGATTTCTGCTGCCCGCAAGAAGGGCTTTGATAAGGCACTTTCGGAAGCCAAAACCTTCTGGGGTGACTTCACCGGCCATCTCAAGGTCAAGACTGGCGATGCTGGCTTTGACAACATGGTCAACCATTGGCTGCCCTATCAGACGCTGGTTTGCCGTATCAAGGCGCGTGCTGGCTTCTATCAGGCCTCGGGTGCCTATGGCTTCCGCGACCAGTTGCAAGACAGCCTTGCCTTCCTGCTCTACAAGCCGGAACTCGCCCGCAACCAGATCCTCAATGCGGCATCGCGCCAGTTCAAGGAAGGCGATGTGCAGCATTGGTGGTTGCCACAAAACGGCGCGGGTATCCGCTCCAGCATTTCTGACGATGTGGTGTGGCTGGCCTATGCCATCGACACTTACGTCACCGCCACGGGCGATGCGGCCATTCTCGATGAGCAGATCAACTTCCTCGATGGTCCGACACTGGCGCTGGGCCGTCATGATGCCTTCTTCAAGCCGGACATCTCCAATGAGCAGGTGGCGCTGTATGAACACGCCGCCCGCGCACTGGATCTCGCCATCACCCGCACAGGCACCAATGGTCTGCCATTGATCCTCGGCGGCGACTGGAACGACGGCATGAACCGCGTTGGCGTGGCAGGCCGAGGGGAGAGTGTGTGGCTGGGCTGGTTCCTTGCCAATGCGCTCACGGTGTTTGCGCCTTACGCAGAACAGCGCAAGGATGACGCCCGCGTGTCCCGTTGGGCGAAATACCTCACCAGCCTGAAGGCCGCCCTTGAAAAGGCTGGCTGGGATGGTGACCACTATCGTCGCGGATATTTCGATGATGGCGATCCATTAGGCTCTGATCTGTCGGATGAGTGCAAGATCGATGCGATTGCCCAGTCCTGGTCGGTTCTGTCTGGCGCAGGTCAGCCGGAGCGGCAGGAAATGGCGATGGATTCGGTGGTCGAGCGGTTGATCGATGATGAGGTTGGCATTGTTCGCCTCTTCACCCCACCGTTTGAAAACACCCGTCTGGATCCCGGCTATATCAAGTCCTACCCACCGGGCGTGCGTGAAAATGGCGGTCAATATACCCATGCTGCCATCTGGACAGGCTTAGCGCTCTCCAAGCTCGGCCGTGCCGATCAGGCGTGGAAAGTGTTCTCGACCCTGAACCCGATCCACCACGCGGAAACCACAGAAGCCGCCGACCGTTACCGGGTGGAGCCATACGTAGTGGCCGCCGACGTTTACGGCGGTCCGGGCTACGAGGGTCGCGGCGGCTGGACATGGTACACCGGCTCGGCTGGCTGGATGTATCGCTTCGCGATCGAAGGCTTCCTCGGCATTCACCGTGAGGGCGACCATTTGAGCCTGCGCCCTGCCCTGCCATCGCACCTCAACGCCTATGAGGCCGAGGTCAGCATTGGCGGCAAGGCTGTGAAGATCAAGGTGGCCCGCAAGGCAGATGGTTATGAGGTTAGCGCCAATGGCAAGGCGGTTGAAGAACGCGATGGTGCCTTTACTGTGAGCTTCTGAGACAAGCTCATAAACCAATAGAAAAGCCGGCGTTCGCGCCGGCTTTTTCATTTCAACGGTTCTTCTGTGCTTCACTATCTGGGATCACGTCTCAAGGACGAGCCGTTTACCCGTCAAATCAGATCGAAACACAAGTCCAGTTCGTCTCTGATTGGAATACCATTATCGCCTTTCAGCGGAATTGTCGGCTTTACCCGCCGTGCATCTTCCACCGCACCAGGACGTAAGGCGCGAAGCTCAAATCCGCGACATTGATAAAAGCGCAGAGCCTCCAGATTTTCATTGGTGGTCGTTACCCAGAGTGACTTGACCTGCCATTTTGGCAGGGAAGCTATCAATGCTTCAAGCAGGGCCGTACCAACGCCGCAACCAGGATGAACAGCGTCAATAGAGATCAATTCAGCCTGAGTGCCTTCCACGCGGTAGGTAATCACTCCCGCTTCCCTTTCGGCCACAAAAGCGGGAAGAGTGAATAAGTCGAAAGACTCTCCATGAACAACAACGGCTGTTCCACCCCATCGATTAGAAAGACATTTCAGAATCCAAATGTTGTCTTGCTCTGTTCGTTCTCGGATCACTGCCAACTCAATGTCCTTTTAAAAACCTATCATTATTTGCCCGCAGGATAAGGCGTTTTCAGCAACAAGATCAACCCGCAACCAAGAAAGAGGATCAGGCATGCCATGCCAGCGCGGGCCGAATGGGTGGCTTCCACGACAAGCGAAAAGGACAGCGTTGCCATAAAGCTGGTGGCGCGACCAGAGAGGGCATAGAGGCCAAAATAGCGTCCAGCCTCATTCGGCGTCACGCTGCGGGCCAGATAAGAGCGCGATGAGGCCTGCACGGGGCCGAAGGCAAGCCCAATAAACACGCCATAGAGGATATAGACTTTCTCTGCCGCTGTTCCAAAAAGGCTGCCTGTGCTCGCGGTAGAAAGCGGAACAAGGCCAAAGGCGGTGAAATCCAGCCCGGTCGAGATAATGCCGACAACGGCAATCAGCAGAAACGTAAGGCTGATGATAACCGTCGTCTTGGAGCCAAAAGCATGATCCAACCGACTGGCAAGGATGCAGCCGAAAATCGCCACCACATTCAGGATAATGCCGTAAATGCCGATTTCCATCGTGGACCAGCCAAACAGACCCGCTGCAAACACGCCACCCAGAATCAGCACACCGTTGACGCCATCCTGATAGATCATCCGGGCAATCAAAAACCGCAGAATGCCGGGGCGTTGGCGTACCTCGTGTAGCGTCGCCCGCAAATCGACAAGCCCTGCCCGCACCGCCTTGCCAAACGGCTCGCCCTTCGGCTGGTCTGGCGTGAAGAAAAACAGCGGCAACATAAAGACAAAAAACCAAAGTGCCGCGATGGGTCCGGTCAGGCGCGCATCTTCCCCCAAAGCGGGGTTGATACCGAACAGGGGCTGAATGCCAAAGACGGTTTTGCCGGTATCGGGATTGGCCGCCAGCAGCAGAACCACTGCAATCAGCACAATCATCCCTCCAATATAACCCAACCCCCATGCCAGATTGGAAATGCGGCCCACATCCTTGGCGCTCACCAGTCGCGGCATCATCGAATCATAAAACACAATGGAAAATTCAGCAGCGATGGAGGCAAGGCAGAAGAACACCAGTGGATAGATCATCGGCGATCCCGGCACCGCCAGCCAGAGCAGGCAGAGACAGATAATCTTGATGACGGCAAAAAAGCCAATCCATGGTTTTCGCGCCCCGCTGCGATCGGCAATTGCCCCCAACACGGGTGATAACAGAGCAATCACCAAAGAGGCAGCAGTTGCCGCATTGCTCCATGCGGCCTGCGCGCCCACCGGATCATGGGTAAAGCGCGAGACGAAATAAGGGCCAAAAATAAATGTGGTCACGACAGTAAAAAACGGCTGACCGGCCCAGCCAAAAAACATCCATCCCCAGATACCGACCTTACCAACTGGAGTTATTTTAGAATGTTCTGTCATCGATCAGGTCACCGTGTGGTTGCTTCCGACGGTAACATTGTCACTATAGTGTGACAGGTTCAACGTCGGTTGGTGTTAATCACCACCCTCTCCTGAACATCTCGCCGATTGATATTTATATTATATTTTAATTTTAAACAAAAACTCCGGCTTTTCTGGCAAAGCCATCACCATGAAAAAGCATCTGTCCGGTACAAACTGCACCGGACAGATGCCGCGTCATCTCCATCAGATTGGAGCGATCCGCCTTGTTATACGCGCGCGGCGGCAATATCGGTCAGCAGGCTCGCGGCCACCGTCAGGCGCGACAGGCTTGGCTCACCATCAGTCAGAGCAATCAGATCACTTCCCAGACGGTTGATCCGCACCGCATCCTTTGCCTGCCAGCTTGCCACCGGATCGCGGGCCTCACCATAACCGTTAAGCGCCTGAACAACGATGTTGCGCCGTGCTGACAAGATCAGGTCCAGACTGCGCAGCAGCGCCAGATTGTCATAATGGTCGCTGGTCGGGATTTTCTGCAACGACGCCAGCAAACGACCAATGCGGAAGATATTGCTGACCTTGTAGTAAGTCTCGGTTGCCCGCTGCAAGGCCGCCCCTGCCCGGTGGGCAATGGCCATCACTTCCGGCACCACGATAAAGGCCTGAAGCTCGGCAATGGAGCGCGCCAATTCATCCGGCACACCGGCATCAATCATCTGCGCAGCATCAGCCTCGATATGGCTGGCAAAATCCGCTGGCATGACTGAGCGGCTAAAGCCCTTGAAGGACTTGATGGCGCTTTTCAGCTTGCGCACGGTCTCGGCAAGGTCGGTCTCGGCCAGTTTGGTGTCAATCGCCAGTTTGGTGAAGCCGCGATAGACATATTCGATCCGGGCATAGAGATCATTCTGGACCTCGCCGGGAATCTCGCCATCCAGCGCATCAATCTGCTGCCAATAACTCGGCAGGTCCAAACCGTCCGAGGCCAGCGTGGCCGCTTTGACGATCTCGGCCGCTTGCGCGCCCGTGGCATCGCTCATCCACACCACGAATGTGGGGCCACCGCGATTGATCACGTGATTGGCAAGCGCAGTGGCAATGATTTCGCGCTTCAGACGATGGCCTTCGATTTCACCCTGATAGCTGCGACGCATCTTTTTGGGGAAATAATCCATCAAAATGCTATCGCAATAGGGCGCATCTGGCAGATCGCTTTCCACCAGATCATCAAACAGCGAGATTTTCGCATAGGACAGCAACACGCCAATTTCGGCGCGGCTCAGGGCCTGCCCGCTGGCGTAACGCTCGGTAATGGTCTGCTCGTCCGGCAGCATCTCCACCTTGCGGTTCAACCGACCAGAGGATTCCAGCACCGTCATCAAACGCGCCAGTTCATCGCGGTTGGTGGCGCGCTGACGCTCGGTGAGCGAAATCGCCAGCGATTGCAGATAGTTGTTGCGCAATACCAGCTCGCCAACCTCTTCGGTCATCGAGGCCAGCAATTTGTTGCGGGCGGGAAGATCAAGGCGGCCAGAGGTCAAAGCCGATGACAGGGCAATCTTGATATTCACCTCAACGTCAGACGAGTTCACGCCTGCCGAATTGTCGATGGCATCCGAGTTGCAGCGACCACCCTTGAGGCCAAAGGCAATGCGGCCCTTCTGGGTCACGCCCAGATTGGCCCCCTCGCCGATCACCTTGGCGCGGACTTCATCGGCGGTCACTCGGATTGGGTCATTGGCGCGGTCGCCCACTTCGGCGTCGCTTTCCGAGAGCGCTTTGACATAGGTACCAATGCCGCCGAACCACAAGAGATCAACCGGAGCCTTCAAAATCGCCGTGAGAATTTCAAACGGCGTGGCCACCAGCTTGCCAAGGCCAATGGCATCTGCCGCTTCCTGGCTGAGCTTGACCGATTTTTCCGAACGCGGAATGATCATACCGCCCTTGGATAGCAGACCTGTGTTGTAATCCTGCCAGCTGGAACGCGGCAGCGCGAACATGCGCTTACGCTCTTGGAACGTCTTTTCCATATCCGGGTTGGGATCAATGAAAATATCGCGATGGTCAAAAGCGGCAATCAGCCGGATTTTGCGCGATAGCAACATGCCGTTGCCGAACACATCGCCCGACATATCGCCAACGCCGACCACCGAGAAGGGTGTGGTCTGGATATCGGTGTTCATCTCGCGGAAGTGCCGCTTTACGGCCTCCCACGCGCCACGGGCGGTAATGCCCATCTTCTTGTGGTCATAGCCGGCGGAGCCGCCAGAAGCAAAGGCATCATCCAGCCAAAAGCCTGCATCGCGAGCCAGACCATTAGCGGTGTCGGAGAAGGTTGCCGTGCCTTTGTCAGCCGCCACAACAAAGTAAGGATCATCGCCATCCAGCCGGATGGTGTCAGCGGGCGGCACAATCTGGCTATCCTTGATATTGTCGGTAATCGACAAAAGCGTGCGGATATAGGTCATGTAGGCTTGGCGGCCCAGACGCAGATACTCCTCGCGGTTGGTCACGCCCGTCAATTGCCGCGGATAGAAGCCACCCTTGGCCCCCACCGGAACAATCACCGCATTCTTCACCTGCTGCGCCTTTACAAGGCCCAGCACTTCGGTGCGGTAATCCTGCGCGCGATCAGACCAGCGTAAGCCGCCACGGGCCACCTTACCAAAGCGCAGGTGAACACCCTCGACCTCGGTGCCATAGACGAAAATTTCGCGGAAAGGCTTGGGCTGTGGCAGGCCATCCAGCTGTTGCGGATCGAATTTGAAGGCCAGCATCGGTTTGACGCCGCCAGATGCTGCCTGAAAATAATTGGTGCGCAACGTGGCATCAATGGCGTTCTGGTAACGGCGCAAAATGCGGTCGTCATCGAGGCTAGGCACACCCGCCAGTGCTGTTTCAATGTGCTCGCGCAACTCACCCAGCTTGCGCATACGGGTCTTGTCAGAGGCCTTGACGTCAAAGGAATGGTGGAACAGGCTGAACAGATCGGTGGTGATCTGCGGATATTTGTTCAGCGTTTCGGCAATATAGGTCAGCGAATAGACCAGACCGCACTGGCGCAAATAAGCCGCATAAGCGCGCAAAACCGCCACCTGCGCAACCGTCAGATCGGTGGTCAGCACCAGCCGATTGAAAGCATCATTATCCACCAGCCCGGTGAAAGCCGCAAGGAATGTATCTTCAACCCGCTTGGCCTGCTGCTCAATATCAAAAGCCTGCCCTTGGCGAACCGTCAGCTCCATATCATGCAGCACCACATGCTGCTCGGCAGCTTTAGTGGGCTGAACGCCGATGTCAAACGTGCGCTCGCTGATGACGCTAAAGCCGAGATTTTCCAACAGCGGCACCCGGCGTGACAAAGGCAGATGGTGGCCTGCATGGAAGACTTTTAGATAGAGCGCCTGCCCCTGACCGGTGTTGCGACCGTGGAAAGCAATGGAAATGTGCGCACCCGACAGGCTGGTTTCGATATGGCCCAAATCGGCCACCGCTTCTTCCGGCGTAAACGCATCCTCAAACGCCCGGCTCACGGACAGTCTTGGCGCTTTGGTGGGCGCAAGGGCGGTGAAGCGGTCATCCCAGCGCGAGGTAATGGCCTTGATGGCCTCTTCCAGCTTGGCTTGCGGAATGCGCGGCGTCTTGCCCTCTGAGCGGCCAATGATGAAATGCACCCGTGCCACACCACCTTCAGGGAAAGCCGGATAATAGGCCGAAACGCGCCCTTCATAGGCTTTGACGAAATACTCGCCAATGCGCTCGCGCACCGATGAGTTATATTCCTCACGCGGCACATAAACCAGCAGCGATACAAAGCGGTCAAAATGGTCAATACGCGGCAAAACGCGCACACGCGGCCGCTCGCCCAGATCGGTGATTTGCTCGCAGAACCGCGCCAGAAGTTCGGCATCAATCTGAAACAGATCGTCACGCGGATAGGATTCCAGCGTGTTTTGCAACATGCGGCCGGAATGGCTTTGCGGATCAAAGTCAAAATGACTGATCACCTTTTCCACCTTGGCCCGCAGCAGCGGGATGTGATTGACCGAATGGGCATAGGCTGTGGCTGTAAAAAGGCCAACAATGCGCAATTCACCAATCACCTTACCCGATTCATCAAAGCGCTTGACGCCGATGTAATCCATATAGGCCCGGCGGTGAACAACGGATTTCACATTGGCCTTGGTGACAATCAGATCATCCTGCCCCTGCAAGAAGGCAAGGATTTCCGGCGTTGTCGTCACCGCGTTGCGACCCTGACGCAGCACCAGAACATCGGGATCAGACAAAAGGCCAAGACCCCTGCCCTTGCCACGTTCAATCTTGGCGGCAGCGCCCTCGCCGGAATAGATATATTCTCGCATGCCGAGGAAGGTGAAATTGTCATCGCGCAGCCATTCCAGAAACGCCAGAGATTCTGCTCTCTCTGCCTTGCGGCGGGCGACGGGTTGGGCTGTCAGCTCGCTGATGGCACCATTCAGCAGGGAAATCATCGGCTGCCAATCGCTGGAAACGGTGCGAACCTGTTTCAGCACATGGCCAAGCCTGGCAATCAGGCCATCGGCCTGCTCCTTGGTGAGAGCGGCCAAATGCACCTGAATATAACTGAGGCGATCACCGGCTGCCGTATCCTTATCGGCAGAGGTCCAGCCCTGCTCGGTTTTGGCAATAATGGGATGAACCACAAGGTAGATGTCGCGGAACTGGCTGGTGACTTCGCCCATGATCGAGTCATAGAGAAAAGGCTTGTTGCTATCGACAATCGACAACAGACTGATGGGTGATCCGCCAAAGGCAATGTCCGGCACTGTCTCAATGGTAACTTTGGCGCTTTCGCCATCAAAGCCCTGCAAATCGCTCACCGCGCGCTGGGCCGCCTGTGCCAGCATGGCTGGCTCATAGCGCTGTAGATCATCGTCGCTGGCCCGGCCAAACAGAATCAAGGGGTCAATTGCCTTGACCGCCTGTTCGTCCAATACCGCTCGGGTCAACTCAAAAAGCTGTTCCCGTTTTACCCGCTTGCCTACAACCACGATATCCTCCCGAAATGGATTTTTTGGTGTTCCAGCGACAGTCTGCCTCAGCAATAATTTCAGAACTCTGTATAAAAATGTCAGGCATTGGCCGAATGTGTCGATTTTTGCCGGAATCACCATCCTGTTTGGCATATTTTTAACAAACCTGCCGATTTTTTCGATGATTACCGATAAAAATTGACAAGACGGCGACAAAAATATCGAAATGGGCCGCAACCTCTCAAGGAACGTCCCTTATGTCAGAGTCTTCGGCAAGCGCCGTCATCGCCATTTCAAGCCACGTCATTCGCGGCTCTGTTGGAAACCGTGCCGTGGTTTTCACGCTGGAGAGCCTCGGCTTTCCCGTGTGGTCCATGCCCACTGTGGTTTTGCCCTGGCATCCCGGCCACGGGCCATCAACCCGGATGAATTTTGCCGATGAGGTGTTTGAAAAAGCCATTGATGATCTCATTCGCGCGCCTTGGTTGGGTGAGGTCAAAGCCATCATCACAGGCTATTTTGGCAGCCCGAAACAACCCCTCGCCGTCGCCCGGCTGATCTCGGCGCTCAAGAGCCGCAATCCAGATCTTGTCTATCTGTGTGATCCGGTCATTGGCGACCTGCAAGGCCTTTACGTGCCGGAAGACACCGCCATTGCCATCCGCGATCATCTCATTCCACTGGCCGATATCGCCACGCCCAATCGCTATGAGCTGGCCTGGATGGCAGGCGCGCCGCTGGACACCAATGCCGCCATTATTGATGCCGCCCTCTCGCTTGGCCCTGCCCGCATGGCTGTAACCTCTGCTGTGCCGATGATGGCAGGCAGCATTGGCAATCTTTTGCTGTCCAACCGCAGTGCGCTTCTGGCCGAGCACCGCGCCATGGAGGGCGCTCCAAACGGTTTGGGCGATCTTTTCTCGGCCTTGCTTCTCGCGCGGCTTTTGGAGAAGCATGACGAGGAAAAGGCGCTGCAATTGGCAACAGCCAGCGTTTATGAAATTCTGGCCCGGTCGATGAAACGCGGGAGCGACGAACTCACACTGGAACAAGACCAATCAAGCTTGAAAACACCCATGGCCCTGGTGCAAATCCGCAGGTTGATGCATCCAGCCAGCCGACCCGGGCGGGCATAATCTCCAAAAATAGAAATTATAGATTTTTTATCTTGTCAAAAATGGTGCAACGCGGTAATCAAACCCTATGACACAGTTTCCTTCTTCCCTTTCGACCGGCTACCGTAACTTCATGAGTGGCCGCTACGTGGATGAGCGGGAGCGCTACCGCGCTCTTGCCGAACAAGGTCAAAGCCCCCAGACCATGATTGTGGCCTGTTGTGACTCCCGTTCTGCCCCCGAAACCATTTTCGATTGCGGCCCGGGTGAATTGTTTGTGGTGCGCAACGTCGCCAATATGGTGCCACCCTACGAACCGGATGGACAATATCACTCCACCTCGGCCGCCCTTGAATTTGCGGTGCAGGCTCTGAAGGTCAAAAATATCATTGTCATGGGCCATGGCCGCTGTGGTGGTATACGTGCAGCCCTCGACCCAAATGCCGAACCTTTGTCGCCCGGTGATTTCATTGGCAAATGGATGAACTTGGTCAAGCCCGCCGCCGAGCAGCTGCAAAATGCATCGGTCATGACAGATGCTGAACGCCAGACGGCCATGGAGCGCATTTCCATTCGCAACTCCATAGAAAACCTGCGCAGCTTCCCTTACGTTCGCGCGCTGGAAGAAGCAGGCGACATCGCCATTCACGGCGTCTGGTTCGATATTTCCAATGGTGAATTGTGGGTCATGGACTCTGACACCCGTGATTTCAAGCGGCTGGACCCAGAGATTCAAACAGACTGATTGATAGCAAAAAGCCGGATTTAAAACCCGGCCTTTAGAGTCCGTCAGGTTCAGATTGAACCAGACAGACTCTAAACTCTCTTGTTTTCGTTTGTCTTTTCGGGAAAACCG
>DNPN01000059.1:0-5611 GCA_003501385.1 Rhizobium sp. | reverse complement strand
ACTTTTCCCTGACAAACTCTAGTTTATTGACAAACCTCTCGCTCAACATTTCGTCACCCTCAGGCCTGTCCCGACGGCTTGCTCCCACCAAACAAGTAATTGACTTTATTGATAAAAATTAATATTCTCAGATACTCGGCACAAGGCCGAGCATGACGTCGAGAGATTGGAAAGCGTTATGAAACAGTCTGAGGTCGGGAGCAATCCCGGTCTTTTTGTTGTTCAGCGCTTACTACTGATCAATCTGCTTGCCGATATAGGCAATCGCCTGCTGGTACACCACAGCGGCATTCCATCCGCCAATGGCAGCAAAGTTCGGCTCGCCCGGCTGATAGCCGACGCCCGGCTGCCAGCCATGGCCCTTCAGGAAGTTCGCAGTCGAGGCCAAGGCATCGGCGCGTGAGCCGACCAGATCGATGCGGCGGTCGCCATCGCCATCAACGCCAAACTGCAACACGTTCTTGGGCAGAAACTGCGTCTGGCCCACTTCACCATGCGCAGCACCGCGAGAAGTGTTGCTCAAAGTGCCATCGCCCACCAGCTTCAGCGCTGCGTAAAGCTGATCGGTGAAATATTCGGTGCGACGGCAATCGAAGGCCAGCGTGGAGACGGCAGACAGGGTTGGCTCATTGCCCATATAGCTGCCAAAGCCGGTTTCCATGCCCCAGATGGCAATCAGCGGACCGGCAGGCACGCCAAAGCGACGCTCGATGGAGGCAAAAAGCTCGGCATTGGCCCGCTTCATGGCTTTGCCACGGGTGATGATGGCGGCACCGCCACGCTTTTTCATGAACTCGTCAAACGACAGCTTGAAGCTCTTCTGACCACGATCCGCCCGAATGGTGGGCTGATTGTAGTGAACCCCGGTGAAGGCCCGATCCAACACGGAACGGCTAATGCCCTGTCCTTGCGCCTCTACCTTGAAATCCTCGACCCATTGCTCAAAGCCAGCGGCTGTGTTGCCGCATCTGGGTGCTGCGGCAGCGGTACTGGCCGCTGTGGTCACAGCCGTTACAACAACAAAAGAGAGAGCTAGAAACCGCGTCAATCGCATGGATACCTCGTTCAGGAATAGGCAAAAGGAAAAGTGTGGCGACCATGCCAGCCACATTGATATTTGTCACGCGCGCATCAGAATGTTGCCATAAACGCACAATGTCGTGAACGCAACAGATCGTAAAAACGACCGGAAGTAAGAACTTCCGGTCGCTCAAATCGTCAAAATGATCAGGCTGCATTGGCCTTTGGCGTAATCAGACCACGGTTGATCAACAACTCGGCAATCTGAATGGCGTTGAGAGCTGCACCCTTACGCAGGTTGTCAGAAACAACCCATATGTTCAGGCCGTTTTCAACCGTTGCATCTTCACGGATACGCGAGATGTAGGTGGCATCTTCTCCAGCGCATTCAATCGGGGTGATGTAGCCGCCATCTTCATGCTTATCAACAACCAGGCAACCCGGTGCTTCGCGCAGGATTTCGCGGGCTTGATCCGCCGAGATCTCGTTCTCGAATTCGATGTTGACGGATTCAGAATGGCCAATGAACACTGGCACGCGCACAGCCGTGCAGGTGACCTTGATCTTCGGGTCCAGCATCTTCTTGGTTTCAGCCAGAACCTTCCATTCTTCCTTCGTATAGCCATCTTCCATGAAGCTATCGATATGTGGAATCACGTTGAAGGCGATGCGCTTGGTGAACTTCTTGCCCTGAATCGGGTCGGCCACGAAGACGGCGCGAGTCTGGGTAAACAGCTCGTCCATGCCTTCCTTGCCAGCGCCGGAAACGGACTGGTAGGTGGAAACGACAAGGCGCTTGATGGTGGCGAAATCATGCAAAGGCTTCAAAGCCACAACCAGCTGGGCAGTCGAGCAATTGGGATTGGCAATGATGTTGCGACGCTTGAAATTGGCAATCGCATCCGGGTTTACTTCCGGAACGATCAGCGGCACATCCGAATCATAGCGCCATGCAGACGAGTTATCGATGACAACGCAGCCCTGCGCACCAATCTTGGGCGACCACTTTTGCGAAACGGTGCCACCGGCGGACATCAGGCAAATATCGGTATCGGAAAAATCATAGTTTTCCAGATTCTGAACCTTCAGAACCTTATCGCCGTAAGACACTTCGGTGCCTTGCGAACGGGCCGAGGCCAAAGCCACGACTTCGCTGGCGGGAAAGCCACGCTCAACCAGAATATTCAGCATTTCCCGGCCAACATTTCCGGTGGCGCCTGCTACTGCAACTTTGAAACCCATAATCTTGCTCTCTTTCTGTCTCTCCTCGGGGTGGATGAGGGGGAAAGTGCGCAACTATTGCGTCTTTCCTTGTCCCCGGCCGTGCCGGGGAGAGAGCGGAGGCCAGAGACGTCAGACGGTTTTGGTCGTCGTTTTGGCCTTGGTTTTGGAAGAATTGGAAAACGCCATCGGTACACCGGCAGATTCTGCCAGCGCATAATGTGCAGCAATGTCAAAGCTGAACTGATGCATTCCACGTTTCCTTTATATCCCTCTGCCTTTAGCGGTTTTTATAACCGTGTCAAGAAAATCGCGCATATTCTGAGGGCTTCCATCCTCACAAAATCGGCAAAAGTGCAAAGCAAAGGCAGTGTATATTAGACGAAAGTCATGCGTCGAAAGCATATCTCTCTGTTTTCATCAATTTCTGTCAGTTTAAGGGGAATTCGAGGCCACACACCCCTGGAGGAGGGGGCGGCCATCGGAGAGCTCGTTTTGGAGGAACAGTAATGGCAAATGTCGCAAGCGGGCGTGCCGCGCCACGCAGCATGACTGCCGAGGAGCGCAAGGTTATTTTTGCCTCGTCTCTCGGAACAGTTTTCGAGTGGTATGATTTCTATCTCTACGGCTCACTGGCGATCTACATCGGGGCCACATTCTTTTCGCAATACCCCGAAACCACCCGCAACATCTTCACGTTGCTGGCTTTTGCGGCAGGCTTTCTGGTGCGTCCCTTCGGTGCGCTGGTGTTTGGCCGTCTGGGCGATCTGGTCGGGCGCAAATACACGTTTCTGGTCACCATCGTCATCATGGGTGCCTCCACCTTTCTGGTGGGCGTCTTGCCCGGCTCGGCCACCATCGGCATTGCAGCGCCCATTATCCTGATTGCACTGCGGATGTTGCAGGGCTTAGCGCTGGGCGGCGAATACGGCGGGGCGGCAACCTACGTGGCCGAACACGCGCCCCATGGCCGTCGCGGCTTCTACACCTCATGGATTCAAACAACCGCCACCCTTGGCCTGTTCCTGTCGTTGCTGATCATTCTGGGCATTCAGACAGTGCTGGGCAAAGACGCCTTTGCGGCGTGGGGCTGGCGTGTTCCGTTCCTGCTATCGTCCATCCTGCTCGGCATATCGGTTTGGATTCGCATGCAGATGAACGAATCACCGGCCTTCAAAAAAATGAAGGAAGAAGGAACGCATTCGAAAGCGCCGCTGTCTGAAGCTTTTGGACAATGGAAAAACGCCAAGTTTGCCATTATCGCCCTGTTTGGCGCGGTCGCCGGTCAGGCGGTTGTCTGGTACGCAGGCCAGTTCTATGCCTTGTTTTTCTTGCAGAATGTGCTGAAAGTGGATGCACAGGCTGCCAACATCATGGTGGCAATTGCGCTGGGTATCGGAACACTGTTTTTCGTGGTGTTCGGCTGGCTCTCCGACAAGATTGGCCGCAAGCCGATCATCATGGCGGGCCTCTTGCTGGCCATGGTCACTTATTTCCCGCTGTTCAAAGCCATGACCTGGGCTGGTAATCCGGCTCTGGCGCAGGCCCAGGCCACCATAAAAGCCACAGTGACCGCTGACCCAACCGATTGTAACTTCCAGTTCAACCCAACGGGAACGGCCAAGTTCACCACGTCTTGCGACATCGCAACAGCGTTTCTGACCAAAAACTCCGTGCCTTACGAAGTGATAGCTGGTGCCGCTGGATCAACAGCCACCATCAAACTTGGCGATAGTCAGATCGAAAGCTACGACGCCATCAAGGCCGGTGCCAACGCCAAAGCGCTGGATGGCGCAATGCAGAAAAAGGTCAATATCGCCCTGCATGATAGCGGCTATCCGCTGGTGCGCGGTGCCATTCAGGTGCCAGACAGCAAGCTGGATGCTTTTGTGGCCGCCAACCCCGAGCTGAAGCTGACCAGCGATACGGTTCGCACGGGAGCCAAAGCCATGGTGCCAACCACCAAGCTGGTCTCCGACAAGCTGTTGACCGCCGATGAGGCTGCCAAGGCTGCCGTGCCAGAAATGGCTGTCTACAAAATTGCCAATGGCGGTAACTTCACCATGGTCGCAGACCCTGCCAATGTGAACTGGACATCATTGATTGCCATTCTCACGGTTCTGGTGATCTATGTGACCATGGTCTATGGCCCAATCGCTGCCATGCTGGTGGAAATGTTCCCCACCCGCATTCGCTACAGCGCTATGTCCTTGCCCTATCATATCGGCAACGGCTGGTTTGGTGGTCTTCTGCCCGCCACAGCCTTCGCGATGAGTGCGGCCAAAGGCGATATCTACTACGGGCTTTGGTATCCCATTGTCATTGCAGGGATCACCTTCGTGATCGGCATGATCTTCCTGAAAGAAACCAAGGACAATGACATTGATGGCTGATGCATTGATGTGAGAAAAACAAAAGCCCGGAGATCAGATCTCCGGGCTTTTTTGGGCCGTTATTTCAAGAGTTTCTGGCGCAAGATCGGCATGCCCTTGGTATCAAGGCGAAAACCCAATCCATAACAGGCAAACAGCCGGGCCACCAGCCAGGCAAAGCCCGCACCAAAACACAGCCCGGCAACCACATCACTGGGATAATGAGCCCCAACCACCACACGGGTCATACCAAACCACAGGGCCAGCACCAGAAAGGTCAAACGGTATTTGGGCATGATCAGGAACAGAACCATCAAAACGGCACCCATCGTGGTCGCATGACCCGACGGAAAACTCTCAAACTGGGAGTTCGAGGCAAAGGGCGTGAAGTTAAAAGCACCATCCAGCCCAAACTGCCCCGGTCTGCCGCGACCAAACATTCGTTTCAAAAGATTGGAGGCAAGGCCAGACAGGGCAATCGACGAAAAGGCATAAAGACCAATCGTGCTGATAAACACCCCGTAACACCTATCCTTAAGCGTCGTAGAGAGACGGGCAAAGGCCGACGCCTTGAGTACGAGGATGAAGCTAATGACCAAACACCAATCCGCTTCTCCATACCGGGTCATTAAGGTGGCAACAGCCAGCACAACGGGGTTTGCAATCAAACCAGCCTTGCCAATGGCGGTATCGAAAACAATGGCTGCCAGCACAACGAGGCTCACACCCAGCAGAATGTAGGGATAGATGTGCTTTCGCTCTGGCATGGGGCAGCGCCTGGGCTTGCGGAACCTGGCAAAAATAACGCTCATCCATCCTCCCGTTGCGACACCACGCCACCAGAACCTTTATGATGGCAGCACGATGGCATGTTATTGAACGCATATAGAGTTTGTCAGGGAAAAGTGGAATCCGATTTTCCCGAAAGACAAACGAAACCAAAAGAACCTAAAGCATGTCGCGTTTTATTATCCTCAATAAAACGATAACGTACATGC
>DNPN01000012.1:7846-47633 GCA_003501385.1 Rhizobium sp. | reverse complement strand
ACGCCATGTCCGACTACGCCACCACCTTCGCCACGCTGTCCCTGGACGAGGTGCCGTGGCTTCTTTCTGACTATTCCATCGCGGACAGCACCTCGTCCAGGGACAGCGTGGCGAAGGTGGTGGCGTAGTCGGACATGGCGTAGGGGATGACGAGTTGGCGGCCGTGCAGGAGGCTGCCGCAGGAATAGACCACATTGGGCACATAGCCTTCGCGCTCTGTGGGTTCTGGCTGCAACAGTGGCTCCACGGTGCGTGAGAGAATGATACTTGGATCGTGCTTATCGAGCAGGGTGGCACCGATGGAATAGCGGCGCATGGGGCCAACACCATGGGTGAACAAAAGCCAACCCTCGTCAATTTCCACCGGCGAGCCGCAATTGCCAATCTGCACGAATTGCCAGGCAAATTCAGGCTTCAGCAACGGCTGGCCTTCATCCCATTGATGCAAGTTGTCAGAATAGAGCAAAAACATGTTTTCGCTGTCCTGACGCGCTATCATCGCATAACGCCCGTTGATGCGTCTGGGAAACAGCGCCATGCCCTTGTTGCGGGCGGCAGGTCCACGCAATGGCGTCAGGCTGAAAGTCTCGAAGTCGGTGGTTTCCAGCATTTCCGAGCGGATGGCTTTGCCGTCATAGGCCGTATAGGTAGCGTAATAGGTTGTCTTGCCCTCGTCTTCAAAGGCCACGAAACGGGCATCTTCAATACCGTTGGATTGGGCTTCGGTGATCGGAAAAATTACCCGCTCGCTCAAATCGCTCTCCGCTTTGAAATTGAGGCTGACGCAACCAATCGGTGATAGTCCATCTACAGCATGAACCTCCGGCAATTCCGCCAGACGCACCGGCGGATCGATCGTCACTGCGCCCAGAGCATCAATCATGCCGGTGCGAAAGGTGAGGGAGGAAATGTGGCCTTCACCCACGGCCCGCAGGCTGAGAATGATCCTGCGACATCCTTCCATCATGCCCGTCTGATCGGGATGCGGCACGATGCTGGGATTGAAAAGTGCCGCCGATTCAAACGAATATTCATTCATGAAATAGGCACCAATCAGCTGCCGTTGCTGCTGGCTGAAGTGTTCATGCTGCAAAAACGCCCCCTCCATAGCATCGGCGCGCAGTTCAAACTGCCGCAACAGATTGCGATGGCGGCCTTCGAAATTGTCGAGAATGTCTTTGAGCTGGTCGGTGGTGGCCGTTGCATCCAGCGACAAAACACGGTCAACAATTTCATTGGCACGGGTCTTGTCGCTGGGCTTCAGATGCTGCGGCTCGGTTGATGGTTTGAAGGGGCGTACGATGACACGGGTGGGGTCCGGGCGCAGATACAGCGCCTGGCGATTGAGAAGTGTGGAATGGGGCAAAGGTGGAACCTTTTTGGTTTTTGTGGGCCGAATGAAAATTCCGTTTAAGCTTGCTGAGAGAAGCCGCGTTCACCCCTCCCCAACACTGCTCCGTTTGGTCAGGGTTGGGGAGGCTTTTTCAAAACGCCTGAACTTTGAGAGTATTCTGGTTCAATCTGAACCTGACAAACTCTAGGACAATTGCCTGCTCTCTATTGGCTGCAAGGCTGGTTGCTCGGCAAGGTTTGCCTGTGCGATTTCCGAGCAGCTGATCAGGTAACACAGCACGGATTCACCGCCCCTGTTCTCATTGGGACGATCCGCATGCAGACCGTCGCGGCAACTACCGCTTTCCGGGTCGATCAGGGATATTTTCAGGTCATTGCTGCCCGTGAACCAGTCAAACGCGCAGAGTGCGGCGTCAAACCATGTCTTGTCTTGTGTGGCTTCATAGGCGGCGAGGCAGGCAGAAATCGTGGCCGTTGCTTCCACAGGCTGCTGATCAAAAAGTTTTGGCGCTTGCTGGACATCAAAAAAGCCATCGGTGCCGATGGGCCTGAACTGGCCACCCGGTGCCGTTTGCTGGATCATCAGCCACCGCAGCGTACGTAAACCCGTTTCAAGCATGTGTGGATCGTGCATCGCCACGCCTGTGGTGATCAAGGCTTGGGGAAGGCGAGCATTCTCATAGGACAAACCATTTTCAAACCAATGCCTGCCATCCATGCCCACGTTGCGCTCCAGCACGACAAGGCGTTTGCTTAATGTGACCCGCAGACGGCGGGCCTCCGTGTCCGTGGGGTTGGCATGGCAATAGGAGTCCAGCCCGATGAGTGCGAAGGCCCAGGCGCGTGGCGAGATGAACTGCTCGATCACCGGAGAGGCCCTCGAAAACAAGTCCATAGCCCAGCGACGGCGTGACCTGTCGCTGTCATGCAGGGCGCAATCGCCGAGTGCCCAAAGGGTCCGGCCATGGCTGTCTTCCGAGCCGGTGTCTTCAAGCCAGCGGCGATCAAAGCTCATGAAATTGCGAAAACGGTTGTGATCAGGATTCCAGGCATGCTGGACAAATCCGGCAAAAGACGCGGTCATCTTTTGCGATATGCCCGTTTCACCTGCTTTGGCAAGCTTGCATGACAGGATCAGGGCGCGGGCATTGTCGTCAACGCAATAGCCGTGGGCGCGGTCTGGTACGCTATAGACCGCGTGCTGGAAAATGCCGGTATCATCACACATGGTGTGCAAATAGCCGAGCTTGAGACCTGTCTGCTGTGGCGGGCGGACCTTGATATGCGGCAGGCGGGCGCTGAGAAAACGCGGGCGATAGGTGGTGCGCGCCGTTTCCAGACTTTTGAGATAGAGCGCGGCAATCTGCGGCCAGATCATCGATCTGCCTGCGGCAAAGGCTGCTTCGCGCATGGCCTGCCGCGCGGCCTCATCGCTGAGAAGGGCTGCAATGGCGGCACCCGTGGCGGAGGCATCGCCAAAGGGCACCAGCACGCCGCTTCCGTCGGCGAGAAGGTCGCGGGCATGCCAATAGGGTGTCGAGACCACAGCACTGCCCATACCAAAACTATAGGCGAGTGTGCCCGAGGTCATCTGGGCTTCGTCCAGATAGGGGGTCACATAGACATCACACATGGTGATGAAGTCGAGAAGGGTGGGCAGATCAACGAAGTGATTGAGAAAGACAACGGCATCGCTGACACCAATCCGCTCGGCGCGGGCGCGCAAACTATCACGATAGGCTTCGCCTTGTTCGCGCAACAGATTGGGATGAGTTGCACCCAGTACCACATATCTTGCATCCGGACGCACCTTGAGGATCGCCGGCATGGCGTCAATCATCACCTCAATGCCCTTGTTGGGCGAGAGTAGGCCAAAGGTGAGCACAATGGGGATGCCGGAATAGCCGAGTTTTCGCTTGGCAACTTCCGGCTCATAAAAGTCGATATCGGGAATGCCGTGAGCGATCACATCGATCTTGGCGGGGTTGACGCCATAGACGCTTTGCAAAAGCTGCCGGCCCATCTCAGACATCACCACCACGCGGGTGGAGGCGTCGGACACTTGTTGCAGCACCCTTTTATGGGCGGCATCCGGCTCGGCAAGGATGGTATGAAGGGTGGTGACAAGCGGAATGCGCAGCTGTGACAGCAAGGTCAGGATATATTCACCGGCAATGCCGCCGAAAATGCCATATTCGTGCTGGAGGCAGACTGAGCTGTAATCACCATTGTTCAGGATGCGTGCGGCTGTCGCGTAATCTTCTATCTCTGCATCACGGATCTCGAACACCACATTGGCCGGGTAGTCGTAGTCGATCTTGTCATTGGTCATGGCGATGATGCTGGTGACAACGCCGTCGGGACGCGCATCGATGGCATGGCTGAGATCGCTGGTGAAGGTGGCTATCCCGCACTGTCTTGGAAGCGAATTTCCGATAAAGGCGATGCGCTTGGTCTTGCTCATGAGAGGTTCCCTTCAGAACGGTATTGCCGGATATTGTGTGTTGGTGTGTGTCGTGAGGCGTCCCCAGAAAATCTGTTTCGGTTCTGGATTTGGGCATGGAGCATTTCGAGTAAAAGTGTATTGCGGTTTTGCGTCCCGAAACGCGTAAACAAAAACTGAGAGCAATTTTGCGATTCGAAGACATCGCTAAACGCTCGAAAGGTATCAACGCCGTCTCGCTTGCGAAAAGGTGGGCATGATCGAACTGTTTCGTGGCGCAACATCAGTGTCAGGACAAGCATCCGCTCAGGGGCCTGCCATCAGTTGCGTTTGTCTTGATGATAGAAAAGAGAAGAGGACGTTGCGTCCTGCTTTATAAGACCAGGGTGATATCGCCCTGAGTGTAAGCGCCCAATAGAAGGCTGCTACCCACCTTTAAGTAGGCTTTCACAGCCTCATGTCAATGCCTGCGAGCGGATTATCACCCGGACTGCGCAATCAAACGTCACGGGTAAACTTGACGGGGGCCGCAAAATCAAAGGCCTTCGGCAAAAGCGAAGGGTGATGGCGAGAGGCGCTTCTTACACCCTCCACGCGCGATTTGAGATGATCCAGAAAATCATATCCCAAAGGCCAGCGGCCGTGGCCGCTTTTGATGTTGATATGGCCTTGAGCTCCAACATCGGCCAGCTCGCCGCCCCACAGTCTGGCATAGTGCCGTGTCGTCTCAAATTCCATGTAGGGATCATTGCGGCTGGCGATGACCATGGAGGGGAAAGGCAGCCTTTGTGCAGGCATAGAGCCAAAATTGACCACGTAAGGATGTAGGCGCTCGACATGGGCGAGATCACAAGGAGCCACCAGCAGGGCACCGCGCACCCGGTTTGCCAAGGGGCTTGTTGCCAGATTGGCTGCCAGAACACTGCCCAGACTGTGTGCCACCAGCCAAACACCGGAGTGGTTCTCCAGTTCGGCTTCCAGACGACTGCTCCAGTGCGCAAGGTCCGGACAGGTCCAGTCATCCTGCTCGATTTTTTTGGCATCGGAATGGTCATCCAGCCAGAACGCTTGCCAATGTCCGTCACCCGAGCCATTCAGGCCGGGCAATACGAGGGTGTCAATTTTCTCACATGACTGCCGGTGACACGGCGGATTGTCCAACATGCGATAGCCCTTTTGTTCCTTGGAGTTTGTCAGGGAAAAGTGGAACCCGGTTTTCCCGAAAAGACAAACTCAAACGAAAGAATCGAGAGTCTGTCTGGTTCAATCTGAACCTGATAGGCTCTGGGCTTGATTATGTTTCAGGTGCAGAAAAACACGAGCAATGCATATCTATTTTCTACAAAATAAGTAGATAAATATTTTGTTTTAAAGCGGGCAACCAGCCCGCCAAAGTGTGCCGCTGTCACGGGTCTTGGCGCGCGGGTATTTTCCCGTATGAGATGTCCTTCGCCATTGTGGTCGATTTGCAGCAGATTTTATGCGCTTAAGGCGATTGCGGAAATAATATGCCCTAATGGCGGCTTATTCCTTGGAATAATGAACTTATTTTGCGCACTATTATCTATTATAATTGATTAATTCCGCGAATTAGTACATAAAATAAGTAGAAAAATGGAGATTGCCATGATCGCTCGAATGACCACTCAATTTTGCTCTCTATCGTCGGCAACAACCTTTGCATGTTGTTGCTCGTGCTCCACCAAAAGAGAGCCAAATTCAGACTAGAGTAACATCGGCCCCAAGGGCATGTGAGGCAATTATGAGCAAGCAAGTTATTGAACACGACGGTATCCCAGTCGGCATCGCAGTTCCGCACAACAGCAATCTCCTGCGGTTTATCGCGGTCAAATTCCATGTGATCGATCTTGATGATCGGGTCTATCCCTCGGTGAGCGATTTGCACGCGGCAATCCGCATGCATGTCAACGCCTCCCATTCCCTGGCAGCGTAAAATCGACCGCGAAGATCAGGAGTCTGGGGCGCATCGCACGCTGTTGCGCCATACCGGTGGGGCATTGAAGATCAGACTCCGGCCCTCGCTTCCTGCGTCGTGTGTGGCCCCATCGCGTGTGTTTGTCAAAAGCTCGACAATCGCATCTGCGATGCGCGGCAGTGGTTGGGCAAAGGTTGTCAGCTGATAGCCAAGCCAGTTTGAGAGCTCGATATCATCAAAGCCCACCACGCACATGTCTTGCGGAATCCGCAAGTTGAACGTGTGGCGTGTCGCATCCATGAAGCCACAGGCGATCAGGTCTGTGACGCAGAACACGCCCTCTGGCCGGTCTGTGGTTGTCAGCAAGTGTTCTGCCGCTGCCACGCCTGTGGCATAGGAGGTTGGCCCAACCCGCAACACCTGACAGGGCTGGCCCGCCTTCTGCGCCGCTGCCATGAAGAGTTGTTCGCGGGCCAACAGGCTCGGCGAGGCAATGGTGGATGAGACAACGGCCAGCCGGTGGCAACCGGCCTTTGTCAGCATAGCATGAGCTTCCGCCATGGCGGTGGCATAGTCGATGGTGATGTGGTCGGCCCCGTTAAACTGTTCGGCACGGTTGATGAGAATGACGTGCTGGCCGCTTTTCACGCAGGTTTCCACCAGCGAGGATGGCGGTGTGCCGGATAGAACAATGGTGGCCGACGCCCGATAATTCAGGGTCTGTCGGAGCGCCGAATCGGCATTGGCTTCGCCGCTTGCGGTGTTGATCACCATCACGGCACGTTCTGCCCATTGCAGGCGCTGGGTGATGGCGCTGAGCAGGCTTGCCTGATAGGGCGCATGCAGATCGGCCCCCAGAATACAGACGGGGCGGCTCTTTTCCTGGCTCAATCCCCGCGCGAGATGGTTGACATGATAGCTCAGCGCCTCTGCCGCTTCCATCACGCGGGCGCGGGTTTCCTTGGAAACACTGGCTCCCGGCGTAAACGTCCGCGACACGGCCGAGCGGGAAACCCCTGCCAGTTTGGCAACTTCGGCGGCGCTGGCAATGGTTTTACGCGGTTTTGATGCCATGATTACACGCCTGCAACCCCATATCCTGCGGCTTTCAGCAGATTGGCCATATCGGCCGCCCGCTTTGCGTTCTGGATAAGCACGGGTTTGGGGGCCGTGTCCCACTCATCCGGGTGCAATTCTCGTCTGGTTCGAACATGGGCAATGGCAGCGTCCAGTGTCGGATAGCGATCTGAAAACTCCAGATGCAGAAACAGCGAGACCAAGGTGACGGAACGGCTGCGGCCACCCCGACAATTGACCAGAATATTTCCCTTCTCCCGGCGCGGATAGGATGGCTTTTCTGGAAATTGCTGATCCAAGGCGCTGCGCAAGAGATGGTAACCCGCCAGCATCATCGCTTCGGGATTGCCATGACCATCCACCAGACCCAGCTTGTAATAGCGCAGCAACCCCATGCCATGGGTCATCAGGTGTTCCGGCATGTCGGTTTTGGCCTCACTGACCAGATCAATATCCAGATTGATGGCGCAATTGAACACCACTTTGATCTGGTGTTGCGCCAACAGATCCGGGTCAGCCGCCGCATCCGAGCCGCCAATATAGAGATCAATGCCCCAGCCGGGTAAATTGCTCTCAATCAGGCTGATCGGTGGGCGCGGATAGTGCCGGGTCTCGTTGGCAGGCATTTGGTTTTCCTTTGTTTCAGGTGAGAGCATGTCTGGTTGACATGCTCTTTCCAGCATTATTTCTTGTAATTCAGGCTCCACAGATCCTGCCAATCCTGACGGGTCTGCCAATCGGAGGCGGCGGTGGAGGAATCATAACCCATGATCTGGGCGCTGATCTTACCAATGCCAGAGGGCTCATCGGCGGGAAGGGCGATCTTGGTGTTGGTGGAGATTTTGCCGTCAATGGCCTGTGGCGCAATGCCCTCTGCCGTCATCATGTAATGAATGAACAGCTTGGCCGTGTTGGGGCTTTTGCTGCCCGCCGCAATCAGACCAAGCGATGGGTAGTTCCAGCCGGCAAAGGGGGCAAGTCCTGCGCAAATGCCAAGCTTCATACCCTTTTTGTTGTCACGATATTTGGCAGTGCTGACGAGACCAATAAAGCTGTCTTTCACATCGGGCGCGCCCACCGCATCGGCGGCGGCGGCATCGGAATCGGTCAGCAACGGGCCGTTGGCAGCAAGCGCTTTGACAAAGGCTGCGGTGGCGCTGCTCTCGGTGGTTTGCAACGGCTTGCCGAATTCGGCCTGATAGGCATCGGCAATGGCCTTGTCATAATGGGTGGCCATCTGGTTGAACCAATCAGTGTAGGATGGCTTGCCCAGCGGGTCTTGCATCGACACCTTGCCCTTCCACTGCGGCTCAGTCAGTTGCCAGATGTTTTTCACCGGGCATGCAGCGTAAAGGCTGGTGTTATAGGTCCAGACATTGGGAGCCAGCACCACCGTCAGCGGCTTTTGATAGGCTGAGGAAATGTCACCGGCCAGATCATCGGGAAGCCAGCTGATGGCATAGCCCTTGGTGAGAAGCTGCTGCATCGCGGCGGGCGCATCGGACAGGATGGCGACGTCGGCCTTGACGTTGCCCGCTTGCGCCTCGCGGCTGACGATTTCCAGAATGTCGGGAGCCTTGGCCTTGATACCATTGGCTTTTACGCCGTATTTTTCGCTGAACGCTTTGGCCTGCTCAACGATTTTTCCGGTGGAATCGTAAATATTGATCGGCGCTTCGGTTTTGGCCGCAGCGATCAGCGCATCCAGATTAAAACCGTCTGCGGCTGAGGCGGGCGACAGAGCAGCAACAGAGGCTGCAAGGGCAAGAAGGCTGGTCTTCAGGGATAAGGTCATGGACGTTGTCCTGTTGTGAAAACATCAAGAGAATCTGGACGCGAACTGTCCAGCTGCGAAATCTCAGCGAGATGGGAAGAGGCGCGGATTGGCGTCTTCATTGCGGGGCTGTCTGACAGATCCAGTGCGGGTATAGAGAGGCGCTCACCCCCGGAATCGAAGAAATGCAGTGATTGCGGCGGCAAACGGCAGGCAATTTTGTCTTTGACGCGCCACTCTGGTCTGGATTGGGTGGAGTGAAATAACCGCTGCTCGCCATGGGACAGTTCAATGATCCAACTGCCGCCGGTTGGCATGATGGCCTCGATTGTCACGGGAATGGCTTTATCGTCCTGCGCGTCGCACAATCTGATCTCTTCTGGCCGGATGCCGCAGACATCCGCATCACTGCCAAACGGCAGGTGGGCAGAGACAATGGCCGCCAAGCCACCCAACGGATTTCTCTCAATGCCACGAAGCTGGATCATGTTGATTTGCGGGTTGCCAATGAATTCTGCAACAAAACGATTGGCAGGCCGCGCATAGATTTCATCCGGGGTGCCCACCTGCTGCAAGGCCCCTTTGTTCATCACCGCAATGGTGTTGGCCAGTGTCATGGCCTCCCATTGGTCGTGGCTGACAAAAATAATCGTGGTGCCAAATGTCTCGTGCAGCCTGCGCAATTCTGCGCGCATTTCCAGCCGCAAGGCCGCATCGAGATTGGACAATGGCTCATCCAGCAACAACACGCCGGGATTGACGGCCAGCATGCGCGCCAAGGCCACGCGCTGCTGTTGGCCGCCGGACAATTGCGAGGGATAGCGCTTGGCGTAATCGGCGATGCGCAGCTTGGTCATCACATCAAGGCAGCGGGCTTCGCGCTCATGGGCAGGCACTTTTTTCAGGCGCAGGCCAAAATCGACATTGCGCTCCACGGTCATATGGGGCCAGAGGGCGTAATTTTGAAACACCAGACCGATTTTGCGGTGTTCCGGCGGGATGAAGCGTGACTTTGCCACCGAATCCACAATCCGGTCGTTGATGGTTATTTCACCATCGCTGGCATGTTCAAGGCCCGCCACCATCCGCAGGATTGTGGTTTTGCCGCAGCCGGATGGGCCGAGCAGACACATGAATTCGCCATCTGCAATGTTCAGGTCGACGCTATCGACGGCGGGGTTGAGGCTGCGGTCATAGAATTTCGTCAAACCTGTCAGGGTGATCTTTGGCATGTTAACTCTCCAGACCACGGGCGAGGCCGGTGCCGGAGATCCTCTGGATCAACACGGTTCCAAGCCAGGCAATCAGGGCAATCATCAACACCACGGCATTGGCTGCCTGGTCATAGTTGTAATCCAGCAGACGCAAGGAATAGGTCGTCAGCACATCGGTGGCAGGCACGGCCAGAATGATGAACAGGCTGACGCCTTTGATGCCCGAGATGAAGGGCAGCAGAATGGCTGTGGCCAGCGGGGCAGCCTGAATCGGAATGATGATATGGCGCATCCGGCTCCACCAACCGGCCCCGATCACACGGGCGGCCTCTTCCGGCTCGCGGCCCAATTGCGTCATGGCCGCAATGCCAGAGCGGCTGGCAAAGGGCATTTGCTCGGCAATCAAGGCCAGAACCAGAATGACGGGTGTACCGTAAAGGGCTGGGATGGGGCCACGCGCCACCGCAAACAGCGACAGAAAAGCCGCAGCAAACGCAATGCCCGGCACCAGATAGGGCAAAAAGGTGATCTGGCGCAAAAACGTGCCAATGGTGCGCGATGGACTACGCAGCACCGTATAGCCCACCAGCAGCCCAAGGCAGCCGGACATCAGCGAGGCAATGCCAACAATGCGTACGGTGTTCCAAGCTGCCTGCCAGAACTCTGGCGTCAGCAGGATGCCGTTTCGCAAGGCCACCGTATCCAGATGCGAGCCGATCCAAAATCTGGAGGTGAAATTGTCGAGCCCAAAGCGCCCCGGCACGATCATGATGGTGGAGAGAAACAGCGTGACTAAGGGCAGGACCACGCCAACCAGAACAAACAGGGCGGGCAGACCGGCAGCGAGGGTGCGAAAGTTCCCAAGCGTGCGGCGTCGATCCATCGTGCCCTTGCCGCCCACGGTGACAAAGCGGCGGGCCTCGCGCAGCATGCGCACATCAATCAACAAGGTGATGACGCCAATCAGCATGATGGCGGCGGCAATCACTGCGGCAACGCCGTTCTGGCGCGATGACAGCGCGCGGTAAAGGCCGGTTGATAGAGTGTCATAATTGATCGGCAGGCCGAGAATATAGGGCACGGCGAATTCGCCAAGGCAATCGGCAAAAATCAAAAGTGCGCTGGAGAGCAGGGCCGGGCGCACCAGCGGCAGCACAATGGAAAGCGCAATGGTCCGGGGTGGCGCGCCCAGAATGCGGGCGCATTCCTCCATCTGCACATCCAGACGGCGCAGCGCATTGCCAACAATCAGAATCACCAACGGGGTGTAATGCAGCACCAGAATGAAGACGATGGGCAGATAGCCGTAGGCCAGCCAATTGGGCGTCTGCAGGCCCATGGCTTCCAGCCATCCGGGCTGGCCGCCAATGGTGCGGTTTTTAAAAATCGTCGTCCAGGCCAGTGCGAAGGTCCATGTCGGCAGCATGAAGGGCACAATCAGCGCCGTGGCAAACCAAGTCCGTCCGATCATGTCGGTGCGATTGATTAGCCATGCCAGCACCACCCCTAGGCTGATGGCGCAAACCACCGTGCCCATGGCAATCAGCAGGGTGTGAACCAATGGCCCCCAGATCAGAATGGATGACATGCGCGATGCAAACACCCGGGAGAGGTAATACAGCGTCGGCGCACCATCATCCTGATGCACCCGGCTGCCATCGCCCGCATGCACCAGAATGGCATCTGCAAGGATAGACAATATCGGTGCAAGAATAACGTAGGCAAACAACAGGCTGAGCAAAACACCAATCAGCATGGCTGGCTCATGGCGGGCAACGGCGCAACGGTGCCACAGACGGGGCATTGGCCCTGCGGTCTCTCTTTGCACCATCGTTCCGATATCCATCATTCTTGTCCCGCTGTCATCTCAGACCACACTGAACAGAGCCATAATTGCGGTCGATGACAGCGGAATGACTGTTTTGCACCTATGTGCAATTTTACGGCCTGTTGCGATGTACGTGCCCAATCACGGGGCATTTGTATTGCTGTGAGACACTGGGCTGGATTTTGCGTTGGAATCCGCTAACAGTCGTTGGCAACGCGAGAGAGGAAACGCCGATGGCACAAACACCCCGCCGCCCCGTGAACCCAAAGGATGCGGCGGAAGCCCTGTTCAAACCGATGAAAAAAGCACCCGCACCGGCGGTGGAAAAGCCTGCTGTTCCCAACAGTCGGGAAATGGTGTCGCTTCGGATCGATAGCGATATTCTGGCCCATTTCCAGCAAGACGGACCGGGCTGGCAGGACCGTATCAACGACGCTTTGCGCACAGCGGTGAAAGCGGCTTTGTAAGTTCGGTTTCTGTCTATTGTTGATCATCTGAAATCCATCCTGCACGCCACCCCGTGGAATTGCGCAGGGCGATCAGCGTGATCGCCTGTCCGTCTGTTTTTTGTAGTGATTTTTTTCGATAAAAAACAAATTGCAATCACTGTTAATGTCTTTTATCCAAAAAGAACAATTATCGGCTTGTTTGAGGGAGGAGATCATGCGGGCACGATTGGCAGGTTTGCGGCGAGGCAGCTGCGGATGAGCTACACATTCGATTTTGCCAGCCTCTTTGACTACTGGCCCGAATTTCTGCAAGGCGCATGGCTGACGCTGAAGCTCTCAGTGCTGGCAACCGTGTTTGGCTTCATGCTCGGCATGTTCTGCGCCATTGCGCGGGCCGATGGTGCGCCCTGGCTGAAAAAGCTGGTGGCGCTTTATGTGGAAGTGATCCGCAATACCCCGCTTCTGGTGCAGATTTTCCTGGTGTATTTCGGGTTTGCGTCGATGGGTATCAAGGTCAGCGCCAATACGGCGGCTGTGGCGGCGCTGGTGGTCAATGTGGGTGCCTATACCTGCGAGATTGTCCGTGCCGGGCTTGAATCCATCCATGCCTCACAGGTTGAAGCTGCTGAATGTCTCGGCCTGACCAAAACCCAGATTTACTGGCATGTGATTGTGCGTCCCGCCATTGAGCGGGTCTATCCGGCGCTGACCAGCCAATATGTGCTGTTGATGCTGGCCTCTTCCATCACCTCGCAAATCTCGGCAGAGGAGTTGACGGCGGTGGCCAACCGGATTCAGTCCGAAACATTTCGCTCGTTTGAGACCTATATTGTCACGGGTCTTCTCTACATTGCCCTGTCTTTTGTGGTGCGGCTTGCGCTGTTTTTGCTGGGTCTGGTGCTGTTTCCCCGCCGCCGCAAACTTGCAACCGCGATTTAAGAGAGGGGATGCGCTATGTCATTCAGTGTGATCCATCTCGAATTCATCGCCGTTGGGGCTTTATGGACCATCGGCCTTTCCGCCATTGCTTTCATTGGCGGTTCGCTCCTAGGCTTTTTGCTGGCCTTGGCGCGGATTGGACCGAGCGCGCTTTTGCGCGCTGTTGCCAGCTTCTACATTCAGATCGTGCAGGGTACGCCGCTGCTGGTGATCCTGTTTTTGATCTATTTCGGCCTTGCCATCATCGGGCTGGATCGGCTTCCGGCCATCGTTGCCGCAGGCGCGGGGTTGGTGATCTATGCCTCGGCCTTTCTGGCCGAGATTTGGCGCGGCTGTCTGCAATCGGTGCCGAAAACCCAATGGGAAGCGGCGGAATGTCTGGCGCTGTCGCGCTGGCAGCGCATGACGCGGGTGATCCTGCCGCAGGCCATGCGGATTGCAACAGCCCCCACGGTGGGCTTTCTGGTGCAGATTGTCAAAAACACCTCGCTTGCTTCGGTGGTGGGTTTTGTCGAGTTGGCGCAAGCGGGAAAGCTGGTGAATAACTCGATTTTTCAGCCATTTACGGTGTTTATCATCGTGGCCTGCTTCTATTTCATCATCTGCTATCCCCTCTCGGCCTGGAGCCGCAGTCTGGAAAGGAAACTCAATGTCGGCCGTCGTTAGTCTTGCCAACGTCCACAAGAGCTTCGGCGCTGTTGAAGTGCTCAAGGGCGTATCCTTTGAAGTGATGCCCGGCGAAGTCACGGCGGTGATTGGTGCCTCGGGTTCGGGCAAATCCACGGCGCTGCGCTGCATCAATGCGCTGGAGAAGATCAGCAGCGGCGAAATCATCGTCTGTGGTCACAAGATTCATGATGACAAGCTGGAGCGTCGCCTGTTGCGGCAGGATGTCGGCATTGTGTTTCAAAGCTACAATCTGTTTCCCCATCTCACCGTTGCGCAAAACATCATGCTGGCCCCCACCTGTGTGAAAGGTCTTGGCAAGGCGCAGGCCCGCGCCTTGGCCGAGAAGGTTTTGGCGCAGGTTGGCCTTGCGGAAAAAGCCGATGATTATCCCGAACAGCTCTCTGGCGGCCAGCAACAGCGCGTTGCCATTGCCAGATCCTTGGCGATGCAACCCAAGCTGATGCTGTTTGATGAGGTCACATCGGCGCTCGACCCACATCTGACCGGCGAAGTGCTGCGGGTGATGGAAGATCTCGCCCGTGGCGGCATGAGCATGATTCTGGTGACCCACGAAATGGCCTTTGCCCGCAAGGTGGCCCACAAAGTGGTGTTCATGCATCGCGGCAAAGTCTGGGAGGTTGGGCCGGGTGCCATGCTGGATGATCCTCAAACACCTGAATTACAGGCATTTCTCAGCAACGGGCTGTGAGGCCGGCTGGATCGAATTTTCTTGGAGGAGGAAAACATGAAACGTAGAAACCTGATGAAAAGCGCTGTGGTGGTGGCCATGCTGGCCACGCTTCCCGGCATTGCCTGTGCCGATGCTTTGGCCGACATCAAATCCCGTGGCACTTTGCGGGCTGCCATTGATCTTGGTTCACCGCCTTTTGGCATGGCCGATGCCAATATGCAGCCCTCCGGCTCGGAAGTGGAGAGTGCGCGGCTTCTGGCGGCGCATCTGGGTGTGAAGCTGGAGATTGTTGAAGTCACCAGCCCCAATCGCATTCCCTTCTTGCTGACCAACAAGGCTGATATTGTTATCGCTTCGCTGTCGATCACCGATGAGCGCAAGAAGGTGATTGATTTTGCCGATCCGCATGGTGTCATCCAGATTGTTGCCGCTGCCCCGCAGGCGATGAAAATCACCACGCTGGACGATCTTGCTGGCAAGAATGTTGCCACGACACGCGGCTCCACCAACGATAAGGAAGTCACCACCCAGGCCAAGGGTGCCAATATTGTGCGCTATGATGATGATGCGACATTGGTGACAGCGCTAGTGTCGGGCCAGAATGACATCATGGTGTCTTCACCACAGATTATGAACACCATCAACGAGCGCCGTAAGGCTGACCCGCTGGAAACCAAAATTGTCCTGAAAGTGAACCCCTATGCCATCGGCCTGCGCAAGGGTGAAGATGGTTTGAAGGCGGCGATCAATGAATGGGTCCATTCTGACCTGAAAGATGGAAAACTCAACGCCATCTACAAAAAATACAACAACATCGATCTGCCAGCAGACATGCTGAAATAAGACGAGAGGATACGTGCTGCCAGCGCGGCACGTATCCCGTATCATTGTACAACGTATATCAATATCGTCTGGCGGCATCATGGGCCGCTTGAG
The DNA here is from genome assembly GCA_003501385.1 of Rhizobium sp. GTDB lineage: Bacteria > Pseudomonadota > Alphaproteobacteria > Rhizobiales > Rhizobiaceae > Allorhizobium. The sequence continues at coordinate 32,324 of DNPN01000012.1, read as the reverse complement.
ACGCTCCAGCGAGGGACATCATGAAAGCGCTTGTGTGCGAAGAACCTGATCAGCTGAAACTGGTCACACGACCTGATGTGGTGCGCGGTGAAGGTGAGGTTTTGGTGCGCATTCGCCATGTGGGCATTTGCGGCACGGATTTTCATATTTTCGCGGGCAAGCATCCGTTTCTCGAGTATCCACGGGTGATGGGCCACGAACTGTCTGGCACGGTTGAGGAGGTGCCACCCGATAGCGCACTGAAAGTGGGAGAGCCTGTCTATATCGTTCCCTATCTGTCGTGCGGAAAATGCCATGCCTGCAACAAGGGGCTGACCAACGCCTGTTACAGTATTCAGGTGCTGGGCGTGCATTGTGATGGCGGCATGGCCGAATATGTGTCTGTGCCGCAAAGCAATGTGGTGCCAACCGGCGATATTCCACTGGAAGATGCGGCGATGATCGAGTTTCTGGCCATTGGTGCCCATGGCATCAAGCGCGGCAATATCACCGCTGAAGATCGGGTGCTGATCACCGGCTCAGGTCCCATCGGCATGTCGGCGATTATCTTTGCCAAGGCGCGGGGTTCGCATGTGACCGTGATGGATACCCGCAAGGATCGCCTGAATTTTGCCGTCGAACAGCTCGGCGCCGATGGCTATCTGCTGGCCGATGAGACGGCAGAAGAAAAAGCGCAGGCACTGACCGGCGGCAATGGCTTTGATGTGGTGGTGGATGCCACCGGCAATGCGGTGCCCATGCAGCGCGGCTTTAACTTTCTGGCCCATGGTGCCCGCTATGTGCTGCTCAGTGTGGTGCGGCAGGACATTACCTTTTCCGATCCCGATTTTCACAAACGTGAAATCAGCCTGTTTGCCAGCCGTAACGCTCAGCCCGATGATTTTGCCGAGGTGGTGCGCCAGATGAAGGCGGGCAAAGTGCCAACTCGCGCGCTCAACACCCACAGAGGCCGTCTGGAAGATGCGGTGACGCTTTTGCCGGAATGGTCAAAGCCAGAAGCGGGTGTGATCAAGGCTATTCTCGATGTTTGAGGAAACTGCCTATCCCTGTTGATGGGCGTGGATCACCGCCAGAAAAGCATCGCCATAGCGCTCCAGCTTGGATTGTCCGACGCCGGAAATGCCCAGCAAGTCCTTGGCATTCATCGGCCGTTCGGTGGCAAAGGCCACAAGTGTGGTGTCGGGAAATACCACATATGGCGGAATGGCCAGCTCTTTGGCAATGCTCATACGGGTGGCGCGTAGAGCTTCAAACAGCTCCATATCATCCCCCGCCAGTGCCGATTTGGCGTTGGCAGAGCTGGGTGACGCACTTCTGGAAGCCTTGCCCTTGGTGGGCCGGTCTTTCCGGAAACGCACCTCGCGCTCATGCTTGAAAACAGCACGGGCCTCATCGGCCAGCTTCAAGGCCCCATAGGCTTCATGATCCACCGTGATCAGGCCCGCAGCCAGCAATTGCCGATAGACCGATTGCCATGTCTTGACCGGCAAATCCTTGCCCGCCCCAAACACCGGCATATCGGCATGGCCAAAGCGGATGGTGCGCTCATTTTCATGGCCCATCAAAACGTCAATCAAATGGCCTGCGCCAAAGCGCTGGCCGGTGCGATAGACGGCGGCCAGCGCCTTGATGGCGGCGTCGGTGCCATCCCATGTTTCAACGGGCTTGAGGCAGGTGTCGCAATTGCCGCATCCGCCCGCATGGGTCTCGCCGAAATGGGCCAGAATCGCTTGTCTGCGGCAGCCGGGGGTTTCACAAATCGCCAGAAGCGCATTTAGTTTTGCCCGTTCTACCCGTTTGACATCATTGCTGGAATTACCCTCATCAATCATCCGCCCGCGCTGGATCACATCGGCCATACCATAGGCCATCCAGACTTCCGATGGCAGGCCATCACGGCCCGCACGTCCGGTTTCCTGATAATAGGCCTCGACGGAACCGGGCAAATCCAGATGCGCCACATAGCGCACATTGGGCTTATCAATGCCCATGCCAAACGCCACGGTGGCCACAAGGCAGAGGTTTTCCTCGCGCAGGAAGGCATCCTGATTTCGGTCGCGCACATCGCGCTCCATGCCTGCGTGATAGGGCAGGGCGTAAATCCCTTGGTCGTTCAGCCATTGCGCCGTGTCTTCAACTTTCGCCCGCGACAGACAATAGACAATGCCGCTTGAGCCTTTATGGCGGGACAAGAACCGCAGCAATTGCTGGCGCGGCTGATCGCGCTCCACAATCTCATAGGCAATATTGGGCCGATCAAACGAGGTGGTGAACACTTCGGCCTGATGCAGCGACAGCTTGTCGATAATATCATCACGCGTATGCGGATCGGCGGTGGCGGTCAGCGCGATACGCGGCACACCGGGATAGCTCTCGGCCAGATGCCCAAGCTCACGATATTCAGGCCGAAAATCATGCCCCCATTGCGAGACGCAATGGGCCTCATCAATGGCAAACAGCGCAATTTTGGCATCGCCCATCACCTCTTTGAAAGCGGGCGTCACAATCCGCTCCGGCGTCACATAGAGAAGATCCAGCGCATTGTTGGCAATGGCCCGGCGCACTTCGATAAACTCTTCGCGGGTCAGCGAAGAATTCAGCGCTGCCGCCCGTACGCCCAATTGCTGCAATGCCTGCACCTGATCACGCATCAGCGCAATCAGCGGCGATACCACAACGCCAACCCCATCGCGGCACAGCGCCGGAATCTGAAAACACAGGGATTTGCCAGCACCTGTGGGAAACAGCACCACGGCATCACCGCCGGAAACCACCTGCGCAATCACATCGGCCTGTTTGCCGCGAAAGGCGGGATAGCCGTAGATGTTTTGCAAGATGGAGAGCGCGTTTTTGACAGCCCCATTATCAAACAGGGAATCGAGACTGCTCGTGCTCTGCCGCATGGCGTTGTTTTCCATAAATTTTCCATGCACCTTGATGACACCGGACTGCAATATTCAGCCAATATAGAGTGTTAGGGCCATGTTTGAACACCGTGAAATTCAACAGGCCCATAAAACCGCGCGGATTTGACCGCGCCAGCAATAGAAGCCATAGTTCGCAACAGGATCACAGATTTTGTGTGTGGCATTTTTTATGACAGGAGTTCCGTATGCCTTCGACGATCGAGGTGCTTGGCGATGCCATTGATGTTTCAGCCATTGACAGTGTGCAGGCCGTGGTCTGCGACTTGAATGGTATTTTGCGTGGCAAGCGTGTGCCAGTGAACCAGATCGAGAAGGTGCTCAACGGTGGCATTCGCATGCCATTGTCCATTGTTGGCGTCGATATCTGGGGCGAGGATATTGTTGGCAGCTCCCACGTGTTTGCCAATGGCGATATTGATGGCATCTGTGCCTCGACCGGGCGCGGAGCCTTGCCGGTTGGCTGGACGCTGAAGCCCAGCGCCGTTGTGCCGCTGTGGCTGGTGAAGGAAAATGGCGAGCCGTTTCTGGCCGATCCCCGTCAGGCCTTGGCCTCGATTGTGCGGCAATATCATGAGCTTGGCCTTCGCCCGGTGGTGGCCTCCGAGATGGAATTTTATCTGGTCGATTCCGAGCCAGATCATGCCGAACCACCGATTTCGCCCTACACCGGCAAACGACTGGATTCGGATGCCATCCTCTCCATTGACGAGCTGGATGATTTTGGCGAGTTTTTCTCGGACGTTTATGCCGAATGCAAGCGCCAGAACGTGCCAGCCGATTCGGCTGTGGCGGAAAACGGCATCGGCCAGTTTGAAATCAACCTGATCCATTCCAGCGACCCGCTGAAAGCGGCGGATGATGCGTTGTTTTTGAAGCGCATCGTTAAAGGTGTGGCGCGCAAACATGGTTTTGCCGCCACGTTTATGGCCAAGCCCTATGGTGGCCGTTCCGGCAGCGGCATGCATATGCATTTCAGCATTATCGATGCTGACGGCAACAACGTGTTTGATGATGGCACAGCGGAAGGCTCTGATGTGATGAAACATGCGGTGGCAGGCCTGCTGCGCGGCATGGAAGAAACCACTTTGCTGTTTGCCCCGCATTTCAACTCCTATCGGCGTCTGCGGCCTGATACCCATGCACCCACCAAAATTTCCTGGGGCTATGAAAACCGCACCGCAGCCATCCGTATTCCCGGCGGCAAAACCTCAGCCCGCCGCATTGAGCACCGCGTGGCCGGGGCTGACGCTAACCCCTATCTGGTCATGGCCGCTATTTTGGGGGCAGCGCTGGTGGGCATTCGTAACAAATGGATACCGCCAGAGCCAACATCGGGCCGCGCTTATCAAGGGCGGGGTGCCAGCATTCCGGTGGAATGGGGTTCTGCGGTGAGTGCCTTTGAAAACGGCTCGATTGTGCCAGAAATTTTCGACTCTGAGCTTCGTGCCATGCTGATTGCCTGCAAACGACAGGAAATCGCCGGTTTTGCTGAACAAGTGACCGATTTTGAATTCGGTGCCTATCTGGAAATTGTCTGATGAGCGTGTCCAAGAAATCCTATGCCGGCAACGGCTCGTACCCCGATAGCTATTATGCGGCCTCGCGCAATATCGTGCGCGTGCCCAAAATTCTGGAAGGGGAGGTGACTGCCGATGTCGCCATTCTCGGTGCTGGCTATTCCGGCCTGTCCACAGCCATTCATCTGGCTGAAAAGGGCTATAAAGTCGTGGTGGTCGAGGGGGCCAATGTCGGCTGGGGTGCTTCGGGGCGCAATGGCGGGCAAGTGGTCAATGGCCTCAACGCCAGCCTTGATACCATCACCCGCCGTTATGGGGTGGATGCCGGGGCTTTTGTCGGCAGTCTGGTGCAGGAAGGCGGCAAGATTATCCGCCGTCTCGTCAGCCAGTATAATATCCAGTGCGATCTGAAGCCCGGCAATATCTATGCCGCCTATACAGCTGCGCATATGAAGGAGCTGGAGCATAAAAAGGCGCTGTGGAAGTCGCACGGTATGGACGATCATCAATTGCTCGACAAGGAGATGATGCGAAAGCTGGTGAGTACCGATGCCTATATTGGCGGTATGTTGGATACCACCGGAGGTCATCTACATCCGCTCAATCTGACATTGGGCGAGGCTGCGGCGTTTGAATCGCTTGGTGGTGTAATTTATGAACAATCCCCCGCTGTCAGCGTCGATCATGAGGCGGAAAAGCCATCCATCATCACCGCCAAAGGCCGGGTGTCGGCCAATACGGTGGTGCTCTGTGGCAATGCCTATCTGGGCCATGTTGTGCCTAAACTTGTCTCGCGCGTCATGCCTGTTTCGACCCAAATGATGGCCACCGAACCGCTGGGCAGCGAGCGCGCCAAAGCGCTGATTCCCAGCGATATGTGCGTGGAAGATGTGCGCTATATTCTGGATTACTTCCGCCTGTCTGCCGACAACCGGCTGATTTTCGGCGGCGGCACCGTCTATGGCGGCACGGATCCTGCTGATGTGCGCGCCAAGCTGCGTCCCAATCTGGAGCGGGTTTTTCCGCAGATGAAAGGCGTAAAGATTGATTATGCCTGGAACGGCAATTTTGCCTTGTCGTTTTCGCGGGTGCCGCAAATGGGAAAAATTGGCAAAAACACCTATTTCGCCCATGGCTATAGCGGCCACGGCGTCACCGGCTCGCATCTGTTTGGCAAGATTTTGAGCGAAGTGATCAGCGGTGCCGATTCCAGCCGGTTTGATCAATTTGCCAAACTGCCATGGATACCTTTTCCGGGCGGGCGAATGTTCCGGGCGCAATATTCCACCATTGGTTCGTGGTGGTATCAGTTCAAGGATGCTTTTGGTCTGTGATCAATCACAACGGCACGAAAATCATTCACATTGGTCAGCGTCGGGCCGGTTATCACCAGATCACCGATGGCGCTGAACAGGGAATAGCTGTCATGCCCATCCAGAAACCGGCGGGAATCAAGGCCGAGATCCCTGGCGCGGGCAAGAGTGGAGGGGGTGACGATGGCCCCCGCCGCATCTTCGGTGCCATCAATGCCGTCTGTATCCCCGGCAATGGCATAAATGCCCGATGCACCGTTGAGCGCCGTAGCCAGCGCCAGCAAAAATTCCGTGTTGCGCCCGCCGCGTCCGGCTTTGCCATCAGCGATTGTCACGGTGGTTTCACCACCCGACAGCAGCACACACGGGGCCGCAGCCGGGTCGCCATACTGGCGCACCGAATGGGCAATGCCCGCCATGACAGTGCCGAGATCGCGGCTTTCACCTTCCAGTGAATCCCCAAGAATGAGCGGATGCAGATGGTGCTGTCTGGCAACATTGACTGCTGCCAAAAGCGCCATGCGTGCCGAGGCAATCACCCGCACATCCCCTTGCGCAACCGCCATTTCTGGCTCCGGATCACTCAAAGCGGCCATGGCGGTTGGCGGCAGGGTCATCTTGTAACGGCGGACAATCTCCAGTGCCTCTTTTGCCCCGCCCTCTCTGGGGATGGTGGGGCCGGAAGCAACAGCGGCCGGATCATCACCCGGCACATCGCTGATTACCAGGGTCACGACCTTGGCCGGGGCGGCGGCGGCGGCCAGGCGCCCGCCTTTGATTCTTGAGAGGCATTTGCGCACAATATTCATTTCCCCAATCGGCGCGCCACTGGCCAGAAGAGCGCGATTGACCGCCATCTTGTCCTCCAGCGTCATCTGTCCCGCAGGCGCAACCATCAGCGCCGAGCCACCACCAGACATCAAGGCGATGACCAGATCATCGGCGCTCATGCCTTGCACCGCCTTCAAAATCTCACGCCCAGCCAAGAGGCTGTTATCATCGGGCACCGGATGCCGTGCTTCGATAATGCGGATACGGCCAGCCGCCACCGCGTGATCATAACGGGTCACCACCACGCCCGACAGGTCCACATCGGGCCACGCGACATCCAGAGCCGCCGCCATGGCGGCAGATGCCTTGCCCGCGCCAATCACCACGCAGCGACCTTTGGGCTTATCCGGCAAATTGCGCAGCACCGCAGGCTCTGCTTCAGCGCTGGCGATGGCGGCTTGAAACATGTCTTGCAACAGGTGTCGCATGCTGTGCTCGATACTGTTCATGTTGCTTCGTTGCTCTACAGAAGGTGATGGGCCAGGAGGGTGATAAGGAAAAAGTGATCATGAGCAATCCTGCGGGTTAAAAATCGATCTTGCAACCTGTCATCATTTGTTTATGGTTTCCAGCTGGAGGACGTTGATTTAAATTATTTTGAATCAATGGCTTATTTTGAGTTGGAGGACAATATGAAACAATTTGTAACGGGTGCCATCGGCGCCTTGATCGGCGCGGCTGCGATTTCTGGCGGCACGACTCCAGCTTTGGCGGCAGAAAAAATGACCTGCGAAGCGTTGGCTGGCGCAACATTCAATATTGCAGGTCTGACCATTCAATCCAGCAAAATTTCAGCCGCAGGCGACGCCATTGGCAAAAGTGACAAATCCCCGGTCAATCATTGTGTGGTGCTTGGAAAGATTGGTGCCCACAAGGGCGTTGACGGGCAGGATTATGCTATCTCGTTTGAATTGCGTTTGCCGGATGGCTGGAATGGCGATTTTGTCCATCAGTTCAACGGCGGCAATGATGGCTTTGTCGTCCCCGCCCTTGGGCAGGTGATGGGTGGAGACCGCAGCAAGACAGCACTTGGAATGGGCTTTGCAGTTGTGTCCAGCGATTCTGGCCATGACGCGTTGGCGGTGAAGGATGCAGGGCTTGCCGGTGGTGCACGCTTTGGCTTTGACCCGCAGGCGCGGCGTGATTATGGCTATACCGCCATTGAAACTCTGAACCCGGCAGCGTTGAAAATTGTTGAAACCTATTACGGCAAGCCGGTGCGTTTCAAATATGGCATGGGTGGCTCCAATGGCGGTCGCCACGCCCTTGTTGAAGCGGCGCGCTCTCCAGGTGCCTTCAACGGGTTGCTGGTGGGGTATCCCGGTTATCATCTGCCCAAGGCGGCTATTCAGCATGCATGGGATGTGCAGGCCATGAAGCCTGTAACAGGAGATATTCGCACCGCTTTCCCACCTGCCGCCATGACCGTGTTGCAAAAGGGTATTCTGGCCAGCTGCGATGCGCTGGATGGCTTGGTGGATGGCGTGGTGGCCGATAGTGTTGCCTGCCAGAAGGCATTTGACGTGACCAAGCTGGAATGCAAGGCAGGGTCGAGCGATGGTTGCCTGAGTGCTGCCCAGATCAAAGCGCTGACCACCATGGAAAAATCCCCTCGGGATTCGGCGGGTAAATCGCTCTATAGCGCGTGGATTTGGGATACTGGCATGGCTGCGACCAATTGGAGCAGATGGAGGCTTGAGGGCCCCAAAGGTGCTGATGGCACGGTGGCAATGCCCTTTATTGTCACGCTGGGCGCTCCGTCACTGGCCCAAATCTTCATGACGCCGCCGGTTAAAATTGGTGGAACGCCGGAGGAGCTGGAGAATTTTCTGCTGAACTTCAATTTCGATACGGATGCGCCGAAAATCTTTGCCAAGACGGCAGAGTTTCCAGAATCCTCCTATGATTTCATGGTGCCGCCGGGTGCGGATAACCCTGACCTCGCCGCCTTCCGCGATGCGGGCGGTAAGATGATTGTGTTCCACGGCAATGGCGACCCGGTGTTTTCGGTGGTGGATACCATTGACTGGTATCAGAAGCTGGATGCCAACAATGGCGGCAAGGCCCGGAATTTTGCCCGCTTCTATCAGGTGCCTGGCATGCCGCATGGCGCGGGGGGACCTTCCACCGACGATTTCGACATGTTCACAGCCTTGGTGAATTGGGTGGAAAAGGGCAAGGCACCAGAGGCGATAGTGGCGGGCGTTACCGCTGACAACAAGGAAGGGCAGGATGCGCTGGGCGATATCAAGCGCAAGCTGTGCCCTTATCCGCAAGTTGCCAGATATGTTGGCTCTGACCCGAAATCTGCGGATAGTTTTGTTTGCCAGTAGAAGGCTTTTTAAGCCGGAATGGTCGCCTGCCAAATTCCGTCTTTATCCCGCTCCAGCATGGGGGTTGCAAAACAGCCCTCAACGATCTCGGTGAGTGAAGCGAGGGAGGACTTCCACCGATCAGATTGCAGCATGGCCGCGCCAATCACGACAGGCGTTATGCCGCATGATGAAAGAAGAGACAGGCCCGCTTTGATGGATGTACCGCTGGAAATCACATCATCAATCAGGGCGATGCGTGCGTCTTTGATTAGCGGCAACATGCGCGGATCGATATAAAGCCGCTTGATCTGGTCTGGCGTGGTAATGGACGAAAGGGGAACTGACAGCCCATCCTCGTACCAGAATTTGCGCGAGGTGCCGAGCGGCACATAGCGGCTATGGCCCAGCTTTTTGGCAACCTCTGATGCCAGAGTCAGGCCAAGGGTTGGCAGGCCAATGATGACCTCTGGTGCATAAGGTTGAAGTCGTGTGGCGAGGTCTTCTGCCAAGGCATCGACAACCGCAAAGCTTGCCTGATTGATGATCAGGGAAGCCAGTGCATGGCGGCCATCACTGAGGGGGCGGATGGGCAGTTGGAGCTTTTGCCCGTTGCGAAGGGTTGCGGGATAAAAATGCTCATAGCCGCCCTTCACCGCAAATGTGCCGGGTGGATGCAAGACCTGCCAGAAATCATGGGGTTGCATGGCTCTCACCTATTCTGCTGGTAATTCGCACTCGACCAACCTCGCCCAGAAGCGGACGCCGGGGCCGATGGCGGCATCGTTGAAATCATAGGCGGTGTTATGGTGCAATGCCCCATCCATCGCAGGCCCATTGCCCAGCCAGACATAGCAGCCGGGGGCTTCGCCTGCGAAAAAGGCGAAGTCATCACCGGCTGTCGAGGGTGGGAAGCTGGTGCGGACTTTTTCGCCAAACACGTCTTGGGCGGCAATCAATGCGCGGGCAGTTGCCTCCGGGTGGTTGATCACAGGCGGAATACGGCGTTGAAAGTGATAGTCGGCGGCAATGCCGAACATGCTTGCAGTGCCATGGGCAAGGCGGCCAATTTCTTCTTCCAGCTGGTCGCGCACCTTTGCAGAATAGGCCCGCGCTGTGCCACCAATCTCCACCAGATCAGGGATCACATTCAGCGCTTTCGGGTCACCTGCCTGCACCGAGCAGGCGCTGACCACGGCGGGCTGAAGCGGGTCCACCACCCGGCCAACAATGGTTTGCAGAGCTGCCAAAAACGTGCCCATGGCGGTGATGGGGTCGCGGCCCAGATGTGGTTTAGCACCGTGGGTGCCAGTGCCACGAAAGGTCACGCGCCAGCTATCGGATGAGGCCAGTTGCGGGCCTTCCACCACGGCGATTTCATCGGTATCCAGCCCCGGCATATTGTGCAAGCCATAGACGGCATCGCAGGGGAAAAGCCGAAACAGGCCATCTTCCACCATGCGTTTTGCTCCGCCACGGCCTTCCTCGGCAGGCTGGAAGATGAAATGCACCGTGCCGGAAAAATTGCGCGCTTTCACCAGTTGGCGGGCGGCTCCAATCAAGAGCGTGGTATGGCCATCGTGGCCGCAGGCGTGCATTTTGCCAGCAACCTTTGATTTATAGGGCCGATCCGCCATCTCCGGCATGGCCAGCGCATCCATATCGGCGCGAAGGCCAATGGCGCGGGTGCCATTGCCCACCTGCAATGTGCCCACCACGCCGGTGCCGCCCAAGCCGCGATGCACGCTCAATCCTGCCTCTTCCAGCAATTTTGCAACAATCGCCGAGGTGCGCTCTTCCTCAAAGCCAAGCTCCGGGTGGGCGTGCAGATCATGGCGAAGTGCGGTGAGAAAGGCGATATCGTCGCTCATGGTTTGATCCTATTGCACGATGCTGAGGATGGGCGAGGCCAGCACGGTGCCGGTCAATACATCCGCGATGCCAAGGTCTGTCTGGTGTGGACCTGTGTTGCAGGCAAGCGTTGCGCCAAAGCAGGCCTTGAAGATCAGGTAAGGTGGCTGCCAAGCCACAACACTATTCATGGCGGTGCGCAGCGCGGCAAAGCCGTTTGCCACATCGCTCAATGGGGCCTCGGATACCAGCCCGGAGATGGGCAGGGGCAGAAGCGCCTTCACCACACCTGCACTGGCAACAGCCATGCCGCCCCCCGCCGCAATCACGGCATTGGCGGCCACAGCCATGTCTTTGGCATTGCCGCCAAACACGGTGAGGTTATGGCTGTCATGAGAGATTGTCGTTGCAAAGGCCCCGTTCCATGCGCCCCATTCACGCAAAAATCCGACGCGTGGGGTGCTGTCCGCCAATCCATGCCGATGGGCAACGGCTATCAGGGTGGAGCCGTGCGGGGGAAGGACAAAGCCATTGAGCACGTCAACCTCTGCCTCACCCCAGCTTGTAAAGCGAGGGCGGTCAATGGTGGCAACGCGCACCCGTTTGGCATCCGAGCGAAGGCGAAAATCATCCGCTGTGAGGGAGTTGATGTTCATGGATTGGGTGAAAGACCCGGCATCTGTCTGGGGCAGGTCTTTGCCCGCAGAGATCACCGCACCATTGACCAAAACCAGCCGCGCATTAAAATCCGCTAAATCATCAAAAATCACCAGATCGGCACGTCGGCCTGCGGCAATCAGGCCGAGATCATCACGCTTCAGACGCCGTGCGGCGTTCAAGGTGGCGGCCTGCAAGGCCCATTCGGGTTTCAGCCCATAGCGCACCAAGCGCCGCACCACATCATCCAGCCCGCCTGCGGCAAACAGATCATCGGGAAAAACATCATCTGTGCAAAGCGTGACGGTTTGCGGCAGGTGGCCGAGTTTATTGAGCACCTCAACAAATTCCGGCAAAAGATGATCATGCGAGCCGCGCAGCTCGATGGTCAGGCCTGCGCGCAGCTTTTCTATCAGATCATCACCGGAGACCAGTTCGTGATCCGAGCTGACACCGGCGGCCATGAAAGCCGCGAGGTCCGGTCCGGTCAAACTGCGGGCGTGGCCGCAGACGGGTTTGCCTGCGGCAAGACCTGCGTGAACAATGCCGCTCATGCGCGGATCACCCTCGATCACGCCATGCATGTTCATCATTTCGGCAATGCCGCCGATTTCGGGTCTGGCGAGAAGGCTGGCAAGGGTGTCCGCGTCAAAATCCGCACCTGCCCGCTCAAGCCCCGGTGCCGATGGCACACAAGAGGGGGCCAGCACAATGAAGCGCAAAGGCAAGTCTCGCGTGGCTTTAAGCACCCAATCCACGCCTGCAATGCCATGCACATTGCCCAATTCATGCGGGTCCCACACCACAGTGGTTACGCCACGCGGCACCACGGCGGACGCATAGGTGGCGGGGGTGATCATCGAGCTTTCGACATGCATATGGGTGTCGATCAGGCCAGGGCAGACAAAGCCGCCCTTGGCATCGATGATCTCTTGCGCATCACCACGCGATCCCGGCGTGTGAACAGAGGCAATCAATGCACCAACAAGGCCAATGTCGGCAGCGCGCTGCTCGCCCGTGACCATATCCACCACGGTTCCGTTGATGATCAACAGATCAAACGGGGCTGCTCCTCTTGCGGCTGCGGTGGCACGAAGGCGAAGGGCGGGATCAGCAAGATCAAAGGGTTCGGAAGTGATCACAGCTTTGCGGCCTCTGCTTCTAGCGCATCCAGCACGATTTTGCGAAGTGCGGGCGCATCGCAATCCCCGGCATAGGCGGCATTGAACGGGGCATGGGTGGCGCGTGTTTCCACCACCGTACGCCCACGGGTGAGGCTGCCTGCCAGTTCCACGCCAATGAAAGCCGGTTCAAATCGTGCAAGGTGCGGATTGGCAAACACGGCGGCGGCTGCCGGATCATAGAGCGCCATGCTGGGGCGTCCGCGTGAGAGGGCAATGTTGATGAAACCCGCTGTCATATCCGCCAGCAGGGCGGCATTTTTACCGCCTGCTGCGCGGATCGGGGCGACATCATCCAGTGTTGCGGTGATCTTGCGGCAAAAATCCAGATCCACCATTTTCAGCGGCAGGCCATGGGCCAGCACAATGGCCAAAGCTTCCGGGTCGGCCAGCGCGTTAAATTCGGCGGAAGCCGTGTGATTGCCACGGGTGAGGCCGCCGCCCATCCAGACCAATTCATCAATATTTGCGGCCAGATCCGGTCTGGCAAGGGTCAGCACGGCCAGATTGGCCAGCGGCCCAAGGGCAAGAATGCGCTTTGGTCCATCCGCTTTGGCCAGCCAGTCGCATAGGGCCAGAAAAGCATTGCCCTGTGGCAGTCTGGAACTTTTCGGCAAGGAAAGGCCAATGGTGGGAATGCCGGTTTTGCCCAAAATGGCGGTGGCAGTTGCCATCACCGCCAGCACGGGTTTATCTTGCCCGGCATGCATTGGGTAATTCCAGCCGAATGCCTTGGCGGCACCGGCCGCATTGCGGAGCACCTGATCCAGCGGCGCATTGCCAAACGTCAGGGAAATGCCATCAATCTTGATGCCTTGATGCTGCACCACCAAAATGGCGGCAATGTCATCAAAGCCCATATCCGTATCAATCCAGATACCCATGATGACCTCTTAAGTGCGTGCAAGAACGGCGGCGCGTTCTATGGGTAGATCAAACATCACCTCTTGCCCAAGGTGATAGGCGGGAAGGGCCGCATCGGCTTCGGCTTTCACCACGCCGAAGGTCGTTTCCAGCACATATTCGCGCGTGCCGCCCGCAAAGGCGGTGCCGCGCACCGTGCCACGCAATTGGCCTTGCCCCAGCGTGATGGCACGCGGGCGAAAGGCCAGACCGGCGACATCGGGAAGGCGGCCCTCCACTGGCACAAGGGTTTGGTCTGCATAGAGCTTGCCACCCCGGATGGTGTAGATGTTTTCAAAGCCGACAAAATCGGCCACGAAATGCGAGACGGGCGCGTTGTAAATCTCTTCCGGCGTGCCAATCTGCTCAATGGCTCCAGCGCGCATAACCACAATGCGGTCGGCCAGAGCCAAGGCTTCGGCCTGATCGTGGGTGACGAAAATCATTGTCACGCCGGTTTCCTTTTGCACCCGTTGAAGCTCCGTGCGCATATCCAGCCGCAAGCGTGCATCGAGGTTTGAGAGGGGTTCATCCAGCAGCAGAACCTTCGGCTCCATCACCATGGAGCGGGCCAGCGCCACACGCTGTTGCTGACCGCCGGAAAGCTCTGGCGGCTTGCGCTTGGCATAATCCATCAGTCCCACGGATTTCAGGCCGCTTTCCACTCGATTGCGCAGATCAGCGCCCTTGATGCCCTTTAGTTTCAGGCCAAAGGCGACATTGTCAAACACGGTGAGATGGGGAAACAGCGCATAGGATTGAAACATCAGGCCAATCTGCCGCTTGTTGGCGGGCACGCGCGTAATGTCTGCACCATCCAGACGGATGGTGCCGCTGCTGGGGGCAAGAAGGCCTGCAATGGCCCGCATGGTGGTGGTTTTGCCGCAGCCCGAGGGGCCAAGCAGGGCCACCAGCTCGCCTTTGCCAATGGTGAGATCAAGGCTTTCGACGGCCACGGTGTTGCCGTAGCGCAGCGTCAGTTTTTCGAGGGAAAGCGAGGGGACATCAGACATAGCGGGAAAATCCAACGAAGCGTTCGGCGAGCAAGACTATGCCCATGGACAGAAAAGCCAGCAGCGAAGACAGGGCAGCAATGGAGGGATCAAACACGATTTCCATATAGCCCAGCATATCCACGGGCAGGGTTCTAACCCCCGGCCCGGAGAGAAACAGCGACACCGGCACCTGATTGAAACTGGTGACAAAACCGAGAATGAAGGCAGACAGAATGCCGCCGCGAATATTGGGCAGCACCACCCGGAAAAACGCACCAACGCGCGAGCATCCCAGCAGCACCGCCGCCTCTTCCATATCGGAGCGCAGATTGCCAAGGCTTGCCGACACCACCCGCACCGCATAGGGCAAGACCAGCGCCGTATGGGCCAAAAACAGCGCCAGCGTAATCGGCATGCCAATCGGCACCACAAAATAGCGCAGAAGTGCAAGGCCGACGATAATCCCCGGCACAATCACCGGAGCCGAGACAATGGTGCGCACGGTTTCCGCAAAGGGCAGGCGATAGCGCGACATGGCGTAAGAGGCCGGAACGCCGAGAAGGAGCGCCAGAAGCGTGCCGCCAATCGCCAGCACCATGGAGGTGACAAAGCTCTGGCGAAAACTTTCCACCGTAAACACCTTGGCAATCCACTTCACCGAAAAGCCCTGCGGTGGAAAGGCCAGCGTATCCCCCGCCGAGAAAGAAGCGGCAACGATGATCAGAAATGGGCCAATCAAAAACAGAATGACCAGCCACAAAATCATGTTTGAGGGGGTGGGGGAAAAGCGTGATTGGGTCATGCGGTGGCCTTTGCTGTGGCAATGCGTTTCAGCAGCAGGTTGGCGGCAAAGCTCATGGCCACCAGCACAAGGGCGATGACACTGGCTGAGACAAAATCATTGGCAACGCTGACCTGCTGATACAGCAAGGTCTCCAGCATCAGCACTTTCGAGCCGCCCAGAATGGCAGGCGTGATATAGGCTGTGAGCGAGCCGGTAAACACCAGCGTGCCGCCAATCACCAGACCTTCCTTGGTGAGTGGCAAAATGACTTTCCAGAAAATCTGCAACCAATTGGCCCCTAGCACACGGGCGGCGGGCACAACATCTTTTGGCAGGTTTTCCAGCGCGCTGATCAGCGAAATGATCATCAGCGGCAGGAAAAGTTGCAACAGGCCAATGAAAATCGCTGTCTCCGTGAAGAGAATACGGGCGGGGCTGTTCATGATGCCAAGGCCTTGCAGGGCTTGATTGACAATGCCGGTGCGGCCCAGGATGACAATCCATGCATAGGTGCGCGCCACGGGCGAGATCATCATTGGTAGCATGATCAGGCCAATCATCCGGCCTTTGGAATTGGCGGGTAGGGCAACTATGGCGTAGGCTGCGGCATAGCCGAGAATGGCGGAAACGGCGGTGACTTCAAGGCCCAGTTTCAGCGTGCGCCAGAAGACTGTTCTGTTGAGTGGCTCGGAGAAAAACGCCGTATAGGCCGAAAAGCTCCAACTGCTGCCGGAGTGGAAGCTCTCGGATAGCAGCAGAAGAACCGGAACCAGAAACACCACGCCTGCAAATAGCGCAGCGGGCAGCGCCAGCATCAGGGCTTCAGTGCGGTTTTGAAACATGGGTGGTCCTTCTGATCATCGTATACGGCACGGGTCCTTTGAGGCGTTGCGAAACCCCTCCCCAACCCTCCCCACAAGGGGGAAGGGGTATGTCGAATGCTTTGCTGTTGTCTTGCATCCTGTTGATTTATTAAGAAAAATATCGGGATGCCTCAAACGCCAACTGGCTCCCTCCCCCTTGTGGGGAGGGTTGGGGAGGGGTCTTTTGCATGCCATCCCCCACACCATTTTCATCAGCTCAAAACTTCACTGCCCAACAGTGCTGTTCCAAGCCTTCAACCAAGCCTCACGGTTATCCAGCGCCACGGAAGACGGAATGAGCTTCAGGCTCTTGGCCGTGTCCTCACCATAGGTGATGTTGTTGGCAACCGCCTCGGACACCTTCACCTCTTTATTAGCCGGGCTATCCACCAGCTTTTCGGCCAGCTTGGTTTGCACTTCGGTGGAGAGCCAGAAATCCATGAATTGCAGCGCCAAATCCTGATGTTTGGAACCCTTGGTCAGCACCATCACATTCATGCCGCCGGTCTGGCCTTCCTTGGGTGTGGCCCAGCCCAGCGGCAGGTTCAGCTTGGTGAAGGGCGACCACGAGAAGCGACCAATGGGGGCGGCCCAGATTTCTTCCTGCTGCATCAACTGCACCAGCTGCGAAGATTTGACGTAGAAGGTGACGATGTCGTCCTTCTTCTCGCCAAGTGCTTCAATCGGGGCCTTCAGATCCGGACTGTCTTTGCCCAAAGCCTTGCCCAGCATATAGAGCGCAGGTGGCCCCTGATTGGTGGAGATATTCGGAAAAGCCACATGCGAGGCATATTCCGGCTTCAAAAGATCGGCCCAGGAGGAGATCTTCATCTTGTCGGTGCGATAGACAATCGAGGTGGCATAAAAGGTGTAGCCAATGCTCATGCCATCGCTGTTCGGGTCTTTGGCAATGTCATAAAGCTTGTTGAAATTGCTGATTTTTGCCGAGTCGATCTTGTCAATCAAGCCAGCGCGGCTGGCTTGCAAAGCATCGGCCATGGAAACAACGGCCATGTCCACCACAGGGTTGGCCTTGTTGGTTTCCATTTTTGCAAGACGCTCAACGCTGTTGCCGGTTTCAATCACCAGTTTGCAGCCGCATTTCTGCTCAAATGGCGTGTAGACAATCTCCTTATAATCATCCTGCGCAAAGGCGTAGACGGAGATGGTCAGGGTCTTGTCTTCGGCATGGGCAACGCCTCCCAGTAGCGCCAAAGCCGATACACTCAAGATTGATTTCAGCATGTTCCTGTTCCTCTGTTGTTATCGAGAAGCGGCTTCATTCGCCGGGCCGCAGCTCTGGCGGATCATCAGCGACATGGGGACGCGGGCATTGTCTTCAGCATCGCCATCTCGCTTGTCGTCGATTTTCTCAGTAATCGAGGCAATGGCGATCTCGGCAATGCGCGGCATGTCCATCCGCACGGTGGTGAGCGTTGGGGTGATGATGGCTCCCCAGAAAAGATCATCAAACCCTGTGACGGACACATCTTCCGGCACACGGATGTTGGCGCGGTGCAGCTCCGTCATGGCCCGCAGCGCATGCACGTCAGATACCGTGGCGAAGGCGGTGGTGCCAAGGCTGACCTTGTCAGCCAGGCCCAGAAGCGCGCCCACACCATGCTCTGCGTCGTGTTGCTCAATCCACAGCACGTCAATTTCTGCCTTGCCAGTGAGGCCGGAGCGCATGCCGCCAATGCGGTCATTTTGCACGTTGGAGGCAGGGTTATTGCCAATCAGCGTGACTTTCCGGTGGCCCAGAGCGGCCAGATGCACGCCCACCAAAGCGCCACCCTGCCAATGATCGGCAGAAACCGTATTGCCCGGAGTGGAAGGACTATCAATCACCGCAAAGGGAATATCGACGGCAGCAATGCGGGTGCCGCGCCGTGGCACAATGATCAATCCATCCACGCCTCGCTCAATCAACCGATTGATGGCCTCGGTTTGAAGGGCCACATCGCCGCGCGAGTCGGCAATCAGAATGCCATAACCCGCGCTATTCGCCGCCCGCTCAATGGCTTGGGCAATTTGCGGAAACAGCGGACTGGCAATATCGGGCAACACCAGCCCCAACACGCCGCTTTTGCCGGTGCGCAAAGCCCTTGCCGCTTGGCTCGGCACATAGCCCATGGCATCGGCCATCTCGCGAATGCGTGGCACGAGGCTGGCCGAGACCCGGCCCTTGCCGGACAGTGCATTGGACACGGTGGCCACCGACACGCCCAAGGCCCGGGCAATGTCGCCCAGATTGGTGGCTTGCTTTGGTGATGGCTTGACCGGCATGGCGCAGCACTTTGCGAGAAGTTGATTAAACGATTAATCAGCTTTGGATAAGCCAAGAACAACGGGGATGTCAATGCTGAAATCCCTGAAAATTAACGGGTCCAATTTTTAAGCTTGTTTTAGAACGTCGGCGGTGTGCAGGCGCTGATCACTTCACACGGCACCGGACCAACGCAGCGAAAACGATGCGGCCTGTGGCTCTCAAAATAATAGGCATCGCCGGGGCCAAGAATGCGGCGCTCGTCATCCACTGTCACTTCCAGTCGCCCGGATAGAATAATGCCGCCTTCTTCGCCCTCATGGGTCAGCGGCACCTTGCCAGTGTCTGCCCCCGGCTGGTAGCATTCTTTGAGAATTTGCAGGCTGCGGCCAAACAGGTTGTCGCCCACTTGGCGGTAAGAAAGACTGCCCTTGCCAATTTCCGTCAGCTCATCGGCACGATAAAACGCCTTGTTGGGCTTTTCCGGCTCAAAGGCAAAGAACTCGGCAAGACCAATGGGAATGCCATCCAGAATGCGTTTCAGCGCCCCCACCGAAGGGTTGGAGGCATTGGATTCGATCAGCGAAATGGTGGAATTGGTCACGCCAACCTTTTTGGCCAGCTGCCTTTGCGAGAGGTTATGGCGCATGCGTATGTAGCGAAGCCGGTTGCCGATATCGACGGACATGGGGATTGCGTTTCTGTTGTTCGAAATATCACAAACATAAACACATCACCCTTTCGATTTCAATGGCTTAAGAAATTCAAGAAAAGGACTTGTTCGAACAGCAAAACCATGGACGTGATGGTCCATCAAAGGAGATTCCCATGAACGCTCATTCCAAACCCAATGCACCCGGCCTTGACAGTTTCTGGATGCCATTTACCGCCAATCGTCAGTTCAAGGCAGCTCCCCGCCTGCTGGCCAGCGCTGACGGCATGTATTACACGACTAACGATGGCCGCACGGTGCTGGATGGCACAGCTGGTCTTTGGTGCGTCAACGCGGGCCATGGTCGCCGCCAGATTTCGGCAGCGGTTGAAAAGCAGCTGATGACGCTGGATTTCGCGCCAACCTTCCAGATGGGCCATCCAATTGCGTTTGAATTTGCCGAGCGTTTGGCAGAAATTGCGCCCGGCGAAGGCGATAACAAGCTGGATCGGATTTTCTTCACCGGCTCTGGTTCGGAATCCGTCGATACCGCGTTGAAAATCGCCATCGCCTATCAGCGCTCGATTGGTCAGGGCACCCGTACCCGTTTGATCGGTCGTGAGCGCGGCTATCACGGCGTTGGTTTTGGCGGTATTTCCGTGGGTGGTCTGGTCAATAACCGCCGCGTTTTCCCACAGATCCCGGCAGACCATTTGCGTCATACCTATGATCTGGAGCGGAATTCCTACGTCAAGGGTCAGCCGGACTATGGTGTGGAACTGGCGGAAGATCTGGAGCGCCTGGTGGCGCTGCATGGGGCCGAAACCATTGCGGCCTGCATTGTTGAGCCAGTAGCAGGCTCCACCGGCGTGTTGCCTCCACCAAAGGGTTATCTGGAACGCCTGCGGGCCATTTGCAGCAAGCACGGCATTCTGCTGATTTTCGATGAAGTCATCACCGGCTTTGGTCGTCTCGGCACACCGTTTGCGGCCAATTACTTTGGCGTCACACCAGATCTGATCACCACCGCCAAGGGCATCACCAATGGCTGCATCCCCATGGGTGCCGTGTTTGCGGCCCGCAAGGTGCATGATGCCATGATGCATGGCCCGGATGGACAGATCGAGCTGTTCCACGGCTATACCTATTCCGGCCACCCGACGGCTTGTGCCGCTGGTGTTGCCACGCTGGATATCTACCGCGACGAATCCCTGCTGACGCGCACAGCAGATATTCAGGATGCATGGCATGATGCCATTCATTCGCTGAAAGGCCTGCCGAACATCATCGACATCCGCACCATCGGCCTGATTGCTGGTATCGAGCTTGCACCGCGTGAAGGCGCACCCGGTGCGCGCGCCTATGATGTGTTCGTCGATTGCTTTGAAAAGGGCCTGCTGATCCGCGTCACCGGCGACATCATTGCCCTGTCACCACCCCTGATCATCGAAAAATCGCAGATCAGCGATATTGTCTCGATGCTGGGCGATGCTCTCAAGCGTGCAGCCTAAGGGCTAAGTCAAACTCCCATGGCCGTTCTGCGCGGCCATGGGAAAATCATCATGACAGTGCGGCAAGGACCGCAAAATTGATCTATGTCATGTTGCGCGCCGCAGGACCGGTTAAACAAGCACTGTAAGTACACGTATTTTCAGGTTTGGTCGTGGCGTTGAGCAAAAAGCGAATCTCGGATCCCGGTGCCGAGCGATTGAAGTCCATCGAAAAGACAATTGGCCCCAAGCTGCGGCAAGCGGGGCTTTTGGCGTTTTGCGCCAGTCTGCTGGCGATTGGGCAAAGCCTGCTGGTGGGCATGAGTTTTGGCGCGCTGGTGACGCAATCGGTGCCTTATCTGACGGCGGCTGTTGTTCTGGTGCTGTATCTGGGGCTTGGATTTTTGCGCCACGGGCTGGATGCACTGGGCGGACGCATTGCCTTTGTGGCGGCGCAAAAGGTGATTGCTGCCGAGCGCCGCACCCTGCTGGAGCGTGAAAGCCTGGTGTCGCCTTTGTCGGGCGATGGCTTTTCCTCGGCGCTGGGCGCGCAGCTGATTGCCAACAAGCTTGATCTTCTCTCGCCCTATCTGGCCCGCTATCACAGTGCGGCCTTCAAAACCCGTACCGTGCCGCTGGTTATTCTGGCCATTACCGCATGCTATTCCTGGGTGGCCGTGCTGATTTTTATTGTCGCAGGTCCGCTGATTCCGGTGTTCATGGCCCTGATTGGTTTTGCCGCCCGCGATGCCAGCCTGAAACACCTGAAAGAAACCGGCACGCTGAATGCGCTTTTGCTGGAGCGCCTGAATGCGCTGGTGGATATCAAGCTGCTGGATGGTCGTGATGTCATGGTGCGCCAGTTTTTTGACACGGCCGATGGCCTGCGCCAACGCACTATGGCGGTGTTGAAAATTGCCTTTTTGTCGTCCACGGTTCTGGAATTGTTTTCGGCCATTGGCATTGCCATGGTGGCGGTCTATGTCGGCTTTACCCTGCTGGGGTCGTTGAATTTTGGCACCTACGGCATGCCGCTCACCGCCAGCGGTGGTATTTTCCTGCTGTTGCTGGCACCGGATTTTTTCGCGCCCTTGCGTGATCTGGCCTCTGCCTGGCACGATCGGGCGTCGGCTTTGGCAGTTGCGGAAGAACTGGCAGAGCTGGAGGCAAAATCCAGACGTTTCATGCTGGGATCTGGCGCGGTCACGCCCATGCCCATGCCCATGCCCATGCTGGCGGGTCCGGTTTACATCAAGGCAAGCGGGCTTTGCTATGTGCGGCCCGATGGCGGCATGATTCATTATCCGGATTGCCACATCCGCGCAGGCGAATCTGTGGCCGTGACTGGCGCAAGCGGCATTGGCAAAAGCACATTTCTGGCGCTGGTGGCCGGGCTGGTGCAGCCAACCTATGGCAAAATCGAGGTTGCAGGTGCCTTGCTGGATGAGGACAGTGCAGACAGCTGGCGTACCCGCCTTTCCTGGGTGTCCCAGACGCCGCATTTTCATGCAGGCAGCCTGCGGGCCAATATCATTGGCCTTGATGGGGCGTTCGATCAGCAGCGCTGGAATGCCGCCTTGGCCACGGTGGGGCTGGATGCGCTTGTCGCCCAATTGCCTCATGGTGATTTAACCCGGCTGGGTGAGAATGGCAGTGGTTTTTCCGGTGGCGAGGCGCGCCGGTTGATGCTGGCGCGCGCCCTCTATGCCGATGCCGATGTGGTGCTGGTCGATGAGCCGACCGCCGATCTGGATGCCGACAATGCCCAGCGGGTGATGGATAGCCTGCTGGCGCTGGCACGGCGCGGCAAGACCCTGATTGTGGCAACCCATGATGCGCGTCTGGTGGCAAAATTGGGCCGGGAAATCAAGCTGGGGGTTAAGCCGCTGCTGGAAGAGGTGGCCTGATGCGTCTTCTTCGCCTGTTCCTTCGGGTCTGGCACGTCCATATGTGGCATTTGCTGCTGGGGTGCCTGCTGGCCATTCTGGTTTTATCTGCTGGCACGGCCCTTCTGGGCCTGTCCGGCTGGTTTATCACCGCCACCGGCATGGCCGGGTTGGCAGGCATTGGCATTGCGTTCAACGTTTTTGGTCCCAGTGCGGGCATTCGTGCTCTGGCGCTGGGCAGGGCGGTGGCGCGCTATGGGGAGCGGGTGATCAGCCATGATGCCACGCTGAAAGGGCTTGCCACCCTGCGCGGCCAGTTGCTGGCCGCCATGACGCAAGCGCCGCTGCGGGTTCTTGGCGCTTTGCGCGGCTCCGAGCGGCTCAACCATCTGACGCTGGATGTGGATACATTGGATGGGCTGGCGCTGCGGCTGGTCATTCCCTTTGTCTCAACCCTTGTGGTGCTGAGCAGCTTTATCGGGCTTGTCTGGTGGCTGGAAAGCGGCACGGTTGCGGCCTTTCAGGCCGCAAGCTACGGTCTGGGCCTGATTCTGGCGCTGGCGCTGGTGTTGAAAACCACGCAGCGGCCATCGCGCATGGCGCAAAAGGCGCTGCAAGCCTTGCGGCTGCGCTATATCGAATTGATCCGCGCCCGGCCGGAATTGATGGTGTCGGGCGAAATGACGGCGCGCCGAAGTGCTGTACTGGCGGCGCAAGATCGCTTGCAGGCCGAGCAAAACCGGATTGACCGGTTTGAGCGCATGGCAGGTCTGATTCTGACGGGTGCCGGTACGCTTGCCGCTGGTGCCAGCCTTTATCTGGGCATACGGTTAAGCCAAAGTGGTGCCATTGATGCACCCATTGCGGCTTTTGGCTTTTTTACGGCCTTGGCCCTCACGGAAGTGATTGCCCCTGTTCATCGCGGATTGAGCGAACTGGGCCGGATGAAGGATGCAGCACGGCGGATCGAGGCGCATATGTTCATGCAAAACCCTCCCACCGTGTTTCCGGTTGCCTCAAGCGCCGAGACATCTTCGGATGCGCCAGTGCTGGTGATGACAGAGGTTTGCTACAGCCAGTTTGGCCGCATGATCCTGAACACGCTGTCACTCTGCGTGAGAGTGGGCGAAACCGTGGCCTTGAAAGGTCCAAGCGGGGTGGGAAAATCCACCGCGCTGTTGTTGGCGCTGGGGCAGCTTACCCCGGATTCGGGCAGCATCTCTCTCGACGGTCAGGACGTGCTGACCCTGCCGGAAAGCCAGCTGTTTTCGTTTGCAACGATGTTGCCGCAGCGGAGCGCGCTGATGAGTGGTACGGTTTTGGAAACCTTGCGCCTTGCAAGCCCGGATCTGGATGAGACCGAGGCGTGGCAGGTGCTGCACAGTGTGCAACTGGCCGAGGTTATTCGAGACCGCGGCGGGCTGGACAGCATGCTCGGTGAGGGTGGTGCTGGTCTGTCGGGTGGTGAGCAGCGGCGGTTAGTGCTGGCCCGCGTGCTGTTGCGCAAGCCCCGCCTGCTGTTGCTGGATGAGCCAACCGAAGGTCTGGATCTCGCCACGGCCCGTCAGGTGCTTTCAGGCATTCGCGCCTTCTTGCCAAACACCGCCATTTTGATGGCGTCTCACCAGAACGTGGAATGGGAAGTGGCTGATCGCATTATCGTCTTGGGATGATGGGTGCGGCGCAATGGCGCATCAGCCTATCTCATCGTGGCATTTTGATTTCGATCAACTCTCTGTGTGTGGTTGCAGGGTACAAGTTTCCCATGTGCATCCCAAATGCATTTTTTCGGGTCAGAAAGAGTCAAGACAATGGAACTCAATATCGTTGAGCTATCGCGCTTGCAGTTTGCAATGACGGCGCTGTACCACTTCCTTTTCGTTCCCCTGACACTCGGGCTTTCCGTTATCGTTGCTATCATGGAGACCGTCTTTGTTATGACGGGTCGTCCTATCTGGCGGCAGATGACGAAATTCTGGGGTACATTGTTCGGGATTAATTTTGTTCTGGGTGTGGCAACGGGCCTCACCATGGAATTCCAGTTCGGCAT
>DNPN01000012.1:418-7588 GCA_003501385.1 Rhizobium sp. | reverse complement strand
AGTTCGGCATGAACTGGAGCTATTATAGCCAATATGTTGGCGATATTTTCGGCGCACCTCTCGCTATTGAAGGGTTGATGGCCTTCTTCTTGGAAGCAACCTTTGTGGGCCTGTTCTTCTTCGGTTGGGAAAAGCTGTCGGCACGGGCGCACTTGATTGTGACCTGGCTGGTGGCCATCGGATCGAACATGTCGGCCCTGTGGATCCTGATCGCCAACGGCTGGATGCAAAATCCGGTTGGTGCCATGTTCAACCCACTGACCATGCGTATGGAGATGACAAGCTTCTACGATGTTGTGTTCAATGAAACCGCACAGGCCAAGTTTGTTCATACCGTATCAGCAGGCTATATCACGGCATCCGTTTTCGTTCTGGGTGTGTCGGCCTGGTATATCCTGAAAGGTCGGCATATTGATCTGGCCAAGCGCTCGATTGCCATTGCTGCCAGCTTTGGTCTTGCTGCATCGCTCTCGGTTGTCGTTCTCGGGGACGAATCGGGCTATGGTGTCAGCCATTCGCAGAAGATGAAAATGGCCGCTATTGAAGGTATGTGGGAAACTCAACCTGCACCGGCAAACTTCACTCTGTTCGGTTTTCCCGATCAGCAAGCGCGTGAAACCCATTACGCCATCCATATTCCCTATGTCATGGGTCTGATCGGCACACGTTCGCTGACCAATGAAATTCCGGGCATCGACAAGCTGGTTGCCCAGGCTGAAACCCGCATCCGCTCTGGTCTTATTGCTTATGATGCGCTGATGAATGTCCGCGCCAACAAGGGCAAGATGACAGATGCGGACAAGGCTGCCTTTGAAAACCATAGCGCCGATCTTGGCTTTGCCATGCTGCTGAAGCGTTATGTCGATGATCCACGTCAGGCAACACCTGAACAGATCATCAAGGCTTCCAATGACACCGTGCCTCCGGTGATGCCACTGTTCTGGGCCTTCCGTATCATGGTGGCGCTTGGCTTTGCCTTCATCGGTGTGATGGTGTGGTTCTTCTACATGGTGTCGTTCCGCAAGATGCAGTTTCCACGCTATGCTTTGTGGATTGCCGTGTGGATTATTCCAGCTCCGTGGATTGCCGCTGAAATGGGCTGGATTGTTGCCGAACTGGGTCGCCAGCCATGGACTGTGGATGGTGTTCTGCCCACGGCTCTGTCGGCCTCGAACCTCAGCGTGCTTGATCTCTTGATCACTTTGGCAGGCTTTGTCGCCTTCTACACCGTGCTGTTCATCATCGAGATGGGCCTGATGATCAAGTATATCCGCAAGGGCCCTTACATTGACGTGCAAGAAACTGAAAACTGGCAGAAGCAGCACAGCAATCGTCTTGCCCCTGCCGCTCTTCCTGCTGCGGAGTAATCATCATGATCCTCAATGAACTCATCGACTTGGACATCCTGCGTGTGATCTGGTGGATACTGCTGGGCGTGTTGCTCACGGGCTTTGCTCTCACGGACGGCTTTGATATGGGCGTCGGCGCGCTGCTGCCCTTCGTTGGTCGCAATGACAACGAGCGCCGGGTTGCCATCAACACCATTGGTCCTGTGTGGGAAGGCAATCAGGTCTGGTTTATCTTGGGCGGTGGTGCCATCTTCGCGGCTTGGCCTCCACTTTATGCTGTGAGCTTCTCGGGTTTTTATCTGGCAATGTTTGCCGTGCTGGCATCCTTCATCCTGCGCCCGGTTGGCTTCAAATATCGCTCCAAGCGCGACAGCCAGGCATGGCGCAATGGCTGGGACTGGGCGCTGTTTGTGGGCGGTGCTGTGCCTGCGCTGATCTTCGGTGTGGCCATGGGCAATGTGTTGCAGGGCGTGCCTTTCCGCTTCGATGAAGATCTGCGGGTTTTCTACGAAGGAACCTTCTTTGGCCTTCTGAATCCCTTTGCGCTGCTGGCCGGCGTGGTGTCGCTGATGATGCTGATCACCCATGGTGCCGCATGGCTGAACCTGAAAACCGAAGGTGCCGTGCGTGACCGCGCTCGTGCCATCGGCTCGGTCACAGCTTTGATCACCGTGGTTGCCTATATCCTGGCAGGCGTATGGCTGGCAGGTGGCATCAACGGCTATCAGATCACATTGGCATCAGTTGCCAATGGCCCATCCAACCCGTTGTACAAAGATGCGCTGCATGCCGGTTCGTGGCTGTCTGTCTACGCCAGCCGTCCATGGATTGCCGTTGCTCCGGTTGTCGGTATTCTGGGTGGCCTGCTGACATTCCTCGGCCTTCGCTCTGGCCGGGAAGTTTCGACGCTGCTGTTTTCCAAGCTGTCGATTATCGGCGTGGTGTCTTCGGTTGGCCTGACGATGTTCCCCTTCATCTTGCCATCCTCGCTGGATCCACGCTCGTCGCTGACGGTCTGGGATGCCTCGTCGTCGCAGCAGACCCTGTTCGTCATGCTGGTGGCCGCCGTGATCTTTGTGCCGATCGTGCTCTCCTACACCGCCTGGGTCTACAAGGTCCTGTGGGGCAAGGTGACGGAAGCTGACGTTAAAGCCAACTCTGAATCAGTGTATTGACTGAGAAAGGAAATATCATGTGGTACTTTGCCTGGCTTCTCGGACTGCCTCTTGCAGCCATGTTCGGGGTTTTGAATGCGATGTGGCTTGAAATGCAGGAAGACGCACGCACCATGAAACAGCCCGCCCCCAAGGCGAAAAAGTAAATCGAGGTCGCAGATCCTGCGATAAACAAAACCCGGGAGAGGCTTTTGCCGCTCCCGGGTTTTGGCATTTTCAGTCCTGATTAGAACGGATAATGCTGGTTTGGATCTTCAATGGTGATCCAGCGCAGATCGGTAAACTCGGCAATGCAGGCCTTGCCGCCAAAGCGGCCATAGCCGGAGCCTTTGACCCCACCGAAAGGCATTGGGCCTTCGTCGGCAACGGTTGGGCCATTGATGTGGCAAACGCCCGATTCAATGCGGGCAGCCAGCGCCAGCGCCCGGTGAACATCGCGGCTGAAGATGGCGGATGAGAGGCCATATTCCGTATCATTGGCAATGCGAAGCGCCTCTTCCTCGTCCTTGACACGGATGACGGGCTTGACCGGGCCAAAGCTTTCTTCATCAAAGCTGCGCATGCCTTCCTTGACGTTGTCGAGCAGGGTTGCTGCCACCACGCTGCCGGTGACGTTGCCGCCAGCAGCAAGGGTTGCGCCCTTGGCAACGGCGTCATCAATGAAGGCCTGCATTTTTTGCGCGGCTTCCGGGTTGACCAGTGAGCCAAGCACCACGTGACCACGCGGATCACCGGCGGGAAGACCGGCCACGCGGGCTGAGAGCTTTTGCACAAATTCGTCGGCCACGGCTTCATGCACAATCAGCCGCTCGGTGGACATGCAAATCTGCCCATTGTTGGCGTAGCAGCCAAACACCGCAGCATTGACGGCGGCATCAACATCAGCATCTTCCAGCACGATCAACGGGGCCTTGCCGCCAAGTTCCAAAAGCGCTGGCTTGAGGTGGCGACCGCACAGCTCGCCAATGATCCGGCCCACTTTGGTGGAGCCTGTGAAGTTGACGCGGCGCACTTCATGGGCTGCAATCAGGGTTTCCACCACTTGCGCTGCATCTTCCGGCGCATTGGTGATGACATTGATAACGCCATCAGGAAGGCCCGCTTCCATCAGCACTTCACCAATCAGCACATGGGTTGCCGGGCAAGCTTCCGATGCCTTCAAAATGGCAGTGTTGCCAAAGGCAATGGCCCAGGCGACGGCGCGGGTGCCGAGAATGATGGGGGCATTCCAAGGGGCAATGCCAAGGCAAACGCCCGCAGCCTGGCGCACGGCCATGGCCAACATGCCGGGTTTATCAGACGGGATAACCTCGCCTTGAACCTGCGTGACCATGCTGGCGGCTTCGCGCAAGACGCCAGCTGCGAGATGCGCGTTGAAACCCGCCCAAGGCCCTGTGCTGCCTGTCTCGGTAATCATCAGGCTGGCAAAATCGCCAGTCTTGGAATCCATGATATCCGCAGCTTTCAACAACAGGGCGCGGCGCGCGCTTGGCGCGGTGCGCGACCATGCAGGAAAGGCAGCTTGCGCGGCGGCAACGGCGGCCTTGGCATCTTCCACGCCTGAGGCTGGGGCGCGCGTGGCAACTTTGCCCGTAAAGGGATCGATCCGCTCATAGGTTTTGCCTGAAATGGCATCGACTTTCTTGCCGCCGATCAGTTGTTTGATGTCCAACATATTTTCCTCCACTGAATGATAGGTGTTGCTTAGATGGGGTAGGTGTGTGAACCGGATGACAGGGTCACCCAGCGCAATTCGGTAAATTCGTCCAGAGCGGCGTCGCCTCCAAAGCGGCCATAGCCCGATGCCTTGACGCCGCCAAATGGCATGTCTGGCTGGTCTTCGACGGTGGCTGAATTGATGTGCAAAATGCCTGTTTCCACCTGTTGCGCCACCATCAGCGCGCGGTGCAGGTTGCGACTGAAGACGGCACCAGACAGGCCATAGTCACAATCGTTGGCAACGGAGATGGCCTCTTCCTCATCGCCCACGCGGATGATGGAAACCACGGGGCCAAAGCTCTCTTCGCGATAGAGGCGCATGGTGGGCAACACATGGTCAATCACGGTGGCATCCATCAAGGCCTCATGAACCTGCCCGCCCGCCACCACCTTTGCGCCCTTGGTGACGGCATCATCGATCATGGCTTTGATGCGCCGGCTGGAATCGGCAGAAATCAGCGCGCCGAGTGGGGCGGCACCTAAAGCCGGATTGTCGGCCCTCAAGGCTTTGGCCTTGGCCACAAACAGCCGCATGAAATCATCGGCGATAGCGTCCAGCAGAATGATCCGCTCGGTGGACATGCAGATCTGGCCCTGATTGAAAAACGCGCCAAAGGCGGCAGCCTTTGCCGCCTCTTCCAGATCGGCATCCTCCAGCACAATCAAGGGTGCCTTGCCGCCAAGCTCCAGCAGGCAGCGCTTCAGGTGGCGCGCCCCCATCTGGGCAATAATCCGCCCAACCCGGGTGGAGCCAGTGAAATTAACCCGGCGCACGACGGGATGGGCAATCAAGGCTTCCACAATTGTGGAGGCATCCGCCGGGGCGTTGGAAATAATGTTGAATGCGCCATCGGGCAGGCCTGCCTGCTGCAACACCTCGCCCAGCATATGCTGGGTTGCGGGGCAAAGCTCGGAGGTTTTCAAAATCACCGTATTGCCGCAGGCCAATGCCAGCGCAATGGAGCGCACGGCCAGCAAAATCGGCGCGTTCCACGGGGCCATTGCCAAACAGACCCCGGCGGGCTGGCGGATAGCAAAGGAGCGGGTGTTTGCCATATCCTCTGGTTTTGGCGAAGGGGTGACGTGCGTTGCCATGCTGGCCGCATCGCGAAAAATGTTTGCGCCATACTCGACATTGAAATCGCACCACTGCCGGGTGGCACCCGTCTCGGCCATCATCACGCGGGTAACAGCCTGTTTGTGGCTGATGAGAAGATCGGCGGCCTGTTGCAAAATGGCCTGCCGTTGCGCAACTGAGGTGCGGGACCATTGCGGAAAAGCGGCTGCGGCACTCAGCGCTGCCCGGTCCACATCCTCAACGGTTGCGGCGGCGGCCATGCTGGCGATGTCGCCAGATACGGGATTGGTACGGCTGAAAGAGGCGCCAGATGATGCAGCATGTGATTGCCCGCCAATCCACAGATCAGCGCGATGATGATCAAAGGAGCGCCGCGCAAGCGGTGGCTCTTTCCCATCAATCTGATCTGGAGTGAACAAGGCTGCTGATGTCATTCTGATTGCCTCCTCCCAAAGGCCTTAGACCAAAGATTACAGCATTGCGCGCGAAGATAAATGTAGATATCTGGGTTATAATTGCAAAAATGTGGGAAATTTAACCGATTAGGTTGGATGGAAGCGCCATGGTCGATGAATTTGCCTTGATGCGGCGGTTGCGGGCTGAGGTTTTGGAACCGGCCCTGTCTGAACGCATATTTCGCATTGGCGGTGAGCCGCATCGCTGGTTTTCCCATGTGATTTTTATCAGCCAGGGCCGCCTTGTGATCGGCGCGGATGAACAGGCCGAGGTGCTGGAGGGACCAAGCCTCGCGGTCTTGCCGCCATCGCCGGTTAAGCGCCTGCGTCTGGCAGCAGGGTCCAGAGGCTATGTGCTGGGTGCGGCAATGGATGTGATGGCGGATGCGATTGGCGATTACCCGGAAACGCCCGCCATTCGCCGCTTTTTAAGCCATGCCAGCGTGTTTGAGGCCCTTGATAGCGCCCAATGCCGATCCGTGGAGGGCCATTGCCAAGGGTTGATTGGAGAAGTTCAAGGGCAGGGCCAGCCATCGCAAATGGTGATTTCGGCCTATCTTCGGCTGCTGTTGCTATGGGCGTGGCGACACAATATGCCGAATGAGCAGGCAGCCTCACTGACAGCCGGGGGCGTCACGCTGTTGCAGCAATTTCGGCAATTGGTTGAGGCTGAATTTCGCCAGCATCGGCCTCTATCGGACTATGCCCGGCAGCTTGGGATTTCGATGGATCGCCTGCATGCCATCTGCCGTCGCCATCTGAACCGGGCACCGATGGAATTGTTGCATGATCGGCTGGTGCAGGAAGCCCGCATTCGTCTGGAACGTTCCGACAGAAGCGTGCGCGAGATTTCCGATGGTCTCGGTTTTAAAGACCCGGCCCATTTCAGCCATTTTTTCAAGGGCAAAACCGGGCTTTCACCCGCAAGCTACCGCAAGGCGGTGCGCCAGACCTCGGTGCCATCCTCTGCGCGGGTCAATGTGGAATATCACGATTGGCCTTAAACCATGGGATAGAACTACCGCAGGCGCACTCCGGCGTCATCAAACAGCAGGCATTGGCGGGCCGAGATACCAAGCGTGACAGCTGTTGGGCGGGTGCCAATGCTGCGCTGCCTTTGTTCCGCAATCAAAGCCTCGCCGCCGGGCAGACGGGCATAGAGAAAGCTGGTGCTCCCGAGATTTTCAGTGACATCCACCTCGACAGGCAATTGCGCCTCGCCTTCGCCCTCACTCAGAAAATGCTCTGGCCGCAGGCCAAGGCTGACCTTTTGCCCGATGGCCACATTTGCATTCAGCGGCAGGGTGAGGGTTGTTTGCGGCTGGGAGGTCAGCGCAAGGGTGACTGTGCCGTCGGCGGTGGCAATAATAGTGGCAGGCAGAAAATTCATTTTG
>DNPN01000012.1:0-157 GCA_003501385.1 Rhizobium sp. | reverse complement strand
TTTGGGGGGGAGCCGATAAAGCCTGCCACAAACATATTGTCGGGGTCATCATACAGGCTCAAGGGCGTGCCGACTTGCTCCACCTTTCCAGCCCGCAGCACCACAATCTTGTCGGCCAAGGTCATGGCTTCTACCTGATCATGGGTGACGTAGATGA
>DNPN01000231.1:1117-16030 GCA_003501385.1 Rhizobium sp. | reverse complement strand
CACTTTTCCCTGACAAACTCTAATAGGATCAGTTCACGCCACTTGCATAGCACCGGGTCCGGCAACGGCACCCGGTGGTACTTTGCCCATGATGATCATGCCCAGCACTTCATCCTTGGTTACATCTTGTGTGCGGGCATGGCCGACGACCTTGCCGTTTTTCATCACAAACACCCGATCTGCCAGATCAAACACATCGTGAATGTCGTGGCTAATCAGGAAAATGCCGATGCCTTCCTTTTTCAGCTGCAAGATCAACTCGCCCACTTGCGCAGTTTCCTGCGGGCCAAGGGCGGCGGTTGGCTCATCCATGATCAGAATGCGGGCATCAAACAAAATGGCGCGGGCAATGGCTACCGATTGCCGTTGACCACCGGAGAGCGCCTTCACCGGCTCCTTGAAGCGCTGGAAATTCGGGTTTAACCGTCCCATCACCTCGCGGGCCTTGGCCTCCATGGCCACATCATCCAGCGTGCCCCACGGCGTTTGCAGCTCGCGGCCCAGATAGAGATTGGCGGCGGCATCGACATTATCGGCAACGGCCAGCGTCTGATAAATCGTCTCAATACCATGGTGCTTGGCATCACGCGGATTGTTGATGTCAATCGGTTTGCCGTTGATCAGGATTTCACCATTGTCGCGTTTGTAGGCACCGGAAAGAATCTTGATCAGGGTGGATTTGCCCGCGCCATTGTGGCCCAGCAGCGCCACGACTTCGCCGGGAAACAGGTCCACCGAGGCATCATCAACGGCGTGGATACCCCCAAAGGAGATGGAAATATTCTTCATTTCCACAAGAGGCGTGTTCTGTTGTGTCATAACGTTTACTCCTCTGTGTTAGCGTGTACGGGCGCGGTAAACCGTGTCCAGCCAGACCGCGACAACCAGAACTATGCCGATGACAATGCTTTGCAAAGGCGTATCCATGCCCAGCAACACCATGCCGGAATTGAGCGATTGCATCACAATGGCCCCCAAGATCGCGCCGACAATGGTGCCAGCACCCCCTGCCAGTGACGTGCCGCCAATCACGGCTGCGGCAATGGTGTAAAGCTCATCCAGCGTGCCTTGGGCATTGGTGGCGGCATTCAGGCGTGCGGTGGAAATGGCAGCGGCAATGGCGCAGAGCGCACCCATCAGCGCAAAAATCCGCACGGTGACCCAGCGGGTCTTGATGCCCGCCAGCACAGCGGCTTCCGGGTTGCCACCAATGGCAAACACATAGCGGCCAAAGCGGGTGCGGTTGGTGAGAAAATTCATCACCAGCGCAATGCCAACGGCAATCAACACCGGAATGGCGATGCCCAGCGAAATATCCAACCCACCATCGGGCCAGGCAATATTATTGGCCTCGGCATATTTGCGGGCAAGGTTCACGGGCATGTAATAGCTGTTGAGCACATCAATGGCTCCCAGCACCGCACCACAGCCAATCACGCCCATGAAATATTCTGCCCAGACGGGTTTCAGCGGAAAGCCAAAACGTTTGCGCTGCTTGCGCGAATGCAGGATGGACAGCACGATGAACACACAGGCAATGCCGCCGACAACCCAGCTGGCCATGGCCCCAATCGAGCCATCGGCACCGCCGCCCATCAGGCGAAAGCGAGTGTCCATCGGGGCCACTGTTGCACCGCTGGTGACCATCCACGCGCACCCACGCCACACCAGCAAACCGCCGAGCGTGACAATGAAAGATGGCACGTTGAGAAAGGCAATGATGGCACCCTGAAACGCGCCAATGGCGGCACCAATGACAATGCCAAAGGCCAGCGCCAGCACCCACATCAGCGGATGGTCATAGCCGAGTAGAACCGGCAGAAATTTGGTCTGCGTCACCGCCATCATCATGCCGACAAAGCCAAGGATGGAACCGACAGACAGGTCGATATTACGCGTGACAATCACCAGCACCATGCCCGTGGCCATCACGGAAACCGATGCAGCCTGTACCGACAGGTTCCACAGGTTGCGCGGGGTCAAAAACAGCCCGTCTGACAGAAGATTGAAGCCAACCCAGATGATCAGAAGCGCAATCACCATGCCCATCAACCGGGTGTCAATTTCGGTGGCGCTCAGAAAACGTTGCCAGACATTGGCTTTAGTGGGCCGGGCGCTGTTGGATGCTGCGCTGATAGTGTGATCCACCATGGATCGGATACTCCTCTATGACCTTCGGGTCTGCGGTAAAGGCCGCTTTCGTGCCAGAGTTTTGGCGCGTTATGGGATACATTTTATGGGTGGTGTGGGGTTACCCCCTCTGTCATGCCCGTTTTGCCCTTCGCGTGGCTCAGGGCGTTCGTCGGTTGAAACAATTCACTGGATCGTTTCATCGGCTTCGCCGATCCCTTCTCACCTCACCACAAGGGGGGAGATGGCTGGCAAGCCAGAGGGGGTAAGCCATACACCGCAGCGCAGGAAACCTACGCTGCGGTCCGATTGCTGTTATTACTTGCACACCGCCACAGTACCGGCCTTCACGCCCTGGCACAGTTCGCTCTTGCTGATCCACTTGGCATCCAGAACAACATTGAGATTGTCCTTGGTGATGGCCTGCGGCATCAGGAATTGCGAGTTCATTTCCACGCCCTTGGAGCCGCCCTTGAATTTGGCCGTATCCGGGATTTCGCTCATCTTCTTGCCGCTGGCCAGCGCCACAGCCACATCACCGGCCTTTTTGCCCAGCATACGGCTGTCTTTCCACACTGATACGGTCTGGGTGCCAAGCGCCACGCGGTTGAGCGCTGCCTTATCGCCATCCTGACCGGAGACTGGAACAGAACCGGCAAGGCCCTGCGCTTCAAGGGCTGCGACCACGCCGCCTGCCATGCCGTCGTTGGACGACACAACCGCATCAACCTTGTTGTTGTTGGCGGTCAGGAACTGCTCCATGTTCTTTTGGGCAATTTCCGGCTTCCAGCCATCGGTATAGGCTTCGCCAACATTCTTGATCTTGCCGGACTTGATGGCGTCTTTCAAAACATCCATCTGGCCGGAAAACACGAAGTCAGCGTTCGGGTCGGTCGAGCCGCCCTTGATGAACACGTAATTGCCGGTGGGCTTGAGCTTGAACACTTCCTTCGCCTGCAAGCGGCCAACTTCCTTGTTGTCGAAGGTGATGTAATAGGTGTTGGGGTTTTCGATCAGGCGGTCATAGCCAATCACCGGAATGCCTTCAGCGGCAGCCTTTTCAATGGCAGGCCCAATAGCGCTGGAATCCTGCGCCAGCACGATCAGCGCGTTTGCGCCTTGGGCAATCAGGCTTTCAATATCGGTGAGCTGCTTGGCGGCAGAGGTCTGGGCGTCTGCCGAGATATACTTGGCACCATGGGCCTTCAGCGATTCCTTGATGGCGGCTTCATCGGTCTTCCAGCGCTCTTCCTGAAAGTTGGACCATGACACGCCAACGATCAGATCCTTGGCTTGAGCAGATGCATGCACGGACGTGATGACGGCAACGCATGCCATCAGTTTCATGACGGATTTCATTTTAAACCTCCCCAAAATGAAGGCGGTGCGGGCAGACCTCCTCGTCCGCCACCACACCACCGAAAAACCCCCGAGAGCATCGCAACCATGTAGATTGATGTTTTTCTCGACAGTCGAGAAAATAACTGGCAGAAGAATGTTAACCTGTCAACAGGCGTTAAATTCGTCTTGTACAGGGCGTGAGCAAATGCTTTGGGAGGGGCATGTGTTCCAGATGAAGTTAAGGGGTCGGGGCTGCCGATGCTGAAAAAATCGAGCAGCGATCAAGTGCGCAGGCAAAATTCAACGCTGGTGCTGGACGCTTTGCGTCGCCAGCCTGCCTTGTCGCACACCGATCTCTCTGGCCTGACCGGCCTTGCCTCGGCCACAGTCACCGCCATCACCAATGATCTGGAACAGGCGGGCATGATCGAGCGCCATGAACAGCAGCATGCCGCCACGCGCGGGCGGCCACGGGTGCTGTTGTCGCGCAGGCGCAGCTTTGCCGCAGTGATTTCGGTGCAGATTTCATCGGACAATGTGCGCTACGCCCTGTCGGATTATCGCGGCCTGCTGATGGATCGCTTTGACGAGCGCCGCCCGCTGCATGCTACGCCAGAGCATTTTCTGGAGGACTTTGCCCGCGCATTGCTACGGCTGATTGACCGCTCAAAACTGCAATCCACGGCTGTTGCTGCCCTGTCCATCAGCAGCAAGGGCCTTGTTGACCCTGAAGGCCGTCGGCTGATCTGGTCGCCGGTCTTTGGCAATCTGCCCATCGATTTCTCTGGAATTTTATCGATTGTCCCTCAGGCGCAGCTGATGATCAGCAACGAAACCTTGCTGGTGGCCCATGGTCTTGTCGAGCATATGGCGGGGAAGGGGGGGAATTTTAATGGCTTGATTGCGCTGTCATTGGGTCACAGCATTGGCCTTGGCATTGCCCGCACGCTGCCGAATGGGGGCGTGGAGGTCCGCGCCCCCAATTTTGGCCATATGCTCCATGTTGCCGATCCCAAATTGTGTCGCTGCGGATCGCGTGGCTGTGTCGAGGCCTCTGCCGGGTTCTACGGCATTTTGCGCACCGCCTTTGAAGTGCCGCCCGATACCATTCCGGCCCGCTTTGTGCCGATTGCCGAGATGGACCGCATCGCCCAATCGGCGCGCACAGGCAACCGTATGGCGCAATATGCCTTCCGGCAAGCGGGGTTGGCGCTGGGGCAGGGGTTGTCGCGGGTGTTCAGCCTATTTGAAACCATGCCGGTGATCGTCACGGGCCCCGGCACCCGCTATTATGATCTGATCCAGCGCGGGCTGGAAGAGGGCCTTGGCCAAAGCTTGCAAGCCCGGCTGGATGGGCTACCCCGCATCGATATCGTCAGCGACGAGGCCACCCTTGTGTATGAGGGCCATCTGGACCGGGCCTTGCAGGCGATTGATCAGCAGGTGTTTGTTGGGGACGGGTGAGATCTTAGAGTTTGTCAGGGAAAAGTGGAATCCGGTTTTCCTGAAAAGACAAACGAAAACAAAAGAACCTAAGCTTTTATTTTTACGCATTTCGGGACGCAAAACCACAATACACTTCTGCTCGAAATGCTCTACACCAGCGCCCCATCGACAATCACCTGCAAACGCCCCTGACTGCAGGGTTCTATGCGGGCATCAACCCGATAAACCTCACGCAACATCGCAGGCGTGATTACGTCCTTGGTTGGGCCACTGGCAATCAGCCTGCCGCCGTTGATCACCATGGTCTGGCTGCAATAGCGTAGCGCATGGTTGAGATCATGCAGAGCAATCAGCACCGCCATGCCATGGGTTTCGGCAATTTTTTTCATGAAATCCAGCACTTCGATCTGGCGAAACAGATCAAGCGCCGAGGTTGGCTCATCCATCAGCAGCACTTCGGGCTTGCGTACCAGTGATTGGGCAATCGCCACCAACTGACGCTGACCACCAGACAGAGCACCGAGATCGCGAAAGGCGAGATCGGAAATGCGAAGGGCGGCGAGGATGGTGTCAATCTCGCTCAACTCATCATCGGCCACGCGCCAGCCGCCGCCTTGTTTGGCGGCTAGCAGGATGGATTCATACACCGTCAGCACCGCATTCGCGCCGGTATCCTGTGGCATGTAACAGATGGGGCGGCGGCCCGTGCGCACATCCTCAACCTGCACCGTGCCGGGACCAGAGAGCAGGCTGGCAATGCGCTTGAACAGCGTGGATTTGCCCGCTGCATTGGGGCCAATCAACGCCGTCATTTCACCACCGTGCATGGGGGCGGTGGTGATGTCTTCAAACACGGTGGCGCGGCCATAGCGGGCACCGACTTTATCAAGCGTCAACGTTACCATGCGCGCCTCCTGTTGGTGAAAATCAGCGAGAAGAAGAAGGGAACGCCCACCAGTGCGGTGATGACACCGATGGGCAAGATTGCGCCCGGAATCAGCATTTTCGACACCACCGAGGTGACAGACAGCAGCAAAGCGCCGCAAATCACCGAGCCGGGCAGAAAATAGCGCTGATCTTCACCCACCAGCATGCGGGCAATATGTGGACCCACCAGCCCGATAAAGCCAATGGTACCAACAAAAGACACCGGAATGGCGGCCAGCAGGCTCACCAGCATCATGGTTTCCAGCCGCAGGCGGCGCACGTTGACGCCAAGGCTCGCGGCCTTTTCATCGCCCAGACGAAGGGCAGTGAGCGCCCAGGCGCGGCGGGCAAACAGCGGCACGCACAGCACCAGCACGGCACCCGTGACGGCCACTTTCATCCATGTGGCCTTGGTCAGGCTGCCCATGGTCCAAAACACCACGGCGGCCAGCGCCTGTTCTGATGCCAGATATTCCAAAAGCGACAGCAGCGCATTGAAGGTAAACACCAGAGCAATGCCCAGCAGCACAATGGTTTCCACCGTCACGCCGCGCATGGTGGACACGCCATAGATAAACAACGAGGCCAGCATGGCCATCAAAAACGCATTGATCGGCACCATGAATTCGATGGCGACGGGAAACACCGCCACGCCACCCACCAGCGCCAAGGCCGCGCCAAAGCCCGCGGCGGCCGAAATGCCCAACGTAAACGGACTTGCCAGCGGATTGGCCAAAATGGTTTGCATCTGTGCGCCCGCCAGCGACAGACAGGCACCCACGGTGACGGCCATCATCGCAATCGGCATGCGGATATCCCAGATCACCACGCGGATCTGGTTGGACACGCTCTCTGGTGAAAAGATCGCGGCCAGCACTTGCGACAGCGTATAGCGGGCCGGGCCAAGGGCCATATCAACGGCAACGCTGACACACAGCGCCACCAGAAGACTGGCCAGAATGAGGGTGCGTTTGGCGGACAGGGCGCGATATTGCTCGCGGCCTTCCGCCTTGGCGCGGGTTTCAATAGCAACAGCCATTATTGCGTGCCTTTTTCGAGCGAGACAAAATAGCCGGGCTTATAAGCAATCGGCAGGAATTTTTGGTGGAATTCCCGGAAGGTCTGTTCCGGGTCGAGATCGGCAAACAGCTCCGGGTGGAACCATTTGGCAAATTGCTGGATCGGCACAAATTCGTAAGGGGCACCATAGAACTGGTGCCAAACGGCGTGGACATTGCCCTCTTTCACGGCCTTGAGGCCTGCAAAGCCGGTGCGTTGCATCAGGGTTTGCAATTTGGCGCGGGCCGCAACCGGGTCTGCACCGCGCCCAACATGCACAAAGCGGTTGCTCTTGGACTCGGCACCCCAGTTGGAACCAGTGGCAATGATCTGGTCGGGGTCCGAGGCGATCAACTGTTCGATGTTGATGGTGCCAAAGGTGGTTTTGAACACATCGGAGCCAATATTGTGCCCGCCTGCCTTTTCTACCATTTCGCCAAAATTGGCCGGGCCAAAAGTGCGGCAGCAGCCATTTTCGGCATCATTGCCGGGGGCGCGTTCCATGTAGACCACCGGACGCTTCAGGTCCTTCACGCTGGCCAGTCGATCGGTGACGCGGGCGATCTGGGCGCGGCGATAGGCAATCAGCTCTTGCGCCTTTTCGTCGGCACCAAAGATTTTGCCAAGGATGGCAATGGATTTTTCGGTGTTCTTCTCAGGGTTCACACGAAAATCAACATAGACCACCTGAATGCCAGCGGCAGCGGCTTTTTCTTCCAAGCCACCTTCTTTGGCGGCGGCTCTGGCTTCAATGTTCAGCGTCAGGACATCCGGGTGCAGGGCAATGGCGGATTCGAGGCTGAAGCTGCCATCTGGCACATAGCCAAAGCGGGGCAGATCGGCAATCTGCGGAAAGCGCTCGACATAGGCCTCATAGCTGTCAGGGTCTTTGGTGAAAAAATCATCGCGCCAGCCGACGATGGTGTCAAACGTATGGGCACCCGCAAGAGCGGCAATGGTGTGAATCTGCCGGGCTTCGCCCACCAGCACCCGCTTTGCAGGCAAATCAAGCGTTACCGTGCGGCCAGCCACATCGGTGAGTTCTGCGGCCAAAACGGGCTGCCCCAGAAACGGCAAGAGGGCGACAAGCGCCCGAAACATATGTTTGAAAATCATCATAAGACCTTTGAATCAAGAGACCGGCGGCACAGAAATGCCGCCGGTTTGGAACATTACGAACGCGCCTTCAGCGAGACAAAATAACCGCTCTGATAGGCCACGGGCAGGAAGCGCTCATGCAATTCCTTAAAGGTGGCTTCAGGATCGAGATCCTTGAACAGATCCGGGTGCAGCCACTTGGCAATCTGCTGGACGGCCACAAACTGGTAGGGATTGTTGTAGAACTGATGCCAGATGGCGTGGATATTGCCGTCCTTGACCGCCTTGATGTCGGTGAAGGCCGGCCGCTTCATCAGGTCTGCCAGTTTCTTTTCGGCCAGCGCCTTATCGGCTCCGGGGCCAACGCCCACCCATTTGCCGCCGGGCACATACAGTTCCCAATTGGCACCCGTCACAATCACCTGATCGGGGTTGGAGGCAATGATCTGCTCGGGGTTCACAGTGCCAAACGTGCCGGGGATGATCTTGCCAGCCATGTTCTCGCCGCCAGCAATCTGCACCATCTTGCCAAAGTTTTCATTGCCGAACGACATGCAGCAATCATCGCTGTAGCCGCCTGCGCGTTCCATGAACACAACCGGCTTTTTCAGGTCTTTGACGCTGGCGAGTTTATCGGTGACACGCTTGATCTGCGCATCATGAAACTGCACAAACTCTTCGGCGCGCTTTTCCTTGCCAAACAGCTTGCCAATCAGGCGCATGGATGGATCGGTGTTTTCCATGGCCTTTTCGCGGAAGTCGACATAGACCAGCGGAATGCCGACCTTGGAAAGCTTTTCGATATAGCCGCTTTCTTCGGTGGCCGACTTGGCATCAATATTCATGATGATGACGTCTGGCTTCAGGGTCACGGCCTGTTCAATATCGAACGTGCCGTCCTTCATGCCGCCGAACGTTGGGATTTTGCCCATGTCGGGGAATTTTTTCAGATAAATATTATAGCCGTCGAGATCGGCCTTTTGAAAATCATCGCGCCAGCCGACAATGCGCTTGAAAGGATGGTCGGTATCCAACGCACCCGTGAAATAGATCTGACGGCCTTCGCCCAGAATAACCCGCTCCACAGGCACATTCACCGACACCTCACGGCCGGTAATGTCCTTGATTTTCACCATCTCGCCAGCATTGACTGCGCCCGAAAAAAGCGCGAACGAAAGCACGGCGGCGGTGGCCACCCCATAAACGTTGAGCACGTTGTGTCTCCATAAACTTCGAATTCTTGTCCCGTTGGGGATTTATGATATTATGAGTTTGACAGTCAACAAATATCTTTTAGAAGGATTCCAGTAAAATTCAGGGGTTCTGGAGTCGGACATGTCGCAGATCGCAAGCCAGCATAACTACAATCTCAAAGATGAGATCAAAGCCTACTGGTCTTTGCGCGCCGAAACTTTTGACAGCCAACCCGGCCACGAAATCTTTTCCGAGATTGAACGCGCCGCCTGGCATGCCCTGATCCGCCGCCATCTTGGGCAAGGCGAGGGGCGCAAAGTGCTGGATCTGGCCTCTGGCACCGGGGTCGTCTCGCATCTGCTCGATGATCTCGGCTTTCAAGTGACCGGCATGGATTGGGCCGAACCGATGCTGGAACGCGCCCGCGCCAAAGCCAAATCCCGTGGCCGCAACATCCGCTTTTTGATGGGCGATGCCGAAAACACCATGGAACCAGACGCAGCCTATGACGCCATCACCAACCGCCATCTGGTCTGGACGCTTGTGGACCCGCTCACTGCTTTCAAAGAATGGCATCGGGTGCTGAAACCCGGCGGCAAGCTGCTGATTGTTGATGGCGATTTCGTCAATCCCAGCCCGCTTGCCAAGATCACCGGCTATCTCTCTAAATTGGCCACACGGCTTGGCATCGGCAAAAAGATGGCCCACCACGGCCCGGCTTCGTCGCTGGTGGAAACCCACAAAAGCATCCTGTCGCGCGTCTATTTTTCAGACGGGGCAAGGGCCGAGGCTGTGGTGGAGCTGTTGAAGCAGGCAGGCTTTTCGGCGGTGGTGATTGATACCAACCTACGTGCCATCAACCGTGCGCAGAGGGCCAATTTCGGTTTTCTGAAAGGGCTGGAGCGGGCAACGCAGCACAGGTATGCGATTTGCGCGGTGAAGTAGTCTCTAAAGGGTATGCGCTTGAAATTGTAACTGTTTCATTGTCTAACCTTAAGGTGAAGTGTGCTTTCTGCCCGGGCTATCGTCGGGGCGTCATCATTCCAATGCGTCGATGCTGTTGGCGCTCACCGTTTAGGTTATAAAAATGGACGCTGCGAATTACACTCAACATCTTTCCACTTTTGTTGATGTCGTGCGGGCAGGTTCATTTTCGGAGGCGGCAAGACGCCAAGGCATGAAGCCTTCTTCTATTGCCCGCAAGATTGACATGCTTGAGGACTATTTTGGAGCCGCACTCTTTGTGCGGTCCACACGGGCGCTGATGCTGACAGATGTTGGCGAAGTGCTGGTGGCGCGCGCAGAGGTTATTCTCAACGAGCTGAACGCCATGCGCGTTGAGATCAAATCCATCAAGGACAATCTCGACGGGCCGCTTCGTATCAGTTGCCTGCCCACATTTGGCAAGCTGCATATTTTGCCGTGGTTGCCAAAATTGCGCGAGAATTTTCCTCGCATGACGGTTGAGCTGGATTTGACCGAGCGCATTGCCAACCCGTCGATTGAACGGCTTGATGCCGTTTTGCGCATTGGTCCTTTGAACGACAGCGGACTTTATGCGAAAACCATTGGCGTTCAGCGTTGGCTTGTGTGCGCAAGCCCCGCTTACCTTGATCGATCTGGAAAACCAGCAAGCTGGAACGAGCTTGCGGGGCATGCAATTGTTGACAAGTTGCATGATCCGGCAGGAGTTTGTTGGCATGCAGCGCTCGATCCGCAGCAGTATTCGGCCATGTCCATAGGCTTTCGCTGCAATGATTTTGATGGCTTGCGACAGGCAGCGCTTGGTGGGCTAGGCTTGGCTTATCTGCCAGATTGGGTGGCGTTGCCGGATATCACGGCAGGGAGGCTGGTAAAGCTTTTCGACGATAGCAAGCGGGGCAATGAGCCTATCTCTCTGTTGCGAGCGTCTTCCAAACCGTCGGCCAGACTCCAGATTTTTCATGATGCGCTTCTCGACCATTTACGCAGTTTTTCCATGCTTGGGCCGACTGACGAAGTTCAGTCCGATCACGCTGAAAGATGCAATCAGGCCTAATCCGGCAATGCCGAACCAGCCATACTGTGCACCAACACTGGCACCCAAGTTGGTTCCCACAGCGCCGCCAAGGAAATAAATTGACATGAAAACGGTATTCAGGCGGCTGCGTGCGCGCGGGTCCAGTGAAAGTGCGCGGATTTGGTTTCCGACCAGACCCGCTCTGCCGCCGAGATCAAGAATAATCATTCCGATGATCAGGAAGAACAGTTGATGCGTAGTGAAGGCAATCAACATAAACGCCAGCACATTGAGGCTTGCGCCGGATAAAACAACGCGGCGTGCACCAATTTTATCCGCCAATTTGCCAATGAAAGGGGCTGAAAGTGTTCCTATCAACCCAGCGAAACCGAATGCTCCGATCTGGGCGCTGTTTAAATGGTATGGGGCTTGGCCTGCCAGAAGCGCAAGGCTTCCCCAAAGCGCACTGAAGGAGCCGAACATCAATGCGCCGCTGAGGGCGGGGAGATGCAACTCCGGCTGCTTGGCCAAATGCCACAGGGATTTCATGAATGCCGCATAGGGCTCTTTGACGTCCGGGACATTTTTCGGAATGATCGTCATCGCGAAAGGCACGAGCGCCACATTGATCACGGTTGCGACCACATACATTGCGCGCCAGCCTTCATACTCGCCAATGATGCCCGAAAGCGCACGCGCAATCAGCACACCAGCCAGCAAGCCACTCGTGACAATGCCCATTGCATGGCCGCGCCGGTTTTCGCGTGCGGAGAGAGAAACAGCAGGAATAATGATCTGCCCACCAACAGAGGTCATGCCAATCAGAATGTTTGATACGCCTAAAGCAAAAAGGCTTGTTGCAAATGCAGCGCAAAGTGACCCTATCGCGTTGAACGTGATGAGGCCCACCAGCAGACCGCGCCGCGAGAGCCGATCACCCAGAGGCACAAAAAACACCAGACCGGCCGCATAAGAGAGTTGGACGATGGTGGCTATGACACTGACTGAGCCTGCCTCTCCGCCGAATTCTTGGGCAATAAGCCCTAACATAGGTTGACTGTAATAAATATTTGCGACGCAGAAGGCGCAAATTATTGCCAGAAAAAAGAGATTCCTGTTTGAATCAAGCATGACAAGACGCCTTAAAATAATCAACGGGTTGGTACGATTGGAAATTCGACTATGCCGCACATGATTCCATCATGGTTGGTGCGGGTAAAAAATCCTGCCTCTGTAAGTAGTTCAAATACGTATCTAGTAACTCGAACTTGAGTCTGGGGGGCCAGACATCATTTTCGATCGTTGCCGCGCAGACATTGTCGT
The DNA here is from genome assembly GCA_003501385.1 of Rhizobium sp. Taxonomy (GTDB): domain Bacteria; phylum Pseudomonadota; class Alphaproteobacteria; order Rhizobiales; family Rhizobiaceae; genus Allorhizobium. Next base: position 3,513 of record DNPN01000231.1, on the reverse strand, counting down.
AGCGGTATCTGTGTATTTCTCGTCCAAAACGTAGGATTTTTTCGTGAGCATTGTCGCTGCCGTAAAGTGGTAGCAGACGATAAAGTGGATTCCTTTCGCCATCAGACAAAAGTAACTTCTGCCATTCATAGAAAGGAATAATCGATATTTCATATCCTCGTACATTTAACCACTGAACGATATTTTTCCACTCGATCAATCCTGTAAAATTGAATAGATTTAAGACGTTCCCACCCTCAATAGTATACTTTGGCGCATTCATAATTTTTACAGTGTAGTCAACGGGTGTGAAGTTGATTGTTCTATCCAGTTCTGGCGCATAGCCAAGTTGAATGCAGCTTTTTATGAAAAGCATAAACTGGTTGTTTTCAAACAAAGAAACGCCAGACGTACTGTGTCCGGATATATAGCCGAGGCGAAACAGGTTTGTGTTACCCCCTTCGGCTATGAATTTCGCTTGTAATTTTTCTCCCTCCCATTTTGAAAGCAGATATCCCATATCGGATTCTAGAGGTGTATTGCCTGGGAAGTCCTCTACATAATTGCCGTTGTCATCGCGCGTCACAGCGGAGCCTAATGTTGACACGAAATTCACGATTTTTGGCTTTCCATGTGAAGCCATAAGAATAGCGTCTGACATGCTATCTACATTGGGTTTCTTGAGTAATTCATAGGGCTGAATGTGATTCACGCTCGCGGCGACATGATGGATGACATCTACTTCCTGACATATCATTTCGTAGCTGGAGTCAGACAGTCCAAAACGGGGCATTGTTATGTCTCCCTCGACGACTTGAATCTGGTCAGTATATAAATAATCCGTATTCGTCTCTATGGAGAATTTCTTAAATGAAAACAGAATTCTTTCTCGGTCGTTTTGTGGATCAAACCTGCGACATAATGTATAAATTTTTCCGATATGAGGGCTTTTGAGCATTTCATTAAGAAGGTATGCGCCTATGAAGCCAGTTGCACCTGTAAGAAACACATTTTTCTTTCCGGTCATTTGAAATTTCCTTTATTTGAGATGCGGGACCTTCAATGTTGATCTCATGTCACATCATTGTGCGGAGCAATAAAAGAACCTTGCGGCGCAAAACAGCTTCCAATTTTTTACGCAGATGGAATGAGGGGTTGTATTCTCAGGTTGCCGTTTTGAAGACGTTTATCGAAATGCTAATCTCAGGAGATGAAGCGGCGCTACTGCGTGACTTTGTCGGGTGAGCAAGCGACGATGACCTCTTGACTTTTCTTCGATAAGGAGGCATTGATCCCACCATGATCACATCGCGCACACTCATCTCCTGCACGTATTTTTGGGCCTACCGGTAATCGGCGGCTCGACAGATCATCATGTCAACAAGCCGCCGTCAGGCGGCTTTGTTGTTTTTTACGAGCTTTTCCCTGACGGCGAATTTTAAACAAGGGAAAAGCACCGTGACTGAAGATACCGAAATGACCCTGCCACGCCCGCCCGTCGTGTCTATCCGCCATGCGCGGCCAGACGATATGCCCCAGTTGAGCGCTATGATTGCGGATCTGGCCAAGCACCATGGTGATACATCCGAAATGACCGCCGAGACCCTGAAGCGTGATCTGTTCGGACCTCTACCGTGGATTACCGCTCTCGTGGCGGAAGGCGGTGAAGAGTTGATTGGTTACGCCATTCTGGTGCCGCTCTACAGAGCCATTGAGGGCAAGCGCGGCATGGATTTGCACCACCTTTACGTTCGTGATGGCCAACGCAGCAATGGAATTGGCCAGCATCTGGTGGCACGGGCACGGGATGTGGCGCGCAAGGCTGGCTGCGATTACCTGTCTGTCAGTGCAACGACGGGCAATGTCGCCGCTCACCGTTTTTACGAGCATATGGATTTCGCGCCACGTCCTGTCACAGGGATGCGCTATGTTCAGGCGCTGGCGTGAGGCTGGCGTCCAAATAGGTGTATTTCCTATTTTTAATTGAGTGCAATTCCTGTATAAATTAAAGGTTGTTGTCCTTTGGTGATACGCCTGGGGCAAGCCTGCTGCACGATATTTGTCTTTCTTGGAGGAAGACTGCAATGACAATGAGCCTTGAGCGCCGCAGAATGGAAAGCACCATTCGCGCCTTGCTGGATAAAAACACGGATCCTAACCTGCATCGCTGGGTGCGCGAAACTGTGCGCGCTTTTGAAACTCGCCTCATGGGGATTATTGATCCCCATGAGCGCGATCAGGCGCGTCATGCGGCCCTTGTTTTGATCAAGACCACCTTGCAGGAATGGTCGCGTCACCCTGTGATGCAGCATTGAGGCAATTAGCGTCTATCTGGTTCAGATTGAACCAGATAGACGCTAAAATTCTTTGTTTTCGGTTGTCTTTTCGGGAAAGCCGGGTTCCACTTTTCCCTGACA
>DNPN01000231.1:562-880 GCA_003501385.1 Rhizobium sp. | reverse complement strand
CACTTTTCCCTGACAAACTCTAATGGGCTGGTATAGCTTTCAGATAAGCGGCAATGGCTGCGCGATCAGGGGCGGGCAGTTCAGCCATATTTTTCTGCACTTCCACCATGGAGCCACCGACACTATCAAAATCAGGCGTAAAGCCGGTTTCGAGATAGGCGGCAATCTCTTCTTTTGACCATTTGCCGATTTTGTCCGAGCCGGGGGTGATGTTGGGAATGCGCCCTTCGCCTTCCGGGTTGGGCCCACCGGCCAGCCATTTATCGGTCTCCAGCCCGCCAATGGCATTGCGGGGCGTATGGCATTCGCCGCAATGGC
>DNPN01000231.1:0-309 GCA_003501385.1 Rhizobium sp. | reverse complement strand
CGCCGCAATGGCCGGGGCCTTCCACCAGATATTGGCCGCGGCGAATCTCTTCATCTGCGCTCGCCAGCACAACACGGGGCGCAGTGGAGAAAAACAGCCATTTCCAGCCCGTCAGCAATATGCGCTGGTTAAAGGGAAAGCCAAGCTCATGGGCGGGAGCAACATTTGGGCTGGCAGGCAATGTCTTGATATAACCGAAGAGATCGGCCACGTCCTGCGGCTTCATGCGGGAATAGGATGTGTAGGGAAAGGCTGGGTAGAGGTTTTCACCGGCGCGGCCAATGCCGCGGGTTACGGCATCGCCAAACT
>DNPN01000092.1:16873-19232 GCA_003501385.1 Rhizobium sp. | reverse complement strand
GGATGAACCCATAGAAGCCCGCGCTAAGGCAATCGCTGCGGTCTAGAGGCTGTCAGGTTCAGATTGAACCAGACAGCCTCTAGATTCTCTTGTTTTCGTTTGTCTTTTCGGGAAAACCGGATTCCACTTTTCCCTGACAAACCCTAAAGGCCGTGCTGATCGACAATCTTTACTGGATCAGCTTTAGCCTGATTGCCTTGGCTACCAATTGTGTGCGATTCACGCAATCCAGCTTTTTCATTGCGGTCATCATGTAAGCGTTGATGGTGTGATCCGAAAGCGCCAGAATTTGGCCGATTTCGACGGATGTCTTGCCTTGCGCGGTCCAGCGCACAACCTCAAGTTCTCGAACAGATAGCACGTCGACGCTGTTCATCTCAGCCCGCAAAAGAGTGTTGTACTGCTCAAACAACTCCATTGTGATCATGTTCAACTCATTGAGCTCGTTCTGCAAGATCGGGGGTCTATCCCCCTCGATGCGAACAATATACCGCCTCGTATCCGGCAAGTTGAAGATACACACGACGCCAACAACCAAACCAAAGCGCAACAGCAAATCACGCATGGGCTCAGGCCATATCTCGTCACCATCATCCGGATAGGGATTCATGAGATCCCATGTATGTGGCAGGATAGAGTTTGAATATCGGCGCAACAGCGGGCATTGTCGTACAAACTGGTGGCGGTCGAATTCATGGGTGAACTCAGACGGCAGGGTTGTTTCCAGCACAAGCGGCGCAATATGAACGTCTGCCGGCGTTGGGGCCACCATGATGGTTCCATGCGACATGCCAAAGGCGCGCGTGATGCTTCTTATCACCGGCAGGCACTGGCTGCGAATCCTCATCGCTGAAATTTCTGTACTCAGCAAGGCTTGTCTTGGGGCACTGATCATGGGCGGCAACTGGGCTCAAGGGTTAAAAATTATTATTATCAAACATTCTATTTTTTGAATAGCATCAGACCACGTGAGGGTGTTCTTATATTCATTTTTAGTTAATTGTTAACCTTCTGACGGGTGAGCTGTCATCCAGTGCATGCTCTATATTCAAAAAACTTCATATATCCTTTGAAGCATTAAAATATTTTTGTAAATCCTAAAATTCACAAGCCTGCATGCATATAAAATCATATCAAACAAATGCTATAAGTGAAATGGCTTTGCGCCCGTTCTCTCCGTTTTTTTAGGGGTGTTTTCATTGAGGCCGAGAGCCCTGTATCGCAACCGGATGATGCTTGTCGTAAAAGGCAGCTTCCATTAAAGCGGGCCATGAGAGTGGGCTCTTAAAGTGGGATTCTGCTTCGCGGATTTTTGGGATTGTCACGGCGTTATCAAGCTGATTGAAAGAATGAATGTGGGTGGTTTGCAGTGCATGTGCGGGCACCCTGTCGCAAAAGGGTGAAACGGAATGTCTGATATTGAAATCGCCAGAGCGGCACGGAAATTGCCGATCAGTGAGGTGGGCGCGAAGCTTGGTATTGGCTATGACGATCTCGTTCCCTATGGTCATGACAAGGCAAAAATCAGCGCTGCATTTCTGGCTTCTCTGCAGGGCAGGCCGGATGGCAGGTTGATTCTGGTCACAGCCATCAATCCCACCCCGGCGGGAGAGGGCAAGACCACCACCACTGTTGGTCTGGTGGATGGCTTGAACCGTATTGGCCGCAATGCAGTGGTCTGCGTGCGCGAGCCATCACTGGGGCCGTGCTTCGGCATCAAGGGCGGGGCCGCCGGTGGCGGCCATGCGCAGGTGGTGCCGATGGAAGACATCAATCTGCATTTCACCGGCGATTTTCATGCCATCACGTCTGCGCATAATTTGCTGGCGGCGATGATTGATAACCACATCTATTGGGGCAATGAACAGGATCTTGATACGCGGCGCATCACCTGGCGGCGTGTCGTTGATATGAATGATCGGGCGCTGCGCAGTATTGTGGGTGCTTTGGGCGGAGCCAAAAACGGCTTTCCGCGCGAAACCGGCTTTGACATCACGGTTGCGTCAGAAGTGATGGCCATTCTGTGTCTGGCAACGGATATTGTTGACCTTGAACAGCGCTTGGGTGGCATTGTGATTGGCTATCGGCGCGACAAAACTCCGGTTTTTGCCCGCGACATCAAGGCTGATGGTGCCATGGCCGTGCTATTGAAAGATGCCATGCAGCCCAATCTGGTGCAGACGCTTGAAAACAATCCGGCGCTGGTGCATGGCGGGCCTTTTGCCAATATTGCCCATGGCTGTAACTCTGTGGTGGCCACCAAGGCAGCGCTGAAGCTGGCCGATTACGTGGTGACCGAAGCGGGCTTTGGTGCCGACCTCGGGGCCGAGAAATTCTTCGACATCAAATGCCGCAAAGC
>DNPN01000092.1:14580-16615 GCA_003501385.1 Rhizobium sp. | reverse complement strand
ACATCAAATGCCGCAAGGCGGGCCTTCGTCCAGCGGCTGCCGTCATTGTGGCCACCGTGCGGGCATTGAAGATGAATGGCGGCGTTGCCAAGAGTGATCTGGCGATGGAAGATGTGGCGGCGTTGAAGCGCGGTGCTGTCAATCTTGGTCGCCATGTGGAGAATATTCGTGCCTTTGGCGTGCCTGTGGTTGTTGCGATCAACCATTTTACCAGCGACACCGAGCAGGAAGTGGCGGCATTGCAGGATTATGCCAAGGGTCTGGGCGTTGATGCGCTTTTATGTCGTCACTGGGCAGAAGGTGGCGCGGGCATTGAAGCGCTGGCTCATACAGTGGCCAAGCTTGCCGATAGCGACACGGCGAATTTCCAGCCGCTCTACGGTGATGATCTGCCGTTGACGGAAAAGATCGAGACCGTGGCGCGTCGCATCTATCGGGCCGGAACCGTCACGGTGGATAAGGGAGCAGCAGAGCAATTGGCCCAATATGAGGCCATGGGCTACGGGGCCTTGCCTGTGTGCATCGCTAAAACCCAATATTCTTTCTCGACCGATCCCAGCCTGCTGGGCGCACCGGAAGGGCATACCGTGCATGTGCGCGAAGTGCGCCTGTCGGCCGGGGCCGGGTTCATTGTCGCCATTACTGGCGATATCATGACCATGCCTGGATTGCCGCGCACGCCCGCTGCTGAAAGCATTCGTCTGGGGCCTGGCGGACTCGTGGAAGGTTTGTTTTAGCGCTGGTTTTTATCGGTAGTTTTTGTGTGCTGTGGATGAATACAAAAGGTGACATTTAAAATCATGTTTCGTGTTGACATCAAAAAACAAGCCGAATAAGCAGTTGTGTGACTGATTTTCGGCATCCGTAAATTGGTCCTTGTTTTATGTACGCAAAAATTTTTGATCCATCCTTAATATGACGCTTGGGCGGCACGGTGTGCCGCCCTTTCTATTTTCTCATCTCACTCCGGGTTTCGGCAATAGCGGGCATCGTTGTTCCGTTTGATCAGGTCCAGATGCATGTGGTCCTGATGGGTCTCATCGCTGCCCGGGGCCAGAACAGTGGTAAAATACAGACAGGCGGATGCATTGAGTGTGCGTTGAAAGGCACCATGCATTGTCGGCTCGTTCTCTGGCGTAATTGTCATCGGCACTTTGCCTTTCTCAAACGCGAGGGCAGCAATATCAATGGCATTGCCGCGGGCGTGTTCCGAAATCTTGCCTTCGCTCAAACTGTTGCGCTTGCGGCATAGATAGGTTGATGCCTGATTGACCGCCGTGAGCTTGCCCATGTCGGGCATGGCCTGATCTGCTGCGGGAATCACCACGGTTTTGATCCATTGCGATAGCTCAAGTGCAGCCTGACAGCGCAGCGTGCCACTGGGTGAAAGGGCAATGCCCGGCATGATTTTGCTGACCTCAATGGGCTTATCGATGCCGCAACCATCGCCATCATCAATCCTTGGCTTCTCGGTAAACACAGCACCCGCCTGCGTCAGCGCGTTGATGCATTGACTGTAGGCCTGCGGATCCTCGCTGATGATGGGTGGCGGTGATGGTTGTGGTTCTGAAACAGGCTTGGTCTCCGGCGCGGGTGCCGTCTCTGCGGCGGGCTCCGGTTTTGCGGGGGATGGTTGTGGTGTTGGCACACTGCTGGCGGGTGGCGAGGGCAATGGAGCCTGTGGCTCAACCCTGCTGTGGTCGCTGTTGGTCGTGTCTGTTTTTGGCTCGGCTTTTGGGTCGGTGGTGTGTGCCGATGGCCGCTCAGGGCGGGCATCCGGTACCGGGCCTTCTGGCGGAAGGGCGGCTGCCGTCAGATAGAGCAGGCTGGACGTCATCATCAAAAATTTGTGGATCATACTGCCATCCCGTTGTTTCCTCGCGGTATCAACGTTTGAAATGGCAATTGGTTGCCTTCGAGATTGACGGCAGACATTCACGAGAGAGCCTAAAGCATGTCGCGTTTTATTGTCCTCAATAAAGCGATAACGTACATGCGGCTAAATAAGAGATAAAGCCTGTCGCAGTGAATCCTA
>DNPN01000092.1:0-14354 GCA_003501385.1 Rhizobium sp. | reverse complement strand
TGCGGCTAAATAAGAGATAAAGCCTGTCGCAGTGAATCCTATTTACTGCGACAGGCTTTAGAGCATCGGCCGAAAAGTGGGAACCGGTTTTCGGTGCGATGCTCTAAAGTGCGCTACACTTTATGCTTCTCTTTGTGCATGTACGCTATCGTTCAACCGATCCCAGTTGAAAGCGACATGCTGTAGGGCCGAAAATGCTGGTTCAGGCCGCGCGCGGCTTGTTTGCATCTTGCTGGGCCTCATGCCCCTGACCGGCACGATTGAACACAAATTGCCCCACCAGCCGCACCAACTCGCTCACATCCGTTGCGAGAGATTGCGATGAGGATGATGTTTCCTGCACCATGGTGGCGTTTTGTTGGGTGATCTGGTCCATTTGATTGATGGTATTGTTGATCTCTGAAAGGCTGGAAGATTGCTCCAGTGCCGATTGCGCAATCAGTTCAATGTCATCGGTAATGCCGGAGATGTTTTGGCCAATTTGCGAGAGGGCCTCGCCTGTGCCGTTGACCAGCTCGACGCCGGATGCAACCTCTTTGCCGGATTGGGCGATCAGCGCGTTGATTTCACGCGCAGCTGCCGCAGAGCGTTGTGCGAGATCGCGCACTTCCTGTGCCACCACGGCAAATCCTTTGCCGGCTTCACCGGCACGGGCGGCTTCAACCCCGGCATTCAGCGCCAGCAGATTGGTTTGAAACGCGATCTGGTCAATCACCTCGGTAATATTGGCAATGCTGCTGGAGGCATCCTCAATGCGGTGCATGGCGTCTACGGCCTGCTGCACGACCTTGGAGGATTTTTCGGCATTGTTTTTTGCCTCGCGCGCGCGATCGCGGGTGGCCGTTGTGCGCGTGGCCGAGGCGCGGACATTGTTGGTAATGTCCTGAATGGCGGCTGCGGTCTGGGCCAGTGCCGTTGCCTGTTGCTCCGTTCGACCGGCCATATGGGAGGATGACTCTTGCAGGCTGTTTGAACCCTCCTGTATCTCCCGCGCCTTTTCCAGAATAAGGCTCATGGTGGATTGGAAATTGGACAGAGACTTGTTGAAATCGCTGCGCAGGCTTTCAAATTCGGGGTTGAAGGGGGTGTCAATGGTCAGCCGGAGGTTCAGTTTGGACATGCGCTCAAGGCCGGTGCCCAGATGTTCAATCACGGTTTGCAGGTTTTGGGCCTGTTCTTGTTGCTCTTTCAAGCGCGCGCTGCGCTCTGCATCGATCTGCTGCTGTTGCTGGATCTTCTCGTGCTCCATCGCCCGCTTGTCGATACCTGCCCTGCGGAACACTGCGACCGAACGGGCCATTTCTCCCATCTCATCCTTGCGGTGGGTGAAGGGTACGGTGCTTTCAAGGTCGCCATCGGCCAAGGCTTTCATATATTCCGAGAGAGAAACAAGCGGCACTATGGCACGGCGGCGAAACACCCACAGGCCCACCAACAAAGTGGCCACGGCAAAAGCTGCGGCAGAAAATGCCAGTGTCGAATAAAACAACGAGCTTTTTCGCGCATTTTCCTCGCTCATCGAGAGAAATTTCGTGGACGCGGTGACGAGATCTTCCACTGCGCCCTTCTGAATGAGAAAGTCCTGCCGGAGTGCAGCGATGGCTTGCTGTCGCAAATGAGGGTCTTTGGAGGCTTGGGCGGGGAGGAATTGTTCGATGAGATCGCCCCAGAAAGCCTCACTGGAGGGGACGATTTCGGTTTCGATAATCTTTTTCAAATCCTCTGGGAGATCGGATTTGCGCCAGACTTTGAGACGTTCTTCATAATCAGCCTTCAGTTTTTGGATGCGCTTCTGATTGAATGCTGCAAGCGATGGTTCAATTTCAATTTCGCTGGCCAGAAGATAGGCCTCCACAACAAACATCGGCGGTGGCAGAATATCGGCCACGAGATCTTTGCCCTCCACGATCTGCTGATATTGTGGCCCTTCAATTTTCACCGTGTTGAGGGTGTGGGTCATTACGCCGATGGCGATCAGGAAGGTTGTGGTCACAAAAGCACCAAAGACCAACAGGCTTTTTGAAATTGTGACGTTCATGGGCTGATCTCTATACAGGTTTCATCAAGGTGCATCATTCAACATTGCATGAGTTGTTTTATAAATACTAAATTTCATAATTCAAATATAAATTGCCAAGATATCCCGTGTAGCCGTGTTCTGTGGGGTTTTGGCTGTGTTGAAATCCCCTTGCGCATTCTTTTGGCTCACGCTATGAATTGCGCCATGAAGATCGCTTTGAACATGATTGCTTGGTGGTGGGCTCGCTAAACGCGGCCTTGAGCAGTCATGTCTAAAGACGATTGACCACAAAGCCGCCCGAACACTCGAGGCGGCTTTTTTTGTATTCAAGCCCCTCACGGCGGATCTTGAACCAGGAGAGACGGCATATGGTAAGCATTGTTCGAAATGAGGATGGCGAGATGTACCTCACGCGTGGTGGAGTCCAGGTGACGCGCTCGCGTCGGGCAACGCCTTATGCGGATGCAGTTTCCAGCTATGTTGACAAGCTGGATGAGCGACGCGGTGCGGTGTTTTCCTCGAACTATGAATATCCGGGGCGCTACACCCGTTGGGATACCGCTATTGTTGATCCGCCGCTGGGCGTCTCCTGCCGTGGCCGCACGGTGTGGATCGAGGCCTATAATGCACGCGGCGAAGTGCTGCTATCCTTCATTGCCAACAAGCTGGCAACTGTTGGTGATCTGACGCTGGGGGAGAAAAGCGCCACCCGGCTTGATCTCACCGTCAATCAACCGGATCGTATCTTTACCGAGGAAGAGCGCTCCAAGGCTCCCACGGTGTTCACCGTTTTGCGGGCGATTACCGATCTGTTTTACTCCGAGGCCGATAGCAGCATTGGCCTGTTCGGGGCCTTTGGCTATGACCTGACCTTCCAGTTTGATAGCATCGAGATGAAGCTGGAACGCCCGGATGACCAACGCGATATGGTGCTGTTTTTGCCCGATGAAATTCTGGTGGTGGACCACTATTCTGCGAAGGCATGGATTGACCGCTACGATTTTGAAAAGGATGGCTTGACAACCGCTGGCAAGGACCAGACGATTGCACCGGAGCCTTTTCAGAAAACAGACCGCATTCCGCCACGCTGCGACCATAACCCCGGCGAATATGCCCAATTGGTGATGAAGGCCAAGGAAAGCTTCCGCAAGGGCGATCTGTTTGAAGTGGTGCCGGGCCAGAAATTCATGGAGCGCTGCGACAGCAAGCCTTCGGAAATTTCCAAGCGGTTGAAAGAGATCAACCCATCGCCCTATTCCTTCTTTATCAATCTGGGCCATCAGGAATATCTGGTGGGGGCATCGCCGGAAATGTTCGTGCGCGTCAATGGACGGCGCATTGAAACCTGCCCGATTTCCGGCACCATCAAGCGCGGCGCAGACCCGATTGCCGACAGCGAGCAGATCCTCAAGCTGTTGAATTCGAAAAAGGAAGAATCCGAGCTGACCATGTGCTCGGATGTGGACCGCAACGACAAATCCCGCGTCTGCGAGCCGGGTTCGGTCAAGGTCATTGGCCGTCGCCAGATCGAGATGTATTCGCGCCTGATCCATACCGTGGACCATATTGAGGGCCGTTTGCGCGATGATATGGATGCCTTTGATGGCTTCCTCAGCCACGCCTGGGCGGTGACGGTGACGGGTGCACCAAAGCTGTGGGCCATGCGCTTTATTGAAAGCCATGAAAAAAGCTCGCGCGCATGGTATGGAGGTGCTGTCGGCATGGTTGGCTTCAATGGCGATATGAACACTGGCCTGACGTTGCGCACCGTGCGGGTCAAAGATGGCATTGCCGAAGTGCGCGCAGGCGCTACCTTGCTCAACGACAGCGACCCGCATGAAGAAGAGGCTGAAACCGAACTGAAGGCATCGGCAATGATTGCAGCAATTCTGGATGCAAAGACCGGCCACAACGCCAAGGCCCAGCGCGGTGTGGCCAGCGTGGGGCAGGGGGTGAATATCCTGCTGGTGGACCACGAAGACAGCTTTGTGCACACATTGGCCAATTACTTCCGCCAGACGGGGGCCACAGTCAGCACCGTGCGCTCTCCGGTGGCAGACGAGGTGTTTGACCGCATGAACCCGGATCTGGTGGTGCTGTCACCCGGCCCCGGCTCTCCATCGGATTTCGATTGCAAGGCCACGATCAAAAAGGCGCGGGATCGCAATCTGCCGATCTTCGGCGTCTGCCTTGGCCTTCAGGCGCTTGCTGAAGCCTATGGCGGTCAGCTTCGCCAATTGGCGGTGCCGATGCATGGCAAGCCCTCGCGCATTCGCGTACTGGAACCCGGTCTTGTCTTCGCAGGTCTTAACAAGGAAGTGACGGTGGGCCGCTACCACTCGATCTTTGCTGATCCATCCACTCTGCACCGTGATTTCATCATCACGGCTGAGAGCGAAGACGGCACCATTATGGGTATCGAGCACACCAAGGAGCCGGTGGCAGCCGTGCAGTTCCACCCGGAATCCATCATGACACTCGGCGGCGATGCCGGGATGCGGATGATTGAAAACGTAGTGGAAAAGCTGGCAAAGCGGAGAAAGGTGAAGGCTGCGTGAGCGAGATCGTCATTGAACCCATGCGTCCTGAATTTATCGAGAGCTTCCGTGAAGCTCTCGATAGCGTGGCGCGGGAGCGGCGTTATTTGAGCTTGCTGCAAGCGTCACCGCTGGACGCCGTTCGAACCTTTGTCATGGGGTTGATGGAGAACGGCAATCCGCAATTCGTGGCTCTGGTCGGCGAAAAGGTTGTTGGCTGGTGCGATATCCAGCGTGGCACACGCGAAACGCAGAGCCATCGCGGTGCTTTGGGCATGGGCATTATCGATGGCTATCGCGATCAGGGCTTGGGGCAGCGTTTGATCACGGCAACACTGGATGAGGCGAGACGCCGGGGCTTCCACCGTGTGGATCTTGATGCCCATGCAGACAATCTTCGCGCCATCCGCCTCTATGAAAAGGTTGGCTTTGTGCATGAAGGTGTTTCGCGAGATGCCGTGATGATTGATGGGCGCTATATCGATTCTGTGAAGATGGCGATTATCTTTTAATCTCGCGGCTTTGCTGTGTTTGTTAATTTAGCGAAGTCTACCATTCATTAACAACGCTTGGGATTATGTCTCGCTCTGGTTTGACATCTTAGCAATTTTCAACGATACCGCTGCCATCATAAACCGTCCGCACCTATCAAGGTCCGGGCGGTTTTGCCGTCTTAAAGGGCCAATTTCTGCAATTGGTTCGCAAATGCAATGAGGTCACACATGTCGGATCACAATCCTCTGGTGAAGACGCTGGCGTTCTGGGGCATTCCGCTGTCTGTCGGTGTGCTGGGCTTAAAGTTGCTGGCTTGGTGGGTCACAGGCTCCGTGGCACTGCTATCGGATGGTATGGAATCCATCGTCAATGTGGTGGCGGCCTGCATTGCCTATTTTGTGATTGGCTATGCGCAAAAGCCAGCCGACGATGATCATCCTTACGGCCATCACAAGGCAGAATATATTTCGGCGGTGATTGAGGGCGTGCTGATTGTTGTTGCCGCCATTCTGATCATGAAAGAGGCGATTGCAGCACTGGAAGCGCCTGCCATGCTGGATGCGCCTGCGCTGGGCCTTGCCATTAATTTTTTTGCAGGCGTTGTGAATGCGGCCTGGGCCAGTATTCTCATTCGGGTGGGCAAGCGTCATCGCTCACCTGCGCTGACAGCCGATGGTCAGCATATCATGTCGGATGTGGTCACATCATCTGGCGTGTTGGTGGGGCTTGTGCTGGTGGTGATCTCGGGTTACGCGATTTTGGATCCGGTGATGGCGATTCTGGTGGCCTGCAATATTATTTATCAAGGCTATAAGGTGATCACCCATTCCGTTGATGGCCTGATGGACAAGGCGGTGGAGCCTAACGAGGAAGCTGCCATCAAGAAGGCCATTGCCGATAACGCAAGGGGCTCTCTGGGCGCGCATTATCTGCGCACCCGCCGCGCCGGAGCAGCAACCTTTGTGGGCTTTGATCTGGTGGTGCCTGCGGGTATGACGGTGTCTGAAGCTCATGATATTTGCGACCGGCTGGAAGCTGCGGTAAAGGCAGTGCAGCCCGGTGCACGGGTAACAATCCACGTGGAGCCGGAGAGCGAAGAAGCGCACGGTGTGGATGTGAAGGTTGAAGGAGTAAGTGCATGAGCAAGACCGATGTTTCCGGCCTGTCGCAACTGGGCCAGCAGGTAGATGCCCCCACCAGCCCGGAAACGGCTGTGATGGAGCGCGTGCCCAATGGCAATGCCGGAACCGATTATGTGGTGCGCTTTACCGCGCCGGAATTTACCTCGCTTTGCCCCATGACTGGCCAGCCGGATTTTGCCCATATCGTCATTGATTATATTCCGGGCGAGTTTCTGGTGGAGTCAAAATCGCTTAAGCTGTTCCTGTTTGCCTTCCGCAATCACGGTGCGTTTCACGAGGATTGCTCGGTCTATATCGCCAAGCGTCTGGTGGACCTGCTGGCCCCGAAATGGCTGCGCATTGGTGCCTATTGGTATCCGCGTGGTGGCATTCCCATTGACGTGTTCTGGCAGACGGGCGAAGCGCCGAAGGGTGTGTGGCTGCCCGATCAGGGCGTGCCAACCTATCGCGGCAGAGGCTGAGTGAAAACGCCGGGGAAACCCGGCGTTTTTTGTGTTATCGGTCAGGCATTCATACTGTCATCGCTGCCAAAATCGCTGCTGTCGTCATAGCTGGTATCATCATTATTGTCGTCATAGGACGCCTGCTGAAAGCCGCTATCACTCTTGTCATTGTTATCGGCGCGGTCATTGCCGTTTTCGGTGATGTTGTAGGTGTTGTTGTTGATGATGGTTTCTTCCACGGGGGCACTGGCAAGGCCAGCCGCAGCGCCGCCTGCGCCCAACATGTTGCCAAAGCCGCCGCCGTGGGTGGTGAACAGATCACGCACCGCATCGGCCACCAAAACACCCCCGGCAACGCCTGCGGCTGTGGTTAAAGCGCCGCGCAAAAAGCCGCCGCCTGCGGGAGCGGGTGCCGCTTGCTGCTGTGCCCATCCGCCCTGTTGTGCCCATCCGCCCTGTTGTGGTTGCGGGGCATTGCGGCTGTAATCATCATAAAGACGGCCTTGCTGCTGTGCTGCGGGCGCGCTGCCCCATGGCCCGGCGGAGCGGGCAGGGGCGGGCGTTGGTGCAGAGTTACCGCCACCGAAAATGGAGCTGATGCCGCCCAGAAAGCCGCCGCTTGTGGCAGGAGCGGGTGTTTGCGCCTGTGCGCGGGCAAGCTCGGCTTGCAAATGGCCAATTTCAGCTTCCAGATCGCGGATCTTGGCGGTGGCCGCTTCCAGACCTTTTTCCTGAATAATCACAGCCTGCGCCAGATAATAGGTGGCATAAGGCTGGCTGCGCACTTCGCCTTCAATCAGGCTTTCCACCTCGCGATCACGCGGCGTGGAGGACGCCTGACGGACGCGGTCAAACAATTGGCTCAGTAACTGGCGTTCTTCCGGTGACATGGGTGTACTCTCCAATGACAAGTTATAGCCATGATTTAGGGAGCCAATCATGGCACTTCCAAGCCATTGTGAATTACAAATGTGTAATCTGGTGCAACGCCCATAAAAAACGGCGGGGTTTTGCCCCGCCGTCGTATGTTTTCTGTGGGTTTTGCTTAGCCCAGCATCAGCGCGGCACCACCGACGGCGGTCGCAACACCCAGAAGGCGCGTTACCTTTGGCCCAAGCTGATTGAGCGCCACACCAAGGCCCACGCCGACCGCGTGCAAAAAGGCGGTGGCAATCACAAAGCCAAGGCCGAACTCGAGCGCCGCGGCTCCTGCCATCTCGGTGCCATGGGCATAGCCATGAAACAGCGCAAACAGCGCAACAACAGCAGAAGCACCCACTGCTGGCAGACGCACAGCTGTTGCCACCAGCAGGCCAAGACCCATGACGGATGCCAGAATGGCAGGCTCAACAAACGGCAGATGCACACCAGCCAGCGCCAGCAAAAAGCCGATAGCCATGGTGCCCACAAAGGCAGCCGGTACGGCATAGAGCGCCTTGCCACCCTGCTGCGAGGCCCAAAGACCCACAGCCACCATGGCCATGATATGGTCAGGCCCGGTCAGCGGATGGGAGATGCCCGCCATGATCGAGCCATGCTCTGCAGGGTTGAGATGGGCAAAAGCAGGTGCCGCGGCTGCCGCAAAAATAGCGGCGGTAATGGATAAACGTTTGAACATGATAAGTCCCTCTTTTTGGTCAACCTGGCGTCCGGGATTCGGTCCCGCCGGTTCCCTTCTTATGTCAGAGATGAGTTTACGTTAAGGGCTTTTCGTCTGTCCATGGGGATTTTACCGGGGGCCATTGTTCTTCTTGCTTCCAGCCTTGAAAACCCCACATAAGAAGCGATTGCTGCGCCTGGAGATGGATGATGTTTGCCTTTGATAATTCCTATGCTCGCCTGCCTGCCCATTTTCACGCATCCGTTTTGCCTGCACCTGCGGCTCGGCCAAAACTGATCCGTTATAATGCGGCGCTGGCCATGGAGCTGGGCATCACGCTGGATGCCGAGGGCGAGGCGCACCTGGCCGAGATTTTCTCCGGCAACCGCGTGCCGGAAGGCGCTAACCCGCTGGCCATGGCTTATGCCGGGCATCAATTTGGTGGCTTTCAGCCACAATTGGGCGATGGCCGGGCGATTTTGTTGGGTGAGGTCATCGATCAATCCGGCAGAAGACGCGACATTCAGCTGAAGGGGAGTGGGCCAACACCGTTTTCCCGCAATGGCGATGGCCGCGCCGCCCTTGGTCCGGTGATCCGCGAATATATCGTCTCGGAAGCCATGCATGCGCTGGGCATTCCCACCACCCGCGCGCTGGCGGCAGTGGCCACCGGCCAGACCGTGCGGCGCGAAACACCCTTGCCGGGGGCGGTGTTTACCCGCGTTGCGGCAAGCCATATCCGGGTTGGAACCTTCCAGTTTTTCGCTGCCCGTGGTGATACAGAGGGTTTGCGGACATTGGCCGATTATGTGATTGCGCGGCATTATCCAGCGTTGGAAGGGGGCGATCATCCCTATCTGGCGCTGCTGAACGCCATTATCGATGCTCAGGCCTCGCTGATTGCCCGCTGGATGGCGGTGGGCTTTATCCACGGGGTGATGAACACCGATAACGTTACGGTGTCTGGCGAAACCATCGATTTTGGCCCCTGTGCCTTTCTGGATGAGTATGATCCGAAAAAGAAATTCTCCTCCATCGACCAGCGCGGTCGCTATGCTTACGGCAACCAACCCGGCATTGGCCAATGGAACATGGCCCGGCTGGCGGAATGCCTGCTGCCGCTGTTTGATGGCGGGGAGGAGAGGGCGGTGGAAGACGCCAATGCGGCCCTTGCCCGCTTTGGCGAGATTTTTCAGCGAAATTGGCTGAATAATTTCCGCGCAAAGCTTGGCCTCACTGGCCAAGACGAGGCTGATCTCGCCCTGATCACCGATGTCCTCACCCTGATGCACACCCATGAGGCCGATTTCACTCAAACCTTCCGCAGTCTCGGTCATATGGCAGGCGGCAGCACCAACGCGCTGCCTCTGCCAGACAGCGACGCCTTGAGCCAATGGCTTACCCGCTGGCAGACCCGCCTTGGCTCCACCCGCACCCCGGCAGAAATCGCTGCCGCCATGCACGCCACGAATCCTGCGCTGATTCCTCGCAATCACCGCATTGAAGAAGTCATTTCCGCCGCCGTTTATGATGATTATTCCTATTTTGAGCGGCTCACGGAGGCTCTGGAGCGACCCTTTGAAGAGGTGGATACCACGGCTGATTTACGGGTGCCGCCGACGGTTGAGGAGAGTGTGGCGCGGACGTTTTGCGGGACGTGATTGGCGTTTGTTTTTAATGCAATAACGGTGACAGAGATGTGATTTGACTGTCATGGGCTTGTGAAAGAGCTTTTGTATAGCAGTCTTATTTCAACACTGATTTTGGATTTGTTATTTGTCCATAGCCATTCGCCAAACATATTCGGATACGGACGCAATTATATATTGGCCGGGAGACAAGCCGCCGAAAGGAGGTATTGTCTGCTTGCATGGTTCGGAGGGTGGCTCCGTAGGCTTTAATCACATCCATTGTGCCTTGTTTGCAGCCCATGGATTTGCTGCCATGGCGCAGCATTACACCGAAAATAATGAATTTATGACCAGCCCGGATATTCATGACGTGCCGCTGGATTGCATTGAAGCGGCACTCTTGTCGATGAAGCAGCAGATGCAGCCCTTTGGTTGCGGGGTTGGGCTTTTCGGAGTATCCAGAGGGGCTGAACTGGCGTTGTTGCTTGGTCAGTTATTGGCCGAGGACGGTGCCGAAGCGCTTCCCGATGCCATCGCGGCTCATTCTGTGCCTGAGCAGATATGGGGAGCCTATATTGTCGAAAATTACCGCAAAGGTGATTATGATGGCGGCGAGACACGACCTGCATGGTCATGGCGCGGCAGCCATGAACGGACGTTGCCGGGCAAGCTGTTGCAGCCTGAACGCTATCCCAACCCCGTTTTTATTGCCCATGGCATGGAAGATGAACTTTGGGATGTGGCCGCCGCCAAGCGTCTGGTGGCCAGAATGCAAGAGGCAGGACACCCGCCAGAGGC
Organism: Rhizobium sp.; assembly: GCA_003501385.1. Classification (GTDB taxonomy): domain Bacteria; phylum Pseudomonadota; class Alphaproteobacteria; order Rhizobiales; family Rhizobiaceae; genus Allorhizobium. Next base: position 3,688 of record DNPN01000092.1, on the reverse strand, counting down.
TCATTTCTTTGATTATGAAGGCCACACATTTGGCCCCGGGCGAAATCGAGAGCTTGAATTACTGGTGGATTTCTTTTCGCGCAATTTGTCGTCAAACCAATAAAATTGCCTCACGCCAAGAGATTTGAATGTGGAAACAGTAAGACTCATCACCGCCGATGATCACCCCGGTTTGCTCGCCCTGTGGCGTGAAACGTGGACCGCAACCTATGGTCCAATCCTAGGTGAGGCTGCGCTGAATAGAAGTCTGGAAGATCTCGCAGAAAACGGCACCGCGTCCATGCTGCCCGGCTCTGGCGAGCGCGGCTATTGTATTACTGACGGCCAAAGCATTCAGGCCAGCGCCATTGTGGTTGAACGCGGCACTGTGGCTTACCTTTGGGGCATGTATGTGCATCCGAGCTGTCAGCGGCAGGGATTGGGATCATTATTGCTCAAGGGTGCAGCAGCTCAAATCGTGACGTCTGCAGACATAGAGATTCGCGTTTTGCCAACCAGCCCTTGGGCTATTCGTTTCTACCAAAAACATGGGTTTGTGCAGACCGGAACCGAAGATACTGAGTTGACAGCCGGGGCTAGCGCGCAAACTCTGATTATGTCTGTGAAGGTGGAAAGGTTGAAGGCATTGCCGAACGGCCTATAGTTGCCGCCAATACTGCCGGATGTTTTATTGCACGTAAGCGGCCCGCTCAGCATCCAGTTTTGATGCTCACGCTTCAATTTTTTGCACTCTCATCCGAGTGGCTCGTGGCCCCGTTTGATCAATTGATGCCGAAAGGGGTGCGCATCAGTCTTTGCGAACACGTATTGGCGATGATTTCGCGATTCTGGGCATGCTTTGAGTCATCCACGTAATCATGGGAATGGTCGAGGTGCAGGCAAAGTGCTGAATATCGGACCAATTTTGGAATGACACCGGCGTTTTGCAGGCGAAAGCCAAATTCGTGGTCCTCACCGCCATAACTCATGCGCTCATCAAATCCGCCGATTTTCAGAGCATCCCGACGCCAGACAGAGGAATTGTTGCCATGAAATTGTTTGGTCGATGGTGAAAACCTGTTGAGAGCACCCGCAATCCCCACCGATGCTCCCGCAAATTTGGCCCAGCTTTTTCTGACTTTGTAACCGTTGCGCGACAACCAATAGATGGAAAAAGCGCGTCTCGTACGGATTGTATCGTAACAGAGTGTACGACTTGTTTTCATCGGTAATTTACAATAGGTGCCGGAGAGGAAATGGTTGTATTTTGCATTTTTACGGTGGGCAGAGACAAAATCATATCTGGGTACGCAATCGCCGTCCGTGAAGATCAAATAATCGCCTTTGGCGGCCAAGATTGCTTTATTGAGGATTGCGCATTTCCGAAAACCTAGATCTTCTTGCCAAACATGAACAATGGTTTGTTCAAATTTATCATTATAGGCCTGAATTATATCTCTGGTTTCTGATGATGATCCGTCATCGGCAACAAGGATCTGAAATTTTTTATCGGTTTGAAATTGAAAGCCCCAAAGGACTTTCTCAAGCCATTGTGGCGAATTGTATGTTGATATTATAATTGAAATTGTGAACATTTCTGGCCCTTGGTTCAATATGATCTGATATCGGCGCATGCCGATGACTGGCCAAGGACGTCGCTCCATCAAGCACCCCGGTTGAGGTGTCGATCCATGCGACGTGCATCCCCCTCATCACGAGTCTCATCATTAGGCGTACACATTAAATTTTACCATGTCTAACCGAAAAAGCAGGACGACATCGCCATGGCTGCGGCCGTTACACTTGCTGTGGCATGATGCGTTGGTTGTAAATTTTGGAATTTATTTATAAAAGTATATATTATTTTATTCTTTTTTAACTCCCCTTATGATTGTATTTCCGCATTGCAACATCAACAGAACGGTTGGCTCCCATGTCAATTTTCAACGGAATATCTTCGCGCAAGGCGCTTGAATCTCAAAAAGAATTTCTGGATTTGAAAGAGCGATCCGACCTTCTGGACGATGCCAGTGGCATTGGTCTGTGGGAGGCGGTCTTGCATCAGGGTGATGCGATGCATCCGCAAAGCCGATGGACCTGGTCGCCGGAATTCCGCCGTCTCGTTGGGTTTCAGACGGTTGAAGAGTATCCCAATGTCGTGCAATCCTGGTCGGATCGATTGCATCCCGATGATGTTGCGCCCACATTTGCCGCCTTCGGCAAGCATCTTGAGGACAAGAGTGGCCGCGCGCGCTATAGGGTGGAGTACCGTCTTAAGTGCAAGGATGGTTCCTACCGTTGGTTTCGTGCCACAGGTGGCTGCAAATATCTGCCCGATGGTGTGACTGTGCGGGCTTGCGGCTCGCTCACCGATATTCATGAGCAGATGATGCTGCAAGAAGCCATCAAGCAGAAAGAGGAGGAGGAATATCGTTCCGTGCTCACCGTGTTGTTTGGCGCTCTGGGCGGTCTTGCCGATGGTGATCTGACCCGCCAGATCCGTGAGCAGATGCCGGACAAATATGAGCAGTTGAAGGTGAATTTCAACAAGGCGACAGCCAGCTTGCAGGAACTGGTGTCCGAGGTTGCGGCTACGGTTTCCACCTTCGGTGCCGATGCTCAAAATATCAGCCAGGCCACGGATGATCTGGCCAAGCGTACGGAACAGCAGGCAAGTTCGCTTGAAGAAACCGCTTCTGCCATGGAAGAAATTGGCGTGGCGGTGCAAAACACTGCCCAGCGGGCGCGGGAATTGAGCAGCCTTGCCACCAAGACCCGTGCTGCAGCAGAGGAATCGGGCACGGTGGTGAACAGTGCCGTCCATGCCATGTCAGAGATCGAAAACTCCTCCGAGCAGATCGGCCAGATCATTGGCGTGATTGACGAAATTGCCTTCCAGACCAATCTGTTGGCACTCAATGCGGGTGTTGAGGCCGCCCGTGCTGGCGAAGCCGGTAAGGGTTTCGCCGTTGTGGCGCAGGAAGTGCGGGAACTGGCGCAACGCTCTGCCAAGGCGGCAAAGGAAATCAAGGCGCTGATTTCCACCTCGTCCAATCAGGTGAGCGAAGGCGTGACGCTGGTTGGGCGCACGGGCGAGGCGCTGCAAGGCATTGTCGCCGCCATTGGCGACATTGCTCAGCTGATCGCCGATATTGACAATTCAACCCGTGAACAGTCCAGCAGCGTCAAGGAAATCAACGGCGCGCTCGCCCATATGGACCGTATGACCCAGCAAAACGCCGGCATGGTGGAAGAAACCGCCGGGGCAAGCCGTCAGCTTTCCGATCAGGCCGAACGTTTGTCGCAGCTCATTGCCCGGTTCAAGCTGCACAACAGTTATTCTGCCACCGCAGCCAGGCGGACGTCCCGCGCCGCATAAGCAGACAGCACGGCGAGGTTATGCACCGCGGACGGGTGTTCAAAATAAAAGGCAGGTCAATGAATTTGACATGCCTTTTTTATTCCTGCGTTGAGAGCATCTGCCCGATGCGGTCCTATGCCTTTTAGAGTCTGTCAGGTTCAGATTGAACCAGACAGACTCTCGATTCTTTCGTTTTCGTTTGTCTTTTCGGGAAAACCGGCTTCCACTTTTCCCTGACAAACTCTAAAGCCTGTCGCAGTGAATAGGATTCACTGCGACAGGCTTTATCTCTTATTTAGCCGCATGTACGTTATCGTTTTATTGAGGACAATAAAACGCGACATGCTT
>DNPN01000236.1 GCA_003501385.1 Rhizobium sp. | reverse complement strand
TGCGGCTAAATAAGAGATAAAGCCTGTCGCAGTGAATCCTATTTACTGCGACAGGCTTTAAACCCGTGCGGTAAGAGGCTGATTTTGCGGCCCCTTGTCCCTCTCACACAAAAAACCCGGCCTGAAGCCGGGTTTTGACTGACATGCGATGTGAGCATATCAAACCGAGATGGAATCGGGGGTCGCGTTGTCGCTGCTGCTTGTTGCGTAGGCGGTGGTGGCGGCGCTGGCCGTGGTGGCGTTGCTGCTGCTGGTTTCGCTCACCGATAGGGCTGCGATGGCAGGGGGAACATCGGCGGCAGAGGAGGAGGCCACAGTTGGCTTTGGTGGCGGTGGTGGTGGCGGCGCATCCTGCGGCTTCTTTGGCGGCGGTGGTGGCGCACTAATGGCGGCGGTGGATGCAGATGTGACTGAGGTAACGGATGTCATTATGGTCTCCTGACCGGGCTTGCTGCATCATGCGGCGCGAACCGGGTGAAGACGAGGCGCATCATTGCCCCGCCGACGTGCAACGGACAACCCGGCACCTGGCCACTATGGTGCGCAAAGTTGAGAAAATTCTGATTTGCAATGAGACAATTTTAGCAATTGTGCGGAAAATGTTCGAGATAGGGATTTTCTCGTTGTTTTTTTCGTTTCACCGTGCCGCCGCACCCATTTTATAATTTCCACAGACCCCACTTCCAATTCCCACCCTTTATGCGCTAAACAGCGGGTGAGATCGGTTGTAACGCACCGATCTTGGGGCGTGGAAACCCCGGTTAAAAGCGGTCGGTGTCGACCGTTAAATAGACACCCCTCAGCCATAGGTTTGTGGCTGAGGCGGTGAACCGTGTCTATACGGTTTACCCTCTACCATTCTCTATGGTCGGGGAGGTCTCGGCGTATGTCCAGAGCTTTGGCTTAAAGGCCGGGGCGGTCGTTCTTTTACCGGCTTTCCAACTCCCCGATCACCAGAGGCCGCACGCTCTGGTGATCACTTGTGTTTTCACCCAAGGGAGCGCCGCATGGAGACTTATGATTTCTGGACCAACCTTTTCACCGCCTACCGTGCCTCACCGGACCTGATCAAGGTGCTGTGGCTGCTGATTCCACCGGGCTTTGTGCTGGCTCTGCTGCTTGTTCTGCTCCGCCACCACAATCGCCGCAAACCGCACAACAGCACCCTGGCCTTCACCGTGATCCGCCGAGACGACGGCGCACTGGAGATTTATCGGCACGATGGCGGCAAGATGGATGCAACGCCGTTTCTGCTGTCGTTGAGCGAGGGAGAAGGGGCAAAACGGCTGGATTATGATGGGGATGCGGGGTGGCGGTGAGCAACTTGGCCTTGTTGGGGCAGGGGTGAATGTGCATTTTAGTGGTGGGTGATGTGATGGGGTGGTGATGGTGGACCGGGTGCCGACGATTGATGAGATAGATGATGCAGATAAGCTTCAGGCTTATTTGGAGACGCGGTCTGTTGAAGAGGTGCGGATTTTACAGCTTCGGTTGGCATTGCGTGTCATGCCAATTATATCCGATCTTTTCAATCAGCAAAGTTTGCCTGTTGGTACTGTTAAAATTGCCTTGCTTTCGTTGTTTCGCGCAAATCTGGTTTCTTGGGTGCACTGCCGTTTCCCCACTTTAGAAATGGTTGACCATCTCAACAATGCCGCTTCTGCTGCTGCATATGGCGCGGCCGCTGTTCGAGGTTTATCCAGTGTCTCTGCGGCGGCTGTAGAAACGGCTGCGGATGCGACGGCATTGAGTGGTGGATCAAGTGCCGTTTATTTCTGGGTAAGTGAAGCGCTTGGTCGAAAAGAAAGTGATCTTAATTACGCTTTGCGTTTAGTCCGTAGTGATCTACGCGCTCTATCTAATATGTCCCGAGACTCGGTTTTGGCGTCTGGTCTTTGGTATAACATTAGAAAGCCAAATTGGTTTGAGGATGCTGAGGACGATTTTAGGCAGAGTATTTTATTGATGGATACTCATTGGTACGCAATAGAGAATTGGTACTGGGATGTAAGCAGGGGATTCCCGCCTTTTAGCAATTTAGGGGAGGATGAGAAGAGGATCATCGTCGGTATTGCTACTCAGTCCGAAGCGTTTTGGGAACGTGATCCTGACGAGGTTATGAAGGATATAAATTCTACTCTTTCAATCCGGATTGAGGGAGATTTTCCGTTACCATTGATGACTGTTTCAGCAAATCTTGAAGCACGAATTGATTTCTTCATCAGCTATTCCACCAAGAACGAAACCGAAGCCCGCGAGATCAACGGTTATCTCGAAGAGGCCGGATACTCGACAATAGCCCAATTTAAAGATTTCCCGGTTGGTTCAAACTTTGTCATAGAAATGCAGGAGGGCTTGGAACGCGGGGCAAGGGCCATTGCTCTGCTGTCACCGGACTATGTTGTCTCAGATCATTGCCGCGCCGAATGGGCCGCTATTTACAACATGGACCCGATAGGTAAAAGGCGGAAACTGGTTTCCTTTCTGCTGGAGCCAACCGAATTGAATAAGCTTCAGCGGCAAATTGTTTATAGCTCATTGGTTGGCTTGAAACAGGCTGCTCGCCGAAAGGCGGTCTTGGATGCCATTCGTCATGTGCCAGACGTGGTTACGCAGAATCAGCTGAAACAGAAACTTGCGGATATTGCCAGCCCGGACGTTGCGGTGGCTGAGGACGGCAAAATTGATGTTACGCCGAATGCCAAATATGATCTGGCCGTCAATTCTCCAGACTTGCCGGACCTGCCGACAGTTTTACGGACATTGTGTTCCATCATTGAAGTGTCTTTGCCGGAGAATAGCCCCAAAAGCATTGGCCCAACATTCGCACACTATCGCCAACATTTGGAAGAGCGTGGGGCGCGTCCAATTGTTGGACTTTTGGGAATGCTGGTTACGGCTCTGACGAAAGAGTTTGAGTCTGCCGATTTTGAATTTTGGGGTGGCGGCCTCAATGAGCATTTCGAATCGTTTTTTGCCTGCCACTCGAAATTCCTTGGTCATTTCCCGCTTTCAGGAGAGCGGGAACAGACTTATGCCGAAGCAGAGATCAACGAGGATGAGGCAAGTGGTAAGGATCTGGTGCAGCCTGTCCAAAATGTTGCTGATGCTGTTGAAGAGTTGAGTCTGATAGGTGCGACCACCCCTGCTTTCGAACGGGTTGTTCAAGGGCAGGTTCAAATTGCAAGAGATGTAAGCAATTTACCTCCAAATTTGAGTGAAGATGCTGGCAAAGGCAATGTCATAACGCCGAAGCGTCGTTTTGTTTTAAGTCAATTGGGGTTTTGGGAGCGCATGTTGGCAGCCGTGGGCAGTATGACGACTCTTGCAACTACTCCGCAGGGACAGGCCGCAATTGCTGCTTTGCAAGAAGCAATCTCTAAGTTCTTGTCACTTATTGTTTGAGGTTGATGATGGAAGACAATTTGCGGAGCGGAGATAACGCCGTTGCGGATGTCTCCTCGAAATCATTTCATGGCCTTAACGGCCTCCTCAAAGGCAAAACCAATGGCCGCATTCTCTCCATCGAAGAAATAAACGAGGGGATTGCGGAAGCCTGTGTTGCCGCATACCTCAGCGCAAGTTCGTTCCCTCTGCCCTGCCGGGCATCTCCCCCACAGGTGGGGAGAGTAGATGGGGTTGATAGCCTGCCTCAAGAATAAGTCGAGATGTCCGCTTGCGCGATAGACGATAGGGACTGGGGCACAAACTCCGGTTCTATCTCCCCACCTGTGGGGGAGATGGCTGGCAAGCCAGAGGGGGTGTTCTTGCTCTGTCGTCGGCTATAGGGCTTGTTCCAAGGCTGGATTGGCTGCAATCTCCACCCCCACACAAAAATGGCCCCGTTTGCACGGGGCCTGCCGTTGCGAGGGCGAAAAACGCTTACCTCAATCATCGCCATCATGGTCGTTGACTTCATGGCCATTGACCATCTTGTCCGAGCCAGCGTCATTTTCGGCACCACGCAGCGAAAGTGCTGCGATGGAAGAGGGGACGTTGGCGGCTGAGGAAGAGCCGATGGAGTTGCTGGAGCCCGTGGTGGGGGCGGAAGTTTGGGTGGTCACAGATGGTTTTGGGGCCACAGCAGCCGTTGCCATGGCAGCGGAGGAGGCATTCAGAGAGGATATCGATGTCATGCGGGTACTCCGGGTTGGAGCCTTCGCCTCATGCGTTGGTGTCCAAAATGAGAAGGGGGAAGCTCATCGACCCGCCGGGTTTGCCCTGTTGGCAGCCCGACCATGCAAGCTTCTGCTGACAGCCACCTGAAGCGCGCAATTTGCGGTGATTATTTCTATTTTGCCGCCATTTGTGATGATCTGTCCATTTGCGGCTTCGGGACTGCCAGTGTATTGCTGCGGCAATGGAAGAGAATACCAATCGTTTGCCGAAGCGTATGCTCTGGGGTGTCGGTGCCTCGGTGGGGCTGCATGTCGTTTTGATTCTGGCTTTTCTGCTGCATTGGCCGGATCGGCCGGTTGATGCGCCCAAGGAAGAGGTCATCAACGTTTCCATGGAGCCGCCGCCAGAGGAAAAGCCAAAGCCAGAGGAAAAGCCGAAGGAAGAGCCGAAGCCGGACCTGAAGCTTGACATGAAGCCGGAAACGAAGCCCGAGGCCAAACCGGCTGTAAAGCCGCCACCGCCGCCCACGGAAACATTGCCGCCGCCACCACCGCCTAAGCCTGAACCCCAGGCGTTTGAATCTGCGCCCAAGGATGAACAAGCTCCGAAAGAGGAGGATGCACCCTCACCACCGCCCACCGAGCAGCCAGCGCCGGACCAATCAGCAGCCAATGCCGCGCAAAAGCAGGGTGAGGATAAGCCCGTGTCTGGCGATCCGACCAAGCAGGACCCGCCGAAAGAAGCAACTGTATTGAAGGACATTGCCCCGCCGACGCTTGGTGATGAGGCCCGCCCGAAAGTGGCGGACAAGGCGGAACAGGCCGGAGGTGGGATTGTGACTGAGCAAAGGTTCCCTCTGAGTGAGGGGGAAAATCAAGGTCCACCCTCGGATTCCGTGCCAACACCTGTGCCGAAGCCGCAGCAGCAATCCGCTGTTGTCAGTCTGAAGCCCGCCAAGCGCATCTATTCCAAGGATACGCTGTCCGATCCGCGCATAAAGGAAGCGCTAGGCACACTGCCGCCTAAGCGGCGGATTGTGCAAATGTGCAGTTCCGAAATGTTAGAGCAAATTCGCCACAATGTGCCAGGAGCGGTGCCTGACGTGCTGGCGTCGTCCACTGGAACCACTCAGGAGCACATTGATAGCCAGTTGATGGAGGTGACGGATGCCATTTATCGCAGTCGTGGCGAATGGTTCTTCGTGAGCTATCATTGTGAATCCGATGCCAAGACCACAAAAATTACCGCATTCCAATTCAATATCAAAGGTGCTGTTCCCAGAAGTGAATGGGAGGCTATGAAACTTCGCTCCAATTGAGCGGCTTAGATTCTCGTCACCAGTTTGATGGCGATCCATGCCATCACCAGCGCAATCACGCCATCCAGCACACGCCATGCCAAGGCCCGCGCAAACAGCGGGGCCAAAAGCCTTGCGCCATAACCAAGCGAGAAGAAAAACAGAAACGATGCCGTCACGGCACCAAGCCCAAAGGCCAGCCGATGTGCCGGGAACTGGCTGGAAACAGAGCCAATCAGCAATACGGTATCAAGATAGACATGCGGGTTCAAAAAGGTCAGCGCCAGACAGGTGGCAAGGCTGCTGATCAGCGAGCGGGCGGGTTGATCCGTGGGTGCTAGCGCGTCATGATGTTTTAGCGCGGCATGGGCATGGCGCAGGCTATAGGCCAGCAGGAAGGCTGCACCGCCATAGCGCAACAGCGGCTCAAAGGCTGGAAATATCGCTGTCACTTGCTGAAGTGCTGAAATGCCAAGGGCAATCAACAGTGCGTCGGCTGTTGCACACGTAAAGCTGATGATAAACACATGTTCGCGCCGCAAGCCTTGGCGCAGCACAAAGGCATTTTGCGCGCCAATGGCCAGAATGAGGCTCAAGCCCAGCGATAGGCCGGATAAAAAGGCATTGCTCATGATGATCTCCCGATTGCGGGCTTTGACTAACAGTCGTCTGCACATTAGAAAAATGAATAAATCTAATCTTGAATAAGGATATCTAATGAGCATCGACGGCGAGCAGATGCGGGCGCTGGTGGCTATCTTGCGCACCGGCAGCTTTGAGCGCGCCGCAAGCGCGCTGGGCGTGACGCAATCGGCCATATCGCAGCGGATCCGACAGTTGGAAGAACGTTTGGGTGCCGCGTTGATCGTGCGGGGTCAGCCCTGTCGGGCGACGGTGGCGGGAGAGCGGCTGTTTCGCCATGCCGAGGAGGTGGCATTGCTGGAGCGGCATTTGCGGGTCGATCTGGGGTTTCGTGAGGATAGTGGCCCGGCAACCATTCGGCTGGCAATCAACGCCGATAGTTTGGCAACGTGGTTTTTGCCTGCGCTGGCAGCAACAGAGGGCTTGTTGTTTGATATCGTTGTCGATGATCAGGATCACAGCGCTGAATGGCTGCGGCGCGGCGAGGTGCGGGCGGCGGTGAGCGCCACAGCAGAGCCAGTGCAGGGGTGTGATTGCCGCTCTCTTGGTGCTTTGCGCTACAGGGCCACGGCAAGCCCGGCCTTTGCAGGCCGCTGGTTTGAAGGTGGCGTTACGCCCCAGGCGCTTGCACTTGCGCCCTGCCTGATCTTCAACGCCAAGGATGGTCTGCAACGCAGCTGGTTATCGCAGGCGTTCGGAATAAGCCCATCTCCGCCAACCCATTGGCTGCCATCAACCCATGCATTTGTTGATGCCGCCAGACTTGGGCTTGGCTGGGGTATGAACCCGGATGTTCTGGTCGCCCCCTTGATTGCTTCAGGCGTTCTGGTGGACATTGCCCCGGATCAGCCGCTGGATGTGCCACTCTATTGGCATTGGAGCCGGTCTTTGGCCGAGCCGCTGGCACATTTAACTGAATGCGTTATTCATGCCGCAGGGCGCAGCTTGCTTTGAAAAATCCATGGGCAATAGTGCCGTATATTTACCTCATTAGATATTAATCAATAAATGTGTAATATTGTTTTTGTGGTTGATAGATCAGGCTAAAATTCCCGGCATACTTGCGGAGAGGGATTGGCATGAAGGGCATCGTCTTTACAGAATTTCTGGCCTTTGTGGCTGATTTTTGGGGCGAGGATATGGTCGATGATATTATCGAGGCCTCCGCTGTGCCCAGCCGAGGCGCTTACACCAGTGTTGGAACCTATCCGCATCAAGAAATGGTAAGCTTGTTGCGGGCGTTATCGGACCGTTCGAAACTTTCTGCTGACAACGTGATGCAGCGTTTCGGATTTCATCTGGCAGATCGATTTTCTCTCTTGTTTCCAACATTTTTCAGCCGATCAGAGAGCTTCTTTGTGTTTCTCGCCAGCATTGACGATTACATCCATGTGGAGGTCAAAAAGCTGTATCCCGATGCCGAGCTACCGTCTTTTGAGGTTGTGCAGACCGATGGTTCCGTGATGACCATGCGCTATCATTCCAGCCGCAAAATGGAGGCTTTTGCCGAGGGCCTCATTCTGGGCTTCGCGCGGCATTTTGGCCGGAAAATCATTGTTGAAACCATGGATGATGGCAATGGTGCCACCCTGTTTGTCATTACCGAGATGCATTCATAACGGCTTCTACAATATTCGCTTAGGCCCAAATTACAATCCGCTGGGTTTTATGGTCGAAGAGCGAACTGAACCGCTCCGGGTTTGCC
>DNPN01000284.1 GCA_003501385.1 Rhizobium sp. | reverse complement strand
AATAAAACGCGACATGCTTTAGGCTGCCTACCACGGTTTCAGTTGCGACGATCATGGTGGCGTGATCTCGGTTATTTAATTTATTTATTGTTTTTAAATATCTAATTTGTTTCATTTTTTTACATTTCTTACGGTGCGGATCTCATTTTTCGCCGCAGCAGACTTAAAGTTCTTTAATGTTTAGGTCCTATGTTTGCCATTGATCCATGAGGGATCTTCCAATCACCCTTTCGGTATTCCTTGCCTGCGCCCTTGAGAGCGCACGCTGCAACAGAGGCTGTTATGTCGCTGCTTAATCATCTGAAGATAAAAACAAAGATCCTCGCCATTGTTGTTGCGCTCTCGCTTGTTTCCATCGGTGGCGCGCTGGAATTGGGCATTCAATTCGATAATGTCGGAAAGGTCTATTCCCGCTTTATCGCAAACGATGCGACATCTGCATCCTGGTCGACACGCGCCACCGCAAACATTTATCGCCTCGGCTACTCCGCCAAGGTTATGGCCGTGAATGAGCCCGATTCACCACGGTTCAAGGCCGAACTGGCGACCTATGAAAAGCAGCTTGGCCAGGCTTATGAGCGCCTGACGGAAAGTGCGCGCCTTGTGCCGTCACGCACTGAGGCGATGAATTCAGCCATTGCAGGCGTGAAAGACATCGACAAAGCCATTCGCGTGATGATCGCGACCAAGGATCGCGCCACGGCTTTGCAGCTGTCTAACGCAATTGATGATCAGATTTCCAAATTTGCGCCCGTGATCACGAAAAACAACGCGGACGTGCTGGAAAGTCTCGTGACGGGGCGTCAAACCCTTGAGGCAAAGACTGCAAACACGATTTTCTACAGCATTCTTTTGCAAGCAATTGTTAGCGTTATCATTGTTGCGTTGACACTCTACGTCGTCTCCAAGGGCATTACGGGTCCTATTCTTTCCTTGCGCCAGCGGATGACATCGCTTGCTGATGGTGAAAATCAAACGGAGGTTCCAGGCCTTGATCGCCGTGATGAAGTGGGTGAGATGGCCCGCGCCGTTTCTATTTTCAGAGAAAATGCGCTTGATCGCCTGCGTCTTGAGCGGGATGCCAATCACACCAGACTTTTGAGCGAAGAAGAGCGCGCGTTGCGCGAGGCTCAGAAGCTTCAGGATGCGGAAGCCACCAGCTTTGCCGTTGGTAATCTGGCTGATGCGCTGAGCCGTTTGGCAGAGGGTGATATGACGCATCGGATAGAGGCCCGGTTCCGGGATGAGCTTGATGGTCTGCGTCAGAATTTCAACCGTGCGGTGGAAACGCTGCAATCCACCTTGAGTGCTGTTGGTCAGAACGCCAATGCGATAGAATCGGGTGCCAATGAAATGAGAAGTGCGGCCGATGATTTGGCACGGCGCACAGAACAGCAGGCGGCCTCGGTGGAAGAAACGGCAGCTGCTTTGGAAGAGATCACCACCACGGTGAAGAACTCAACCCAGCAGGCGGAACAAGTGGGTCAATTGGTGGCCAAGGCGCGCAGCGGTGCAGAGCGCTCAGGCCATGTGGTTGCCAATACGGTTGCTGCCATGGAAGCCATCAAGTCATCGTCTGAGCAAATCACCAACATCATTTCGGTGATCGATGAAATTGCCTTCCAGACCAATCTTCTGGCATTGAATGCTGGTGTGGAAGCTGCGCGGGCCGGTGAAGCTGGCAAGGGGTTTGCAGTTGTGGCGCAGGAAGTGCGTGAACTGGCCCAACGTTCGGCGCAGGCTGCCAAGGAAATTCGCGGGCTGATCAGAACCTCGAGCGATCAGGTTCTGGCAGGCGTCATGCATGTCAACGAGACCGGCGAGGCTTTGCAGATGATTGCTTCCGAAGTGAAGAGCATCAGCAAGCTGGTGGATGCCATTGTTGAAGGTGCCCGCGAGCAATCGTCTGGCTTGCAGGAAATCAGCACGGCGGTGCACACGATGGATCAGGGCACCCAGCAAAATGCCGCCATGGTGGAGCAATCTACGGCGGCAACCCACGGGCTGGTGCGCGAGGTTTCGGCGCTCAATGAATTGATTGGACAGTTCAAGCTCGGCCATCAGTCGCTCGCTCGTGTGGCGCAGAACGCCAGAGACATGCGATCAAGGGTTGCCTGATCCATCCGGGTCAAGGGCAATACCCGAATTGGTATGACGGCGGCAGATGGATATCGATGAATCCGCTGCCGCTGCATGAAATTTCAAGCCGCAATCGGTTGAAAGACGAAATTATGCAGCAGATAGAGCGCTTTATGGCGATTTTTGGGTCTGCTGTCTGGTGCGTGATGTCGCCACGCATATCATGGAGGAGGGGGAATCGGTTGCGTTATTGTCCACGCGCAACAGAATTTCTGTCATGAGGTTTCGACTATTCTCAATCGAATCATAGACCATGTCAGGTTTGGGAGGACTTGATAAACAGCAAAAGAGTGCAGGATGTCTCTCAGTAAAAACCGACGCGCCTTTCTGATAAGCTCCGTTGCAGCCGTTTCTGCAGCCACATTTGGTGTTCCGCTTAGCACCCTCTCTGCGGCCGAGGTGGCGGCGTCCATCGCCCCCGATCTCGCATCCTACAAGCCCGTGTTTTTCTCTGTCGATGAAATGAAGGTGGTTTCAGCGGTTTGTGACCGTCTGATTCCATCGGATGCAGAAGGCCCCGGCGCGCTTGATACCAATGTGCCGATTTTCATTGATCAGCAATTGGCCGGTGATTATGGCTCCGATTGGTATCTGCAAGGTCCCTTTGATCCGCATCCCGATCCGTTGATGGGTTATCAACTGCCCTATAGGCCGCAGGATATGTATCGCCGCGGCCTCAAGGCGATGACAGCCTATTGCCAGAAAACCCGCCAGAAGGATTTTACCGCCCTCTCTGATAAGGACAAGGATGCGGTCTTGGCGGATCTGGAAAAGAATACCGCCAAATTCACCGAGTTCGGTGAGGATATGATGTCAGCGGGTACCTTCTTTGGTCAGGTTCTGTCGGACACCAAGAATGGTTATCTGGCCGATCCCATGTATGGCGGCAACAAGGGCATGGCCGCCTGGAAAATGATTGGTTTTCCTGGTGCGCGCGCCAGCTACGTCGAGTGGGTCACGCAACACAATATCAAATATCCGCTCGGGCCGGTCAGCGTCAAAGGCGAGCGCGCCTGACCATCTGCGATTTTTCCCTATTTTCAGGATTTTACTATGACCATCATAAATGATGAGGTTGATGCCGTTGTCGTCGGGCTGGGTTGGTCTGGCTCGATCATGAGCATTGAACTGGCCAGAGCCGGATTGAAAGTACGCGCCCTTGAGCGTGGCCCCGACCGCACCAATGAGGATTTCGCCTACCCGAAGCCTGCAGACCAATATGCTCACGACCAGCGCTACAAGGTGTTTGCGCACCCCAAGGATGCCGCCGTTACCGTGCGCCACAACACCTCCAAGACAGCATTGCCAACCCGGCAGTGGGGTTCCTTCTGTCCCGGCACCGGTGTGGGCGGATCTGGCCTGCACTGGACTGGCGTTCTGATCCGCCCCACACCCACCGACCTGAAGCTGAAAACCTATGTGGATCAAGCCTATAAGCCGGGTGTTCTGCAAGAAGACATGCAGGTTCAGGATTTTCCCGTCACCTGGGACGAGCTGGAACCGCATTATGACTTTTTCGAAAAAGTCTGCGGCCTGTCGGGCAACACCGGCAACTTGCGCGGTCAGATCCAGCCGGGTGGCGATCCGTTTGAAGGGCCGCGCTCCAATCCCTTTCCGCTGCCTGCCCTGAAAGACAGCCTGAACAGCGCGATGTTCAAAGAAACGGCCTCGAAAATGGGGTACCATCCCTTTCCGAACCCGTCGGCCTGCGTCTCGGGGGCATGGACCAACCCCTATGGTGCGCAGATCGCGCCGTGCAATTATTGCGGTTATTGCAGCAAATATCCCTGTCTGAACTATTCCAAGGCATCGCCGCAGACGACGATTCTGGATGCGGCCAAGCGCATGGAAAACTTCTCCTATCGCGTCAATGCCAATGTCATTCGGGTTGATCTGCACGACGACAAGAAGACGGCGAAGGGCGTAACCTACATTAACGAGCACGGCGAAGACGTTTTCCAACCTGCCAAGATGGTGCTGCTGTGCAGCTTCCAGTTTTGCAATGTGCGTTTGATGTTGCTGTCGGGCATCGGTAAGCCCTATGATCCGCACACGGGTGAAGGGGTTGTGGGCCGCAATTATGCATTCTTGAGCAATGGCAACGCAACGCTGTTCTTCAAAGACAAGAATTTTAACCCCTTTGCCACTGCAGGGGCCACGGGTGAGATGTTCAACGATGTCTCTCCGGGCAATTTTGATGGTCCGTCCCTTGGCTTTCTGGGCGGTGCCAAGATTCACAGCTCGCAGGCCACCGGCACGCCGATTGGCACTTCCTTGCCCAAGGGCGTACCCGGTTGGGGTGCTGGCTGGAAGAAAGGCATGAAGGAGTGGTACGGCCATTCCATGAAGATCAGCATCACCTCCACCTGCATGTCCTATCGAGAGAACTATGTGGATCTGGACCCAACTTACAAGGATGCTTACGGCTTTCCACTGCTGCGCATGACCTTTGACTGGAAGGAAAACGAGCTGAAGTTGCAGCAATATCTGCGCGATATTGTGCTGAAGATTGCCAAGGAACTTGGCCCAGACAGCTTTTCTGAGAGCTTCCTGAAGCCGGATTCCCATTACGATATGCGCCCTTACGTCTCGACCCACAATGTTGGTGGTGCGGTGATGGGCGACAATCCGAAAACCTCTGCGCTGAACAAATATCTGCAAAGCTGGGATGTTCACAACGTGTTCGTGCCGGGTGGTAACGCATTTCCGCAGAATTTCCAGGCCAATCCGACCAACACCATCGGGGCGCTCTGTTATTTCTCGGCGGCGGCCATTGTCAGCCAGTATATCAAAAATCCCGGCCCACTGGTGCAGGCGTGAGAGGAGACAGGATGATGTTGAAATCCATCGCTTTAAGCGCCCTGATCGCCGCCGCAGCTTTCTCATCCGCCATGGCGGAAGATGACACGCAGGCTTTGATTGCCAAGGGGGCCTATCTGGCCCGCGCTGGTGACTGTATTGCCTGCCACACCGCCCCCGGGGGTAAGCCGTTTGCGGGCGGCCTGCCGATCAAGAGCGATATTGGCACGATTTTCTCGACCAATATCACCCCGGACAAGGTCAATGGCATCGGCAATTACACGGAGGAGCAATTCTCCAAGGCCGTGCGCGAGGGGATTCGCGCCGATGGTGCGCATCTCTATCCGGCTATGCCTTATCCGTCTTACACCAAGGTCTCGGATGCCGATATGCATGCGCTCTATGCCTATTTCATGCATGGGGTAAAGGCAGAGGCCAACAAGCCTGAAGAAACAAAGCTCAGCTTTCCCTTCAGCCAGCGCTGGGGCATGCGGCTGTGGAATCTGGCCTTTAATGCGCCAAAACCATCGAAGGATATGAGCGCTCAGCCAACAGAGCTGGAACGCGGTGCCTATCTGGTGGAAGGGCTTGGCCACTGTGGTTCCTGCCACACGCCACGCGGCATTGGCATGCAGGAAAAAGGCTATGATGCGGCCAGCTCAAACTTCTTGAGCGGCGGTGAGCTGAATGGCTGGCCGGTGCCATCCTTGCGTGGCAATGGCAAGACGGTTCATGGCATCACCAATTGGTCCGAGCAGGATATTGCTGATTATCTCGGCATGGGCCGCAATAATTTTGCCGCTGTCGGTGGTGAGATGAAGTCGGTGGTGGAAAACAGCACGGCTTATCTTTCCAACGCCGATCTGCACGCTATCGCGGCCTATCTCAAATCCTTGCCTGCGGCAGCGGATACGGTGGCGGCAAAGCCTGCCTCGGATGAGACGGTGAAGAAACTCACGGCGGCAGTTAACCTGACAGTGGGTGAGCGTCTGTATCTCGATAATTGCGGTGCCTGTCACTTTGTCACCGGCAAGGGTGCGCCAAAGGTGTTTCCGGCGCTGGATGGTGCATCGGTGGTAAATGCTGAGAACCCGACGGCGCTGGTGCATACCATTCTGTTTGGTGCCCAGACACCTGCCACGGATCGCGCTCCATCGGTTCTGCCGATGCCGGGGTTTGCGTCTCGCCTGTCGGATGAGGATGTTGCTCAGCTGGCAACATTTGTGCGCAGTGCCTGGGGCAATTCAGCGCCTGCCGTGAAGGCCGCAGATGTGCGCGATATTCGCAATTCTCTGGCCGAGAAATAAGCCGACAATGATGGTGCCGTGCGGAATGTCTGCGCGGCACTGCACCGCTGTGTGCATTTAAAAAAAAGCAATTCTGACGGTGCTTTTCATGCGGGTTCTTCTATAATTGCATGATGAAAATTCTCCTCGTTGAAGACAATCATGAGTTGGCATCTTGGCTTGGCAAGGCATTGCGTCAGGCCAATTACGCTATTGATATGGCCCACGATGGCGAGGATGCCGAACATTTGCTGAAAGTGGCGGAATACGCCCTTGTTATCCTTGATCTTTCCCTGCCGAAAATGGATGGTATGACCCTGCTGCGGCGCTTGCGCCAAGGGGGAAACAAGGTTCCGGTGATTATTCTGACCGCCAATGCCAGCCTTGATGGCCGGGTGGCGGGTCTTGATAATGGCGCGGATGATTATCTTGCCAAACCCTTTGAAATTGCCGAGTTGGAAGCGCGGATTCGTGCCTTGATCCGGCGCGGACATGATCATGCAACTCCGCAGATCATGGTCGGAGACCTGCTGTTTGATGGCGCAACCCGGCAATTCAGCATTGGTGCTGATGTGCTGGCGCTGACCCCGCGTGAGCATGCGGTGCTGGAGCATCTTGTCATGAAGGTTGGCACCACCGTGACCAAGAATGCTTTGACCGATAGCGTGTTTGGCTTTGAAGATCTGGCCGAGCCCAGCGCCATCGAAGTCTATGTGCATCGGCTGCGCAAGAAACTCGAGGGTAGCTCCGCCCAAATCGCCACTTTGCGGGGCCTTGGTTATATTTTGCGCCATGCCATCTAACGCGGCAAAACAGGAGTCTGGCAGGGTTTTGGCCAGTGTAAAGCGATTGATGGCAAGCCTGCGGGTTCAATTGCTGATCTGGATGTCTCTGACCCTGATTGTCGCCATTTGCGTCAATCTCTACCTCAGCTTTCTCACCGCCTCCGACACCGCCAACCTGATCACTGACCGCACGCTGACGGCCTCGGCCCGGGTGATTGCCGAGGATGTGATGGTGGATGAGAGCGGCAATGTGCGGATCGAAATCCCGCCATCCGCGCTTGAAATGTTTGATACCGGCCACCGGGATCGGGTCTACTATCAGGTTATGACGGCTTGGGGCAATCTGCTCACAGGCTTTCCTGATCTCCCACGCGGAGTCTCTCCCGATGTCGGTGAAGATAGCGTGTTTCGCGGTGAGCCGGTGCGGATCATGACCCTGTTTCACCCCGTTGTTGGCTTGCGGGATGAGAGTGATATATCGGTGACGGTGGCCGTAACACAAAACGGCAATGAATCCTTGCGAAAGCGGCTGTGGCTGTCGGATTTCGCCAAACAGCTGGTTCTGGTTCTGCTGGCCGGATTGGTGGCAACCCTTGGCCTTCAGCGGGGTCTGGCACCGATTCTCAGGCTACGCGACATGGTGCGCACACGTGGCAGCACCAGTCTGGAGCCGATGGCACCGGAGATTGTGCAAACCGAGCTAAGGCCGCTTGTGCATGCCCTGAATGACCATATGGAGCGGGTGCAAAACCAGATGGCGGCCCAGCGGCGGTTTGTGTCCAACGCCGCCCATCAATTGCGCACACCGCTGGCGCTGATCTCCACACAGGCCAGCGTTGCGGCGCGGGAAATCAATCCAGAAAAACGAGATGAGGCGCTGGACGCGCTGCGCAACAGCACAAAACAAGTCACGCGGCTGGCCAGCCAGCTTCTCACCTTGTCACGGGCCGAACCCGGCAGCCGCCGCCCGCGCAAGGACCGGATTGATCTGGTGGCAACCGGGCGGCTGGTGTTGGAAAATCATGCCGAATATGCGCTTCGGCGCGAGATTGATCTGGGATTGGAAGCCGATGATGCGCCGATCTGGATTGAGGGCGATGGCACCATGCTGCGGGAAATGGTGGTCAATCTGCTCGACAATGCGCTGCGCTATACGCCCGTGCAGGGCACGGTGACAATGCGCATTCATCAAGAGGATGAGCAGGCGGTTTTGCAGATTGAGGACAATGGACCGGGCATTCCAGAACAGGAGCGCGCGCAAGTGTTTGAGCGGTTCTACCGGGTGATTGGCACGCTGGCCGAAGGCAGCGGTCTAGGGCTTGCCATTGTACGCGATGTGGTGGATGGCGCAGGCGGCAGTGTCGCGCTGGATGACGCCCCCGGTGGTGGGTTGCTGGTGACGGTGCGGTTGCCTGCGGTATAGAGTTTGTCAGGGAAAAGTGGAATCCGGTTTTCCCGCAAAGACAAACGAAAATAAGAGAAGCTAGAGTTTGTCTGGTTCAATCT
>DNPN01000268.1 GCA_003501385.1 Rhizobium sp. | reverse complement strand
GGAAAAGCGGGTTCCACTTTTCCCTGACAAACTCTAAAGCCTGTCGCAGTTAATAGGATTCACTGCGACAGGCTTTATCTCTTATTTAGCCGCATGTACGTTATCGTTTTATTGAGGACAATAAAACGCGACATGCTTTAGCAGTCAGCAGGAAATCCACCGGATTGCCATGCTTGTCGATGGCTCGATACAGATAGCGCCCTTTTGATTTTCAAATTTTTCGCCTTGAACATATATTATCGAAAATGGCTTGATCCACGCAAGATCACATTGCAATCAAGTGTACGCGTTCGTATCTCCGGCAGGTTGCTTTCTGTCAGTCGTGACAGGACATAGCTGCTGATGCATTGCGCTATTTTTTCAATCGGTTGGGCGATAGCTGTTATGCCGTTATCGTAGAGGCGGAACAGTTCCACATCATCGAAGCTGACAAGAGCGATGTCTTCCGGTACTCTCACTCTGTGTTCCTTGACCCATTCCAGAATACCGTAGGTCATTTTATAATTGGCCGAGAAAATTGCGGTTGGTGGCTCAGCCAGTGCCATGAACTTTTGAATGGCTGAATATCCGCCTTCTTCGGTCCAGTTGCCGCAATGCATGTAGGATGGATTGGGGGTAATCGCTCCCTCTTCCAGCGCTTGCTGGTAGCCATTGAGACGTTGTAATCCCGATGATGTATCCAAGGTACCAAAGGCAGTGGCGATGCGTGTATGGCCGAGATCAATCAGATGACGGACAGCGCGATAGGATGCCTTGGCATTTTCAACGAAAACGCGATCAACGCGTAACCCCATAATATCATTATTGTAGACGGTGACAGGAATGCCGCGTTCCACGAATTTTTCGACTTCGTTGGGGATGTCTCCATGTCCCGCAAGAATGAGCGCATCCACATTCTGCCCTGCGAAATAAGAGAGAGATTCACTGAGCAGCCGGGTGTCGCCATCATGGCAATAGGTCAGCAATGTCCTGCCGCTCTGGCGAAAAAACCTGGCCAGATGATTGAGGAGCTGGGCGTGAAATTCATCCAGCTCTGGTGTCAGAAAACCGATAACATCGGTCTTGTCGCTTTTCATGGCGCGTGCGGCGGCGCTGCGTTGAAAAGACAGGGCCTCGATGGCCTTTTCAATTTCGGCACGGTTGCCGCTGCGCACCGTTTGCCCATTGAGGTAGCGGGACACCGTGCCAATGGCGACGCCTGCTGCCTCGGCAACATCGTGGATCGTCGCATTTTTACGCTTGCCTGCTATTTCCACACGTCCGCTCCGCAGATCCATTTTTGCCCCAGGTCAGGGCATAGGACCACTGGCCTCACTCCCTTTGGGCGCAATCCCATCAAGAACAATCGCACGGTGAATGGAAATGCCGGGCAGATCAACCGTGATTGCGCCATCTGCTTGTTTTTTCCAAGAAAATGTCTCGCCCGAAATCGCATCATAGACGGATGATGGCGTGCCGGACAGCCGTACCGTGAAGGATACCGGGCCGATGGACGGGATATCCTCTATCATCTCCATGGGTCTCGCCGTTGGCTGCCAGCTGATCCGCACCGACTGACCCCGGATTTGCGGAATACCGCAAAGAAGGTGCACAATACAACGATTTTCGTGGCGCTGGACTGTCAGCGTTGCACAGCCTGCGGAGGGTAATGTGGTTGCAAGCACCCTCCCCGGCATCAGCCGTTCGATCAGCGCGTCAACCATATATTTGTAGAGAGGCTGGCCCATGGCGCGGTAAAGCTTAAATACCGGATAAGCGATGGTGCCGACCTTGCCATGGATTGCGCAGGCCACACCAATGGCCTCAGCCTGTGGATCATCGGGCGTATGCTGGTGTGAGCAGAAATGGTTGAAGGCGCGATTGAAATAAGGGGGCCGGATATTTGCAAGAACGGAGGCACCTGCTGCCTCCAGCTTTTCGGCCCCGGCATAGACCACGAAGGGGCTTGTCGGTAAGCGTGTGTCTCTCAGCGCTTCGGTGATCTGCGCATAAGATGGCTCGAAGTTGACGGTTTCGCCTTTCAATCTCAGGCCGGTCTTAAAGGCAAAAGCGCCCGTTTCCGGCGTGCGGCCAGAACGACCGGAGAGCAGAACCGCGCCACCGTTAGCGAGATAGGCGTCGAATTTGGCCTTCAAGGCGGCATCCACCGGGATGGTATCGGGCAGAATGATCAGGCGATGGCGTGAAAAATCCATTTCCGGATCAATCACGTCAAAGCATCTGTGCAATT
Source organism: Rhizobium sp. (assembly GCA_003501385.1). Taxonomy (GTDB): domain Bacteria; phylum Pseudomonadota; class Alphaproteobacteria; order Rhizobiales; family Rhizobiaceae; genus Allorhizobium. Next base: position 4,022 of record DNPN01000268.1, on the reverse strand, counting down.
CCAGCAGCATCTGCACCGCGCCATCATCGCTGTCGCGCACACGCTCAACACCGTCCCGATGGAAATATTCGGTGGCAAGAATGGCGATGTCCGAGATCTGTTCCGCTTTGTCCAGAAAGGGTTCAAGCGCCGCGATCCGGCGAAATGCCGGGGCTATGCTGCGATAAGTGTCGGCATTGATCCGGCCATTGGGATGAAGTTGGTCTCCAACCAGACATTTCGAGCCAAGCGCAACCATCATGGCACATTCATATTCCAGCGCATCGGGATGTTTGAAGCCGCCGAACTCGCCCCAACTGGTGTGGAATTTGCCGGTATGACTGACAAAATCCATGCCAAGTCTTGCAACGTAGCGCGCACTGGAGGGAAAGTGATTATAGCCCCAGCCGCCCGTTGGCAGGCTTTCCAGCTCAAGATGGGTATAGGGCGCGTAACGGTCCTTACCATATTTATTGATATGGCCGCTGTTGTAAAAGAGTCGTGCTTGTGGAAATTCACGCCGCAGAACAATGCTCATCTGCTCACGGAACTGCGCATTGACGGCCTCGTCATTGGCCAGCCGATCTGCCTTGTTCAGCGGGTCTAGATTAAGACGTGCCATGCGGGCGAGGCAGGCACTGCAAACGCAATCCGGTGTCTGGATAATGTCGAAGAACAGCCCGGCGGTGGGATAACGTGTCAGCACTTCCCGCGCTTCAGCGACCAAATGGCTGCGAAAATCATCGTGGTTGAGACACAAGGTGTGCCAGGCAGCGCTCAACTGGTTCTGGGCGGAACGATCATGGTCATCAGCATGATCCAGATGATTGTTGGCCTTCATCACGCGCCATTCAGGATGGAGCCGCGCGGTTCGCTCGTCCCACTGCACCGAGAGATAGATCGGCGTTTCGATGTCAGCGGCATTGCAGGCGGTAATCATCTCCCCCAACAGATCGGGTTGGGAGAGATGAGGATGCGGTGCACCAACCTTGGTTGGATAATAGGACCACCCATGATGACATTTGGCAAACAGCGTGATGGAATTCACATGCGACTGCTTCAACGTATCAACGAACTCTTTGGCGTCAAACTGGCTACCAACACCGGGAATATGCTCGGATGTATGGAAATCGAGATGAATTTGACGATACCGCAATGGACGCAATGAATTCTGAGACATGGTGGCTCCTTTTCTCACGGCGTTCAGGCCGTGAAAACCCTGTTAGAACAACAGAAAATGCATGTTGAAATATCCGCTATTGATTTTCCCAAACCTCCCCTTCCCTGAGTTGAACCTCAAGGACGCCCGCAGGATGGCGGATGGTCAGAGGCCCGAAGTGACCAGCCTTGATGCTGAGATGCGATAGCATTCCACCTTGCCAGCTGAGATCAACCGTGTGACCGCCGCGGATGCGAACACCCTTCAGGCTGCCGCTTGTCCAGCTTTCCGGCAGGGCGGGCAGAAGACGAAGCTCACCGGGGCGCGATTGCACCAGCATTTCCACAATACCAGCGGCCCCTCCGAAATTTCCGTCGATCTGGAAGGGAGGATGGGCATCCATCAGGTTCGGATAGGTCCGCTCAGGCGACAAAAGCTTGGCCAGAACCTGTGCAGCGTGATTGCCATTTCCCAATCTGGCCCAGAGATTCAGCCGCCATCCAATCCCCCAACCCGTTGCATCATCGCCACGCCGTTCCAGAACAACCTGCGCGGCCTCGGCCAGATCCGGTGTGGCTAACGGGTCGATCTGTAGGCTCGGATAAAGCCCATAGAGATGAGAGACATGGCGATGCTGCTGCTCTGGCGCATCCAGATCCCAGTCTTCCATCCATTCCTGCAACTGCCCTCCCTTGCCGATACGATCTTCCGGCAGGCGGGCGCGTGTGGAAACAGCCTCAGCACGAAGCTCGGTATCACGGCCAAGGGTGACACTGGCATCCGCAAAGGCATCAAACAGATCCCGCAAAATCTGGCTGTCCATGGCTGGTGCCGCGCAGAGCGAAGAGCCGAAGGGATGGGAATTTTCGGGCGATAACGATGGGCATGTGCCGAGGTAATTGCTGCCCGGCAGGGCAACCAGCGTATCCAGCGCAAATTCGACCGCACCCTTGATCAAAGGATAGATACGTTCCAGCACAGCACGATCCGGATTGAAGCGGTAATGATCATAGAGCTGGGCGCAGAGCCAGGCACCGCCCATGGGCCAAAGACCCCAATGGGGTCCGTCAATCGGACCAGTAGCACGCCAGATATCAGTGTTGTGGTGCAACACCCAGCCACGGGCACCGTAATGAACTTTGGCCATCTCACGGCCGGTTTCTGCCACGTCTTCCACCAATTCCACCAATGGCAAGAAGGTTTCAGACAGATTGGCAATATCGGCAAGCCAGTAGTTCATCTCCAGATTGATGTTGACCGTGTATTTGCTGCTCCAGGCAGGCAGAATGTCTTCATTCCAGATGCCTTGCAGGTTGGCAGCCTGCGTGCCGGGTCTGGAACAGGAAATGGCAAGATAGCGGCCATATTGCACATAGAGTGCTGCCAGTGAAGGATCATTGCCATCGGCATAGGCGGCCACGCGCTTGTCTGTGGGAAGAGTGGATACAGGCTTGTCGCCAATGGCAATCTGCATCCGATCGAACAGACGCCGATGTTCGGTGATATGAGCCGAAAGCAGATCGTCGTAGGAGAGCATGGCGGCTGCATCCAACCGTGCTTTGATCTGCGCCTGCGGATCGCCATCGACATTCTTGTAGTTTTGAAAGCTGGTGCCTGCATCAATCAGCAGCACCACGCTGTTGGCCTCACGCACCCGAATGCTTTCTTCGCCAATATCAACAAAGCCGCCCTCGGCCAGCACTCGCACCCGGAAGGCAAAGCGCAAAGCGCCATCAATGCCATTTTGCCGACGATTGCGCCCGTCATAGCCAAGGGTGACATCGGTGATGTCAATCGGATCGCCGTTTTGTGGGCTGCTGAGGAGGACCGTGAGTGACAAGGCACCGGGCTGATTCACCGCAATCTTGCAAACAACCACATCCTGTACTGCGCTGGCAAACACATCGCGGCGAAAATGCACACAGTTGCAATCATACTGTGTCACAGCAACAGCCGTCGCCAAATCAAGCGAGCGGCGGTAATTGGTAACGGTCATATCATGGTGTAGATTAAGCCAGACATCGCCAATCGGTTGATAGGAGCTCTGCCGATCCGGCTTGGCCATGGCCCCTTCATAGGCCTTGCGGTCCGCCTCTTGATAGCGGCCAGCAAGGATCAGATTGCGCACCTCCGGCAAGGCGGCGCGGGCATCGGGGTTGATCGGCTGGTAAGGGCCGCCACTCCAGAATGTGCTCTCATTGATCTGAAGACGCTCGTTCCATGCATCTCCGAACACCATGGCACCCAGCCGACCATTGCCAACGGGAAGAGCTTCGGTCCAGACAGATGCGGCACGGTCGTACCAGAGTTCATTATCGTTCATGATTGGAAATCCTATTGAAAATATCAACTTAATGACGTGTTATCGAAGGCGCGCGCCGCTGGCTGGATCAAACAGCAGGGCCTTGGACGGATGAAAGCCCGTGCGGATCGTATCGCCAGCCCGCACGGACCGGTCGCCCTTCAGATCAACGGTCAGGGCATCTTCGCCACGCATGTTGCTGTAGCCGTAGGAAACGCCGCCAAGGCTCTCCACCATGTCCACCCGAAGCGAGAACCGCACCGTCCCATCAGAAGAGAAATTCTCAGGGCGCATACCGACGGAGATTTTTGTGCCAGGGGCGAGATCAGCGCCCAGTGCCAGCTCGAATTCCACCTGCTCAAACTCGCCGAGCTGGACACGGATTGCCGCTGGGCCGCGTGCAACCACATGCCCTGCCAGAAAGTTCATGCGAGGTGAGCCGATAAAACCGGCAACAAACATGTTGTCGGGGTCGTCATAGAGGCTGATCGGCGTGCCGATCTGCTCGACATTGCCCGCCCGCAACACCACAATTCTGTCGGCCAAAGTCATGGCTTCCACCTGATCATGGGTCACGTAGAT
>DNPN01000097.1 GCA_003501385.1 Rhizobium sp. | reverse complement strand
GTTGCACTTCAAATTAGAGAACGCCATGTATATCAAAACCGCAAAAAGATAATCTGAAATTTCTACACTCTAAAATTGTATATCTACATATTTCATGCACTCATGCTTGCGACCGTGATTGTTTGATTGTCGCCTGCGCTGCCGACAATCGGGCAATGGGCACGCGGAAAGGCGAGCAAGAGACATAATCCAGCCCGACATCCTCACAGAAATGGATGGACGTGGGATCGCCGCCGTGCTCGCCGCAGATCCCCAGCTTCATATCTGGCCGTGTCTGGCGGCCACGCTCGGCGGCAATGCGGATCAATTCGCCCACGCCATCGAAATCCAGCGAGATAAAGGGATCGCGCTCGATAATGCCCTTTTTCTGATAGATCGGAATAAAGGCGCTGGCATCATCGCGGGACATGCCAAAGGTGGTCTGGGTCAAGTCATTGGTGCCAAACGAGAAAAACTCGGCCGCCTCGGCAATCACATGGGCACGGATGGCAGCGCGCGGCAGCTCGATCATGGTGCCAACCAGATAGGAGATTTCCAGCGCCCCTTCCCGCATCACTTCCGAGGCCACGCGGTCGATCACGCCCTTCACATAATCCAGCTCGGAGCGCAGGCTGACCAGCGGCACCATGATTTCCGGCACCACCGGCTCTCCGGTTTCCAACGCTGCGGCAATGGCGGCTTCAAAAATAGCTCTCGCCTGCATTTCGGCAATTTCGGGGTAGGAAATTGCCAAGCGGCAACCACGATGGCCCAGCATGGGGTTAAATTCATGCAACGCATCCACCCGCTGGCTCAACGCGCGTGGCTCCATGCCCATGGCGCTTGCCACTTCGGCAATTTCCTGCTCAGTTTTGGGCAGGAATTCATGCAAGGGCGGGTCCAGCAAGCGAATGGTCACGGGGAGGCCGTGCATGATGGAAAACAGCTCGGTAAAGTCCGAGCGCTGCATCGGCAACAGCTTATCGAGAGCGGCACGGCGACCAGCCTCGTCCTCAGCCAAAATCATTTCACGCATCACATGAATGCGCTCACCTTCGAAAAACATATGTTCGGTGCGGCAAAGGCCAATGCCTTCAGCCCCAAACGAGCGGGCAGCACGGGCATCACCGGGCGTGTCGGCATTGGTGCGCACGGTCATGCGGCGGGTCTTGTCAGCCCAGGCCATTAATTGCGCGAAATCACCCGACAATTCGGGTTGCAACATCGGCACAGCGCCCTTCAAGACTTGGCCGGAGGAGCCATCAATGGTGATGACGTCGCCCTTTTTCAGCTGCACGCCAAGGCCAATCAACACCCCATTGCGATGATCCACCCGCATGGTGCCAGCGCCTGCCACGCAAGGGATTCCCATGCCACGTGCCACCACAGCGGCGTGACTGGTCATGCCGCCACGGGTGGTCAGCACACCTTCGGCGGCATTCATGCCGTGAATGTCTTCCGGGCTGGTTTCCATCCGCACCAGAATGACCTTGCGGCCCTCTTCCTTGGCCATCACCGCGTCATCGGCGGTAAAGACAATTTCGCCCGTGGCCGCCCCCGGCGAGGCAGGCAGCCCAGAACCAATCACCTCGCGGGTGACACGCGGATCAATGGTGGGGTGCAACAGCTGGTCGAGCGAAGCAGGCTCAATGCGTGACACCGCCTCTTCCTCGCTGATCAGCCCTTCCGCCACCATATCCACGGCAATTTTCATGGCTGCCTTGGTTGTGCGCTTGCCGATGCGCGTTTGCAGCATCCACAGCTTGCCGCGCTCAATGGTAAATTCCACATCCTGCATGTCCATGTAATGGGTTTCTAGCCGGGTGCAGATGGCCTTGAACTGGGCAAAGGCCTCCGGCATCAGCTTCTCCATGGCGGGCTTGTCATAGCCGGATTCAAGGCGGGCCGCTTCTGTCAGCGATTGCGGGGTGCGAATGCCCGCCACCACATCCTCACCCTGGGCGTTGACCAGAAACTCGCCATAGAGTTCCTTTTCGCCGGTGGAGGGGTTGCGGGTAAAGGCAACGCCCGTGGCCGATGTGGAGCCGAGATTGCCAAACACCATGGCCTGCACATTGACCGCCGTGCCCCAATGGCCGGGAATATTGTGCAGCTGACGATAGGTCACGGCCCGCGCATTCATCCAGCTGGAAAACACCGCGCCGACTGCACCCCAAAGCTGCACCTGCGGATCTTGCGGGAATGGCTCGCCCAGCTCATCCTCAATCATCTGCTTGTAGATGTTGGTCACGTGCTGCCACTCAGTGGCGCTGAGATCCGTATCAAACTCGTGGCCAAAACGGGCTTTTTCATCATCGAGGATTTCCTCGAAAATCTCGTGGTCCAGCCCCAGCACCACATCGCTATACATCTGGATGAAGCGGCGATAGCTATCCCAGGCAAAACGGGCATCGCCTGCATTCTGACAGAGTCCCTCAACCGTCTCATCATTCAGGCCAAGGTTGAGAACGGTATCCATCATGCCTGGCATGGACGAGCGCGCACCGGAGCGCACCGACAACAGCAGGGGGTTGCGGGGATCTCCAAATATCCGCCCGGTAATGGCCTCAATCCCGGTAATGCCTCGCAGCACTTGCGCTTTCAACTCATCGGGAAAGCTGCGCTGATGGGTGTAATAATGGGTGCAGGCATCGGCAATAATGGTCAGGCCGGGTGGAACAGGCAGGCCAAGGCCAGCCATTTCGGCCAGATTGGCACCCTTGCCGCCCAGCTTTTCAACATCCCAGGCTCCGCCCTCGGCCTTGCCAGCGCCAAAGGTGTAGACCCACTTCCCCATCGCGTCTTCTTTCTCCGCCCATCTCTTGAGCATAGCTGTAACCCATTCTAGCGCCTTTGAAAACCGCGCAATATCAAGTGTATGCCGCATTGCAGCATAATTGCGACAGCCACGCGAAGAAATGAGCCGAAGCGGCGATATTGCACAGATTATCGAAGGATGAGGGCGAATTATTTTGCACAAAATTAGATCACTCTAATACTCTGCTTAAGGCTTTCTCCTCAAGCCATTGTGAAGCAAGATTAACCTTTCAGTAACCTCCCGACAGCTTGATAGGTGCACGCACGGGGTGACCCGATCCCTTTTCTCAAATGGAGTACGCCAGACATGATGTCACTACAAACCATTGCATTGGTGCTTGCCCTGATTGGCCTTTCTGCATCCATTGCATCAGCCGCGCCGAAAATGATGAAGCAGTTCGACCATTGGGGCGTCTTCAGCTACAAGGAGGCTGGTAAAAACGTTTGTTACATCCTGTCTGTTCCAACCCATGAGGATCCGGTGGGCATTGATCATGGCAAGAATTTCTTTCTTGTTGCGCCAAAAAAAACGGGTGGTGCCAATTATTATCCCCAAACGGTGATGGGATACACGCTGAAGCCGGGCACAACCATTGATGTCAGCGTTGACAACCGTAATTTCCAGATGACGCCGAGAAACAACATCGGCTGGACCAAGATTGAATCGCAGGATTCTCAAGTCATTGCCGCCATGCGTCAGGGCAGCAACATGACCGTGCATGCCACCTCGAAGCGCGGCACCAAAACCACCTATACCTATTCGCTGAAAGGTGTGGCTGCAGCGCTCAAACAAGCGCAGTCGTGCCATTGAGCCCGAAAAGAGGCACCGCAGGCATGACGCCATTACTCTTTCTGAGCGTCTGCGTTGCCGCGCAGATCTGCAGCTTTGCGACAATGCTTCCAGCATCTGCCCATACCAGCACAGTGAGTAGCGTTTCCACGGTTATCGCGTCCTCGCAACCAGTTGGCCGGGTTACAGGTTTTCCTCTGCCCCGCTATGTCTCCATCAAAGCCGCCAAGGCACGCATGCGTGTTGGCCCCTCCACCGATTACCCGATCCGGTGGATCTATGAGGCAAAAGGGCTTCCGATTGAAATTATTGAGGAATATGGAGAATGGCGGCAGGTGCGTGACAGTGATGGTACCAGCGGCTGGATGAATGCCGTGCTGTTAAGCGGCAATCGCACCGGGCTGGTGACACCCTGGAATAAGGGCAAAGGCCCCTTGGTCTCACTGCGAAAAAGCCCCGCTAAAACTGCAGGTCTTGTTGCACAACTTCAGCCGGGTGTTCGGCTTGATATCCACAGCTGTGACAGCCTCTGGTGCAGAGTATCGGTTCAAAATCAAAGCCTTGCCGGATATATCCGGCAAGGCTTTGTCTGGGGAGTTTATCCGTCTGAAACTGTGAACGATTAGCCCTTGGCCAAGATGGGTGCGCCCTTTACCGGCGCGCTCAAAGGCGCTTTGCGCAGGCGCGAAAGCAATATCACCGTTGCGATGCCGCTGATGAGGGCCACCGGCACAATCGCCATCAGCACTTCACCCGGTGAACGCCCAGCCGCAACCAGACCGCCAGCGAGAAGCGGGCCAATAACGGATCCTGCACGGCCAACAGCCACAGCCAGACCCACACCCGTGCCCCGCACCGCCGTATCATAGCATTGCGGCGCGATGCCATAGAGCAAGCTTTGCGCCGCCATCACGCTCACACCAACCAAACCAGCGGCAATGGCGTTCATGGTCAAGCTGGGAGGCGCGATGCCGAGCAGCACCAGTGAGCCGACCAGAAGTGCAAAGCACACTGTGCCATTCAGAACCTTGCGCTCACCATCGAGGAAATAGCCGCCCAGCAGGCCGCCAACGGCACCAGCAATATTGAAAATCAGCTGAATGAGCCCGGCCTGCGAGCGATCAAGCCCACGGGTGACCAACAGGGTCGGCAACCAGTTCAAAAGCAGATAGAGAACGACGATGCCGAAGAAGAAACCGACCCACAACAGCACGCTGCGTGTGATGGTGCCGGGGGCAAACACCTGCTGCCACACGCCTTTATCGCTCGTTTTGTGAGACTTATCCACCTCAAGCTTGGGCAACAACAGCATCAGCGGGCCAACCAGCAGCAAGGGCGCAACACCACCGGCAATGAAGATCGAGCGCCAGTCATCATGCAGGCCAGCCATGGCCAAAAGGCTGACAACGGCGCCGCCCAACGGCACGCCAGCATACATCAGTGACACAGCGCGTCCACGCCATTCAGGCGTTGTTGCCTCAGCGGCAATACTGACGAGATTGGGGAAAGCTCCGCCAAGGCCAATGCCTGTGAGAGCACGCATGACAATCAGCCACTCAACCGAGGTGACCGTTGCTGTTGCAATCGAAAACACACCAAACACCAACAGCGAGAGGCAAAGCCCGAACCGGCGCCCCATGCGGTCGGCGACAATGCCGCCGAAGATAGCCCCAAAAATCAGACCAAAGGTGGCCGACGAAAAGAACAACCCCATCTGCGCAGGCGTCAGGCCAAACACGGGTGCCAGCTTGGGAGCGGCCACGCCTGCGGCCTGAAGGTCAAAGCCCTCAATCAGTGCCGCCAGAAAAATCATGAAAAAAATACGGGATGAACCCGTTTGCGATGTCGTCGCTGACATAATGCCTCCCCTCATTGTTCGTCACATCCAAACCGATTGCCTCCTCGCGCACGGTTGGACCCCTCATAAAGTATGTTGAGCATACTACCTGGATTGATATTTAGCAATCGGCTGTTTGCAGCATTTGCAAAAAGACGTTGATGAAAAAGGCTTCTACGAAGGCTCATTGAAAATGACTCTTCGTATTGCTTTTGAAAATATCTCAAGCCTCTGATGAATTTGAGGTATTTTCAATGATGTCAACTCGAGGATGCGTGGGCATCTTCGAGGCTTGGTATTACGTGCCGGGATTCCGATCCAGTGCGGCTCTTTCAGCCTCCGATGGCGTGCCCAGGAATTTTTCTCCCAAGCGGTCATCGTTAATGCGCATCACCACATGCTTGCCGCCCGCCGAAAACAGCACCCGAATGGCGCTTTGGTTGCAGCGCTTGGCTTCGCAGGCATAGAAAAGCTGCATCGGCTTGCCGTCCACCGGCATTTGCACCGAGGCCAGACCCACGTAATCGCTCTTGTTGACCATGTTCAGCACCCAAGGCGGCACGCCCTGTTTGCCCCGTACCAAGGCGCTCAACGCATCGCGGTGGGGCTTGGAGGTTTGCACGGTCTGCGCCAGAAACTGACCGGAAAGATTATCAGCAAAGGCTGGCACCGTACTTAAGCCGACAAGGATGGCAAGAGACATAAAGCATCGCACCATGGGACTCTCCTTGAGTTAGGCAACATCAATCATCTGTTCTGCCGTTTGCAGATCCACCGACACCAGCTGGCTAACCCCTTGCTCGGCCATGGTCACGCCAAACAGGCGGTTCATCCGGGCCATGGTGATGGGGTTATGGGTGATGATGACAAAGCGGGTCTGGGTGGACGTGGCCATTTCATCCATCAGATTGCAATAACGCTCGACGTTATGGTCATCCAGCGGCGCGTCCACCTCGTCCAGCACGCAGATGGGGGCCGGGTTGGTGAGAAACACCGCGAAGATCAAAGCCATGGCCGTCAACGCCTGCTCACCACCCGACAACAGCGTCATGGTCTGCGGCTTTTTGCCCGGCGGGCGGGCGAGGATTTCGAGGCCAGCGTCGAGCGGATCATCGCTTTCAATCAGCTGCAATTCCGCAGTGCCACCGTTGAACAAATGCGTAAACAACCGCTGGAATTGCGCATTGACCACATCAAACGCCGCCACCAGCCGTTCCCGGCCTTCGCGATTGAGGCTCTGGATAGCACCGCGCAGCTTTTTGATGGCATCAATAATGTCATCGCGCTCCTTGATCAGCGCCGCCAGCTTGTCGGACAATTCCTTCTGCTCTTCATCGGCGCGCAGGTTGACGGCACCGAGCCGTTCGCGCTCCATTTTCAGCCGATCCAGCTCACGCTCCACCTCGCGCAAGTCCGGCACAGCATCGTCTGGCTTCAACCCGGTCAGGCGAAACGCCTCTAATGGCGACACATTCAGCGCTTCCTGAATGCGGGCCTCACCATCCTTGCGGCGCTCACTGGCCGATAACAGCCGCTCCTCGGCGCGGCCACGGCGCTCGCGGCTTTCGGCCAAGGTCAAAAGCGCTGTGGCGGCAGCCTGATCGGCCTCACGCTGGGCGGTTTCGGCAACGGCCAAAAGATCAGCAGCGGCGCGGCGGGCTGCTTCTGCCTTATCCAGCTCATGCATCAACTGTCGGCGTTTTTCGTCAAATTCGTCGGGAGCTGCTTCCAGCTCCATCATTTCATCGCGGGCTTCCAGCTCGCGGTCTTTCAGCGTGGCAATGTGTTCGCCCGCACTTTTGGCCCGGTCCAGCCAGCTTTGGCGCTCTTGGCGAATGGACATGATCCGCCGCTGGCGCTGATCATTCTCTCGGGCAAAGCCCTCAAAGCGGGCGCGGGCTTCGGCCACCATGCCGCGCCCGGTGGCCACTTCCATTTGCAATTGGCGCAATTGCTCTTCCAGTGCCGTCAGATCGGCCTGATCGGCAAGGGCGATCTGGGCCTCTTCGGTCAGTTGTTCGGCCTCTTCAATCTGCGCCCGCAGACCGTTGACCGCCTCTTCCACCACCGCACGGCGGCGCAAGAGATCTCCAGAGGCGCGCTCGGCAGCACTTAAACCATCGCGGGCTTCGGAAAGTTGCCGCAAGATCAAGCGCTGGCGATCACGCCGTTCCGCAAGGCTGTTTTCTGCCGTTGTAATGCCATCGCGGGCGGCGGCCAATTGTTGTTCCGCCTCATCCAGCGCAAAGCGAGCCTCTTCGGCTTCCGCTTCCAGCTCGTTCAGCCGGTTCTTCTGGGCCAGACGAAGAGCTGCCGCACTGGGCGCTTCCGATCCGGTGATATGGCCATCCCAACGATAGACCGCACCCTCTTTTGTTACCAGGCGTTGGCCGGGTTTCAAGGTCGTGATCAAACGTTCAGCTGTGGCCGCATCCGTCACACCAATCTGTTTCAGGCGACGGGACAGCGCATCCGGTGCCTGCACATAGGCACTGAGCGCGGCAACGCCCGCGGGCAAAGCCGGATCATCACCATCCGGTCCGGGCATGGACCAATGGGCCGGAGCGCTTGCATCCAGCGGGCTTTCCAGATCATCGCCAAGGGCAGCACCCACGGCGGTTTCAAAGCCGCGCTCCACACTCAAATCATCGGCCACGGGCGAGAACTCTCCCGCTGTTGCCGAGGTGGAGAGCATTTTGGCAATGGTTTTCGCTTCGGTTTCCAAAGCCGCAAGCTTGGAGCGGGCTGCATCCACCGGGCCACGCGCTAATCCTTCCGCGCGGCGGGCATCATTCAACCGCTCTTCGGCCTCAACCTGTGCAGCTTCGGCTTCTTCCACGGCATATTCTAGCGCTTCCACCGCTTCGCGTTTTTCTTCGGGATCGGGCAGTGCTGCGAGTTTTTCGGCCAAGGCTTCCAGCTCACGGCTGGCGTCATCGGCCTGCCGCTCCAACCGCAGGCGCTTGTCGGAAAGATCGCGCAAAGCCCGTTCCAACTGGTTACGGCCAGCAGAGGCTTCGGCGCGCTCCGCAGTCACAGCGGTAAAGCGCTGTTCTGTTTCACTCAAATTGGCGGATGCCTCTTCAAAGGCAATGCGCAGATCATCCGCCTCGCGGCCACTGTCGGCCAGCACCTCTTCCAGCTCCGTCTCCTCAGTGGTGAGACGATCCAGAATTTGGGCATTATCGGCCACCATGCGCTCTTCGCGGCGGATATCTTCATCCAGCTGGGCAAGGCGGCGGGTCAGCTCATCGCGGCGCTTGAACAGGCGGCCTGCATCTTCTTCCAGCTGGGTGCGGGCAATTTGCAGGCGTTGCAGCGAGGCTGCGGCCTTCACCTCATTGTCGCGCAATTCCGGCAGTTTCAGGCTGGAAATGGCTTGCGCCTTGGCCGCTTCCATCTGTTCTTGGGCGCGCTCGGCCACCAGCGAGGTCGCCTCGTTCAATGCGGTTTCGGCCTCAGCCTCGGCTTGGCGTGCCTCGGTCCAGCGGATGTGCAGCACCATGGCATCGCGGGCGCGGATATCGGCAGAGAGCATTTTAAAGCGGTTGGCTTGGCGGGCTTGGCGCTTCAGGCTTTCAATCTGGCTTTCCAGCTGGGCAACAATATCTTCCAGCCGTTCCAGATTGGTTTCTGCCGCCCGCAGCCGCAACTCTGCCTCATGGCGGCGTGAATGCAGGCCGGAAATGCCAGCGGCCTCTTCCAGCAACTGCCGCCTAGCCTGAGGCTTTGCCTGAATAAGCTCACCAATGCGCCCCTGCCCGACCATGGAGGGCGAGCGAGCACCCGTGGAGGCATCCGCAAACAGCAATTGCACATCCTTGGCGCGGGCTTCCTTGCCATTGATGCGATAGACCGAGCCGTTTTCGCGCTCAATGCGGCGGCTGACCTGAATTTCATCGCTATCGTTAAAAGCTGCGGGAGCGGTGCGGTCGGAATTGTCCAGAAACAGGCCCACTTCCGCAGAATTGCGGGCGGGACGATTGCCAGAGCCAGAGAAAATCACATCATCCATGCCGGAAGCACGCATGTTTTTATAGGAGTTTTCCCCCATCACCCAGCGCAGTGCTTCGACCAGATTGGACTTGCCACAGCCGTTTGGCCCGACAACGCCGGTGAGGCCGCGCTCGATGATAAATTCCGTTGGCTCGACAAAGGATTTGAAGCCAACCACACGCAGCTTGGTAAACTTCATGATGAGACCTGATGGGCACGTATTAAGGAAACGCAGAACGAAAAAACGGGCGCGCAGCTTTCGCCGCCGCCCGTCTTATACAAGAACGCCGAATTAAAGGAAGCTATCGATGATGGCAGACATCGACTCAACAGGCATATCCCCCGTGTAGACCTTGCCGTTAATGATAAAGGTTGGCGTGGAATTGACGCCAAAGTCCTTGGCACCGTGATCCCGCACGGCTGTCACATCAGCGGCAAGCTTGGTGTTCGTCAAGCAAGCCTGGAAGCTTTCCTGTGTGAAACCTGCCATTTTCGACATTTGCAACATGGCATTGCGCACATCGCCATCCGTTGGAGCTGCCCAGGCGCGCTGCTGCTTCAGGAACATGGTGATAAAGGGATAGTACTGTTCTGGCGGTGCGCAGCGGGCCAGCATGAAGGCAGCTGTTGCTGCCGGATCGAAGGGGAATTCGCGGAAAACGAAATAAACCTTGCCGGTATCGATGTATTTTTCCTTGATGGCATCAAAGGTCGTGGCGTGAAAATGGGCGCAGTGCGGGCAAGTCATCGAGAAATATTCAACGATCTTGACCTTGGCATCAGCCTTACCCAAGGCCATTTCCGGCAGTGCGCCGGGCTTGAGGACCTCTGCCATATCGACGCTGCGCTCAGATTGTGGCACATCAACAGCCGCAAGTGCAGGACTGGCCGCAGCAACGACAGCCGCACCGGTTGCCACGGTTGCAATACCAGCCAACAAATGGCGCTTGGTGAGGGTCAGTTCAAAATTCGACATGGATTACACCCGCTTGAAGATAACAGTCCTATACTCGCTTACAGAGCCTGACCCAAGGTGGCAAGACATCCGACGCGAGCACGCCCCACGTAAGAGTTCGTCAGGTTCATATTGAACCAGACAAACTCTCATTGCTTTTGCTTGAGTTTGTCTTTTCGGGAAAACCGACGAACACTTTTCCCTGACGAACTCTATGTGATGATTTTTCAATGATATTTCAAATGACAAAATGGTCATCTTTGCGCAATTCCGCCCTCTAACCATCAATAGTCGTTTTAAAATTTCTAATAAAACAAGGACTTCGAGAGGGCACTTGGCCAAGACCCAAAATATACGACGCAAACAAAAAAATCCCCTCCCCAACCCTCCCCACAAGGGGGAGGGAGCACCTCGAATGCTTTGCCGTGACTGTGCTTTCAAAAGATTTATGATGAAAATCATCCATTTGCACAGAATGCAACGGACCGCCTCCCCTTGTGGGGAGGGGGCTCTACAGCTATAGCTCGCCCCGACTTTCCGGAATTTTGACACGCAAAACCGGAAAAATAAAAATTCCAGACAAGTTGTCAAAATAGCAGATTCTGACAAAAACGCCCCGGCCCTGACTATGCTGCGTGGCTGTATTTCTACATGCCTAAGAATGAGGCTACCTCGCGGTATCGCGAGCCGAATGATTTCCGACCTCCCGACAATTCATTAAAGGCTATAATTTTTTAGGCTCGTCTACCTCATCAAACACTGCGCCTATAAGAGGCACCAGTGCCCACTGTTCGACTTTCGAGTATGAAGGAAACTCAATTTCCAACATCGGCTTCGGCTCTCCACTATACCATTTGTCGGCCTTGCCACCTGTCTTACGTTTACCCTTTTGAAAAATGTCTCGGTAGCGATAAGGGGAAATTCCTAGGAAGGGAATAAATGCTACCCGATTAGGATCTTGATCTGCCTCAATCTGGATCTCGTCAGCATAAAGTTCATATGCTTTGCTTTTCGGATATGGCTCCAAAAAAACTACCTGCTTTATTCCAGATGCTATCAAGTGTTTTGCACAGTTATGGCAAGGAAAAGTAGTGCAGTAGAGTGTTGAGCCTTTTACTGATCGTCCAATGCGGGCGGCATCACAAACTGCATTCATCTCTGCATGAACGATCCGCCCGTACTCAGTAAGATCCATAACATGAGCATCTGACAGAACCCCATTTTCATTCTTCTTATCGGTCAAATAATCAACGATTTTGAAGCTATTTCCAACGGATGTCAGCGTATCGGAGAGGAAGCCCTTCGTTTGGAGTCTCTCAACGACATTTCGGATTACCTCCTTCTTCAATTTATCATTTGGGTCGTGGCCTTTGCTGATATCACGGTTGTCAGGATCGTCGCCGTCCCAATAATTCCCGCCCAGCGCTTTGGGGACCTCATTACATCCTTGTGTGACCAGTTCCCCATCTTCAGAAAAAATCGCAGCACCGACTTGCCTTGAAAGATCAGCTGATCGAAGTGAGGCGGATTTCGCAGCATATAGACCAAACTCCTCTCGAGACGGAGAGATGTCGTTTCTTCCAAAGAAGGCTTGGAAAAAGCGCTCAATGGTCGTCTCCATCTTATTTTTATCTAAGCCATGCGTGAACAGGTCGGCTAAGTGGAATGTTTCACTTAAGTTCTGCCCATAGTCTCCGTGCCCATCTTCTTTCGCGTCTCGAGCGATCAGCTTTCCTGCAAGATGAGTTACATCAGTGCTGGATGTGTCCGTTGGAAGTGACTTCGCCAACTGCTGCTCCATCGCGGCAAGCCGCTGAGCTTCACTTGCGTATGCTGAGACAAGTATGAACTGTCGCCCATAAACTCGCCTCAGGAGCGTAACTTCTTGTGGCAACTTAAGTTGTCGGATGATGTATGCAACAGAGTGTTGTGGCTTATCAACCGAACTTGTTTTGGATCTTCTAATCTCTCTTATTGCCTGAATAGCGATTCGAGACATGACTTCCTGAGATTTGAAATGCGACCTAAGCGCGTTAGCTCTATCCATCTTCCAGTTCATTTGACTGTGCAGATCAGCAGCTACCTCTTCAGCCTTTTCCTGTTCAAAGCGCCCCATTTCATCAGTGAGCTTCACAAGGTAGCTTTGATATTTCACCTGAGCCAATGCCTGAGAAATTGTCTCACACAACGCTTCTATATCGAACAACTCGTCCTGGGCGATGCAGCGCCCGCTGCAAAAGTCGCTCGCCATCGCATCAAGTTCTTGAGAGAGGATCATGCCATGTCCTCCACATCGCGGTTCTTCCATGCGGCCTGAATGTCCTTCAGGCTCACCTCGGTTCCAGCCCCAAGCGCCACCATCAACGCCATGCGCATGGTTTTTTCGATCTGGCGAAACGCCCCGCCCTTCAGGCCAATGCCCATCAGGAATTTGATGCAGGCTGGGTCGGTCACGTTCCACGCGGCAATGTAGGTTTGCAGATCCTCGGTGTATGGCTGCGCCCGTTGTAGACGCTTGCCGATACGGCTTTTCAGCTGGGCATAGCTTGGGCCTTTGCGATTGCTGGCAAATCGGCTGTAAACCTCGGAATTGCCAACAACGGCCACCCCGCATTTATAAACATCAACGAAGTGACGTAGCTGGTTCAACGCCTCATCATTCAGATGCTGGCCTTCATCGACAATCAGCAGCGTGCCATCGCCGGTGCGCTTCAGTTTCATGCCGATGGCACGGGCCAAGCGGGCCGGATTGTTTTCCTGCACGCCGAGCTGCTCGGCCAGTTCGGTCAGCATCCCATGCACCGTCTTGGTGCTTTCCGAGACCGTGGCATGATAAACATGCGGCCGGGTGTTGGTGAAATATTCGCAGGTGGCCGTTTTGCCCATGCCAGCACCCAGCGTGATCATCACCAGATCCGGGCAAATCTGCGCCCAGAGCAACGTCTCCAGCACCTCGGCCGAGCCGCGCAGCTTCATGAAGTTTGGGGATTGCGGTATCATCGCCGCCACGCTGGCGCTGGCTTCCAGGGCGTCGAGCCATTGCTCGATCATGGCATTGTGGCCGTCGAGGCGACCTTCATATCGCCCAGAAAACCACTGGCTGAAGGTGCCGTCCTTCATGCCGGAACGGCGGGTCACTTCCGCCTTTGTCCAGCGAAACTGGCGGGCAACGGCAATGACGCGATCCACCAGCTCCCACCATTTTTCAATATCGGCCTCACTCTTGTTGGCCGACAGTTCAGGTGCCTGCAAAGGCCGCTCCCAGGACCCGGCATTAAACTGGCCGGGGATGGGGCTTGTGCTAAAATGCTTGTTCATCTAGTTTTAGCTCCGTGAATAGCCCTTTTCGGGCCGATTATCTGGCAGTCTTCGGACTGCCTTTCTTTTTTCCGGAACCGTACTCGTTACTTTTCGGCCTGTTATTCCCGATGTCAGAAACATGCGACACCGGGCTATTCCCTCTCGGGAATTCAATGACCCCACCGCCCAGAAGCTGGCCTTGCACCAAGCCCAGAGCGCGGGAAAAACTGTCTTCAAAATGCTGATCGGAAATCGCCTCGACGGGCGCTTCCACTTGCTGATTGCGGGTGATCAACCGGGTGACAGCAGGCCGGACAGGCTCCGGCGCATCTGCTGGCTTTGGTGGTTTAGACCCTTTGTAGTAGATCTCGCCCAGCTGCTGCGCAGACAGTGCTGCTTCCGCCTCGGCCTTGGCGGCAACAGCTTTCTTGTGCGTGCTGGCGAGGCGAGAATGCAAACGCGCATCATCGGCGCTGCTAAAGCCCGCATCATCAAGGCAATCCGCCTCACAGATCAGCCGGTTTTTAAGGTCATAAACCTTGATCGGCTTGTGCAGAAAATCAGGGTCGAAGCGGATGATGACCTGTTTTCCAGCCCACTCGTTCAGCGCCCCGTTCCAATAGCGGTTGCCCTGGAAATGGATGCCACCATTGTCCTTCCGGGTTTTGATCGCCTCAGACGCCAGCAACCACAATGCCGACTGCGCCTTGGATGGCACCCGAACAATGGTCGATGGTGCCGCCATGGAGGCCGCGAACGTCTCGTCAAAGCTACGACCCTTGCAATTCTCGGCCCGGCGACCAGCTTGCGCATTGTGCTCGATAATTTGCGCTGCCACATGCATGCGGAAATCGTCCAGCGGAATGGCCCGCTCCATGTAGTTTTCCGGCTTGGCATCGGGCTTGTTGCCGGTATAGGCACCGGCGCAAAACGGATGCTTGGCGATGTTTTCCGCGAGATCGCGCCAGGCGCGCTCGATCGGCTTGGACTGGCCCGAATATGGCCGGGTCCAATGCACATTAACGCCAAGTGTGGTCAGCAGGCCGCGCGGATCTTCCGGCTTCACCTTGAAACGAAACCGGTTGACCGTGCCCCCGGTAATCCACTTGCTTGCAAAGGCCCTGCCGTTATCCAAATAGATGTCTTCCGGAATACCGAAAACCTCGACCATATCGCCGATGACCAGCCGCACAGCCTCCCAGGTCTCGGCCTCAGAAAGCCGCCAAGCCAAGATCTTGCCGGAAAACAGATCCTGAATACCGATGATGAACATGCGCACCGGCTTTTTCGCCCATGGCACGGACACGAACACATCGATCTTGTGGCCATCCATGTTGACCATCTGCATGGCGTACAGATGTGCGCGGCTACGGCGCTGGGCTGGATAGAGCGCCTTCGCCTTATCCCTGCCCTCACGCTTCAGCAGCGTCACAGCCTTGCCCACTTCGCGCTCAAAACGACGGCGCAGCGACCGCTCGGACGGGATCGGTGCCCATTTCTCGCGCTTGGCAACCTTCATCATGCGACGATAGCAGGCTGAAAAGGCGGGCTTTTCCGGCCGCAAATAATCGGATTTCAAAAACATCCAGGCATCGGGATGAATGTCGCTCATATCCGGAACAACACCGTCAATGGCAGGCGAAAAGGATGGAGCCAAAGCCGCCAGCCAGTCTTCCCTGTCCAACCCGTCTGTCAAAGCCTTCCACTCATAATAGGCGGATTTCTGAACACCGGCGTCAGCCGTGGCAATGGCAATGGCGGCCACACGGTTCACACCCTTATGCGCGGCCAGTTCCTCGACCCGGCAAAGCACGTTCAAACGGGTTTTACAGATCTCTCGATGCTCGTTTGAAAGCCTTTCGAACCGTGCCCAAAGCTGGTTTTTACGCTCCCGTATGGCCTTCCACTCCTCAGGCGTCGTGGCCGAGGCTGCAATCTTGATCCGGGTTTGCGCCGAGACCGGCAGGAGCGAGACGTGATATTCCCAGATTTTCTTCGTCTCTCCCCTCACCTGGCGTGCAAGACCAGCGTGGCCACGCCAGTGCTGGGAGGTCGCAAGCCGATGCAGGCTCGGGACATTATGCGGCAGGTCTGGCAAACTGAGTTCGGCAAGTTCCGCGAGGGAAAACCACTCTTTCATCCCCGCCCCCTTGAAACCAACGTGACAGGACGCGCGCTCTGACGGCGGATTTCCGCCTCGATGCGCTTACGCTCCTGTCGTAACCTTGAAATTTCAGCCAGTCGGGCCTCATCACCAATCAACACGGTGACGCCCTGCACAGAGGCCACCTCATCCCAAAGCCAGAGCGCGCCGGTGGCATGCACAAAGGCCGTGAAGCGGATCAACGTCACATCATGGCTGTTCCGGCTCTCAGCCGTATAGGCATCCAGCGTGGTCTTGCTGATATTGGGCAGGCCAAGATACTGCGCCATGCGGGCGGCTATCGTTGGCCGATCATAATCACACTCGCGGATCGCGCGGGCCATGGCCCGTTTGATCTTGGTGCGATAGCGATCAACATCAACCTGCTTTGCCCCGTCGCGCACCGGAAACACCGGCTGGGCAAAAAAATCGAGCTGGGAGGGATCGGGCTTGCTCATTGTGCAGCCTCTTGAAAATCATCGGCCATGCCGATCGATTGCAGAAAGCGATGCCGGGTCGCCTCATTCGCATCCTTCCACGCCTTTTGCAGCGTGGTGAGAATGACGGCCTGCTTGGTTTGCGCATCAACCGAGGTCTTGGGTGTTCCCATCCATGACAGGATCTTGCGCACATCCGGCTCGGTCTCCATGGCGGCCAGAATTTGCGCCTGTTCGGTCGGCCCCTTCTTGGCAAGCTTCAACAGCAAAGCCTGATCATCGGCAAAAGGCGTTCCCCGCAGCGCCGCCCGCAATGGCGGATAGAGGCGCTGACCAATGGTGGTCACATATTCATAGGTCCGCTGACCAAAACCAAGTCGCTGTTGAACCCGATCAGAAAGCTCTTTTCCGGGAGTGAAAATAACGCCGCAATCGTTGCGGTGTTTTTTAGGTCGACCACCTTTTGGGTCAATCTTGCCATGCTTCTCTTCCCACAATTCGCGGAAGGTCAGCACAAACATAGCCCGATCCAGCTTGGAAAGCTCATTGCGATAAAGGTTCTCGGAAATCTCGATCAACTGCCCTTCCACCGCATCCGCAGCAACGACAATGGCGTCAATCTCGGTCCATTCGTTCAGCTCTGCCGCCCGCAAACGATGGCCACCAGCCACCAATGTGTAAGGTGTCGCCCCCTTGTTGGCGGCAGGCGTCTTGCGCAGCGTTATGGGGTTGATCAGACCACGCTCGGCCATGGACGCTGCAATGGCCAGAGCGTGGTCATCATCCACAGGGCGCGTGCGGACACCGATGTGGATACTGGAAAGAGAAATACGGGCAAACTCAGCCATCAGGCAGCGTCCTCCATACGGGCATACAGCGAGGTGCGCGCAGCGGCTGCCATCTTGCAGTAATGCTGTTCAAATCTTGGGGTGTTGAGGCGCGCATCAATGGTGCGCAGCGCCCGGTTAACGGCCTCGCGGGATCGATCCTGATGCTCCACCACACGCCGCTTGGGGATCAAAAACACCCGCACCATCATGTGAATAACTACCTGACGTGCCAGGGCCGCATCAAACCACTCATGCGGCGGATCAATAATCGCCTGCACCGACAAATGCGGAAAGCCATCCCGCACCGCCATGACGCAGGCGTGAAACACGCCGTCATGGATTGATGCCTGGGAATGAAGGTTCAGCATGGCAACACCTGCCTGATCAGAACAATCAAAGCGGCAGCCAGTGCGGCGGCAGACATGGCAAACAGCAAAACGGTATCGGCCATCCGGCAAATGGGCGAAAATGACGGTATAAAGGGGCTTTTCTTGACAATTTCAGTGTGTCGATTTGTCATTGTAGCACTCGTGAATTTGGGGAATTGTTTGCGTGTGGCGCGGATGGACAGACTGGACAGCCGGATCGACTAAACTTCTGCGAAGAGGAAATGTTGGTCTGCCGGTGAAAACCCGGATGCTAAAGGCTAGAACAGCAGGCCATCCGCACCACATCTCAGGCGGCCTCGCGGTTGCCGGAGCTTTCAAGGCGGCGCTTTTCCATATTGGGGGGCCGCTGGTAATTTTCGGGAGGCTGCGGCGTGCGGCGCTCACCACTTGGGTGATAGCGGCTGCGCCACAGCAAATGCGGACGGGTTTTCAGGGCAGCAGCAATGGCGCGTTCACCTGCCAGATTGGCCTGCTGCAAAGTGTTTCCGGCCGTGCCGCGCGGCAAGCCATAGTCTCGGTCAATCGCCAACAGCGTGAGGCCCGCAACATTCAGCCTCGCCTTTATGCGATTAATCTCATCAAGGCGCAGTTTCGCTGCCTTGTCCGCAGTACGGGCACGGTGCATAATACTTCCTCGTTGTGAACGGGGAGGCCCTGACTGGCCTCCTTTTTCATGGGTGATTTGGTCTGTATTTATAGAGAGGATAAAACGGAATTCCGTCTTTGTAAAGCGGATAGTCGTTTTATTGTGTGTTGCGCTTTGGCAAGACCTGAAGTCGAACCGAAAACTCCATTGGCAGCACGCCTTCGTGAGTTCCGCAGAGCGATTGGAGATCCCGAACGCGATGAATTTGCGCGCGCTGTCGGCGTTAGTAAAACCACATTAGCGTCTTATGAGCGGGGAGAATCGGAGCCAACGGCATCCGTGCTATTTGAGTATCAAAAGACCTACGGCGCGAACGTGCTATGGCTCTTGAGCGGCGAAGGCCAGATGACCGGGGCAATTGCTAAGGTGCCCAAAGCGATCGACCGAGACTTCGTGTTAATGCCCCAATACGACGTCCGAGCATCAGCCGGAAACGGTCTGATCGCCGTCAACCAAATGCCCACCAGCGAAACAGCATTCGAGCGTCGCTTCCTCCGAGATCTCGGAGGCGCACCCGATCACTGTTTCCTCATGTGGTCGACAGGCGATAGCATGATGCCGTCGATCCCAGATAATTCCCTCATGATCGTAGACTCAAGCCAAACCCAGGTAGACCACGGCCGCATCTACGTCTTCAGCGTCGGCAACGCCGTCCTCGTGAAGCGGGCAAATTGGCGAATGGATGGCCGCCTAGATCTGATTTCAGACAACATCGCCGGGAAATACCCGGTGGAAACATTTGATGCCAACCGGGTCGAGGATTTGGTGGTCGTCGGGCGGGTAATTTTTGTGGGCCACCCGCCGTGATTTCAAACGTACTTTTTATAAACTACTCAAACGCCACCCCAATTGACGATCTGACGCTTGACACCAAAATATGAAGAAAAGTTCAATAGAACTTTTGCTCCTCTCCTACATTATAAATTAACTTCTAGAAAACGGACGAAACTTTCAGGAGGTACAATCCTGCCGCCCATACACTCAAACAAATGGCCGGATCTAAAGGAAGGCGGGATTTTTACCTTCTTCCTTCCGCTCGCCTTGCGCCGTATGTTCAGATCCGTCACCAAATGAACAACAGCGAGCGGGAAGAACCAATAGATATATTTTCCTCGCATCCATAACTTGTGATCCGCCAAATCGAGGCAACGATACCATTTCATAACCGTGCGAAAATTAGGGGACGGCTTATCACCGAGTACTTGACGTTTAAAATAAGTAAAGCCTTCAGTTTTGATCTCCGATGATCCATCTGCCTTAATAGAAACGACTTTATGAAGGCCCGTTGTATTGCGCAGATTCGGCAACAGGTTTTCTTCCTTCGCTGCTATAATCCAAGCTATCAGAGAACGGCAGGCTACATGAAAGCTCTTGAGAGATTTTTGAACCTCCTCAATTATATTCGCATAGTCTAAATCATTTGACTTAAGCTTCAACAGATCTTGGAAAGCGACTTCTAAATTTTCACTGACACATAAACTGTTCTCAACAGAATACCCGTCGGTAATGTAAGTATTATGAGTGATATTCGCTTGAGTGGTGAGATAATCGTCGAAATCCCTATCGATGAAATATAAGCAAATGCAATCATAGTCATCAGCGTCAATAAAATCGCGGGCAGCAATAACATTTTTCTTTCCTCCGCAGATGTACTGATGAATTTCAGCCCCCTTCGCTCTGCGGCGAATTTCAGGAACGTAAAAGAGACCATCCTCGTCACCCTCAAAAAACAGATGTAGCTCGTGGTTGCTCTCTTTGTATAGAATCCGAAATTCATGAATTGCGGCCACATCTGATAAAGCTTCAGAAATGAGGTATTCCGCATAATCTTCGTCTCTCATCGATCAGCCACCGTCGTTTTCTTTCGGAGATCAATCGCTGAGGACCTAAGTCCATTTTGATATATGAAAGGACTGTGAGTTACTGAAACCAAAAACTGACACCGATTACTATCAAGTATATCCTGCAAAAATCGCTTTTGCCACGGTACTGACAAAGACAGTTCAGGTTCGTCGATAATTACCACCTGCCCGCCGACTTCATCCAAATAGAGGTGTGAGAAAAGAGACACTACCTGCTTCTCTCCTGATGAGAGCATACTCAAATCAAGAGGGCGACCACGATCATCAACTATAGTCACCGTAAATTTTGTGTCATCGTAAACGAGTTGCTTGGCAGGCTTCAGGTATGCATTGCATGCCTCAACAAACGATGAGATATCAGTTTCTTTTTCTGAGATATCAGAGCTAACGTCCATAAGTCTAGAGAAGTAATGGGCCAGGTACAAATCGATCGGTTCCATATCTATTTTTTGCTTTGATCGCATTCCAAGTATACGTGATCTAAGAAGCTCCTTATCGTGGTGAGATAGGACATGCTCACTTACTCTTCCTAATATAACGGATAGTGAATCTTCGTTTAGGGTAGCGATTTGGCTTGAAGAGTATTGGTCTGCGTTCCCACGTATAACATCACGTAGGTACAGAGCCGAAAGCTCATTGAATCTGGCCAGAGAATGGTCCCGTAGGGCCCGAGTTCTTTTCTCGACGTTGCTGCGGACGTCGTCCATGCCGAAACTCACCAAATCGACGTAGTATTTTGACGAACGGCTGAACTTGAATGGACCATTTTCCCGTAAACTGACTCGAAATTGCTCCTCCAGCGCCGGCGATATTTCCCTAAGATCTTTCTCAATCCGACGATATGTAGGGAGATACAATGTCCGTCCCGTAATGTGCCGAGATAGTTGTTGCTCAATATCTATTCGAGGTTTCGCAAAGAGGTCGCCATCATCAATCGCATTCACCCGCCGAAAAAGCGAATATTGGAGATGTCTTATATCATCTGGCGACACCCCTAAGGCTTCCGAGTATCGTTGCCTAGCTTGCATTTTCATTTTGCGGTCTGTCAGAAAATCCTCCAACATGCCGAAAGCTCTGAGCTTCTCGATTAGAGAATGCATTCGCGAAGAGGGACTGATTTCGCGGATTAGGTTTGAAATTTGCGACAATCCAGTAATATCCGATTTAGCGGCCCTAACTTCCTCTTCGCCAAACCAAACGGCCACTTCATCGAAGTCATACTCGATAAGGCGTCCCCATTGCCGGGATATAAAAAAGTAGAAAATATTCACGACACTGCTTTTCCCGATGCCGTTCGGGCCGACCAGGATAATGGAGTTCCCCTCGATCGGAATCGAAATGTTTCGGTTCCCGAACAAACCTTTGATTTCGAATTTAGTAGGCAGCATGGAAAATTCGCTTCCTGAATTTGGCATTATGGGCTCTACCCTTGGTCGAGATTATTCATTTTCTCTCGTTTTACAACTCAACTTATTCATAGAAAAAGTTAATGCATAGCAAATGAAGCTCAGACAGTCCTTACAAAGAGTTTGAGTGTAAACTATACGGAATTTATCCACGCGCTTTTAGCCACAGCCCAATTTCTCGAACAACGCTGACGACCTTTTCCAGCCGTTTCCTATCCGTCATCAGAGCATACTCCACCTTGACAGGGACGCTGGAATAGATCGTGCGCCGGACAAGGTTTGCCTCTTCAAGCCTGCGCAGATCAAGGGTGAGCATCCGTTGAGAAATGCCCGGTATCAGCCTTCGCAGCTCGTTAAACCGCTTCGGGCCATTCCACGCAGGAGCGAACGTGACATGTAAAAGCTTGGAAACGGGTGTTTCTCTCCTTCCATCTTTCTCTCTATTAGCCTTATGTTATATTTCAGCGTGAGTTGTTAGGGGGATGAAGATGGCTGACCTGGAAGACCAATTGCGCGCGGAATATATTATGCTTCAGACGCACTACGAAGCATTCGACGCACGAGCTTTGACGATCAAGTCTTGGGCGGCTCCACTTCTGGCAGGCGGATTAGGGCTCGGATTGAAGGAAGCATCAATTGGTATCGAGTTTGCGACAATAGTCGCTTCATGCTCCTTGTGGATTCTCGAGGCGATCTGGAAGAACTTCCAGTATTGTTATGTAGCACGTATCAAATTGCTCGAGAGCTATTTCAGAGGTGAACAGGACAGTCCAATACCCGCATTC
The DNA here is from genome assembly GCA_003501385.1 of Rhizobium sp. Lineage (GTDB taxonomy): Bacteria > Pseudomonadota > Alphaproteobacteria > Rhizobiales > Rhizobiaceae > Allorhizobium. The sequence continues at coordinate 4,547 of DNPN01000097.1, read as the reverse complement.
CAAACCTTCTCAGCGTGGGGTCACGAATGGAGCCGCTGGTTCAGGGGTGGAGTTGCGTTGAAACAAAGGCTGATGTCGCCCTTCGTTTACCTACCTTACCTGCCACTCAACATCGCCGCTATTGTCGCCATGTTTTGGATATTAGCGATAGGGCCTGACCATGCCCCGGTGAAATGATCCATTCTGCTTACCCATTTCTTGCGCACGGCGACTCTTTTTGAACAAAAATTATACCCCTGCCCGCGCAGAGGTTCGAAAGAAATTGGCTTAATGTCAGATAAGGTGTGGTATGTAACGGACGCTCACCCAAAGGATTGGTGCGCCTCACCTGAATGGGCCAACTATCTTCCGCTTTTGGCCCTTTAGCGGACGTCGCAGCGGCAGTTAGACCCAGTAGCGCCCCTTTCGCAGTCGTTACGGATGCAGATCAAAGTGAACGGTTGTTGGATCACGAGATATTTCTCGAGTATTCCCATGCAGACATAAGCCCAAGTGAGTGTTGGAGCTTGCAAAACACCGCGACTCAATTTCTTTTACTAGAGGTTGCATTAGGAGATCGCGCATGCCTCTACAGAATTTGACAGTCGGTCGCATTTGCTTGCACGAGGTGCATGTCAGGTCTGACGCAGGGGCAGTCGTCCAACCCACGTATGGTGCAGGACTTCTGAACTTGCAAGGTCCCGCGTTGGAAGCCTTCAAAAGTCGCGTCATCGCCGCATTCAGAAGCAATTCTCAATGCATGGAAATGACAATACGCGCGCATGGGGCCGGAAGCGTGCTCGCGAGTGGCGTACAACTTGTAAGCACATCGAACCAAGACTTTATCGTCGCATCTGCTGTCTTTGCCGACGCTCTGGCAACAGCCCAGACCTCACGTCAGATTCCGGGCGGATTGATGGTCGTTTTTGACGGCACTGTCGGCCATCCTGCAACGCCGTTCTTTGGGGTCATGAAGGCCGAGTTGCACGAGGGATTCATAAAGACTGCCAACCTGCAGGCGACATTTGTGAACGACCTCTTCCTCAGCCCTAAAACCAAGCTTTACAAGATTGGGCTATTCGTAAGTGATGGTGCGCAACCTCGGCCGGAATTGCCGGATGGATGGAGTGCAACCGTCTATGACAGCGCCATGACGGCTTCCCATCGCGACAATGCAGCGACCTACTTCTACAGTGGGTTCCTGGGGCTCGACATTCCAGAAAACGCCGCCCAGCAAGTGCGACAGTTTTTCGAACATACAAGGGCGTTCATTCTTGCAACTAACCTGCCTGACGAGCAGAAGGTCGACCTTTACAATGGGTTGTACAGTTATCTGAAGCTCGACAGAGGAAACACGATCCAGACCTCCCGCTTCGCCGAAGCCTTCATGGACGACGAGGTCTCAGAGCAATATCTTCAGCATATGCGCCAAGAGCGCTTTCCCACAGGTGCCATCGCTAAAGACCTCAGCGAAGTCGATGGAAGTCTACGCTGGCGCAAACTCCGGTTCCCGAGACAGATAACTCTGACAGGTCCGCCGGACGCTATCCGGGATTTGGTCTTTTTCGAGGTAAGTAACGGTGAGGACGGAAATCCGCAGACTCAGATAACGATACGAGGCCGGATCGAGGGCCAGGAATGACAAGAGAGGAGGACTTTCTCCGACGGTGGGACGACGAACGGGCGTTCCATGCCGCGTGGGGCAAGATGATCTCACTTAAAGTCCAAGAGCAATTAGCTCCCATCATTGCACCCTTGCGTCCAGACTATTTCCTCCGCACTGCCGTATGGCCGCGCACGAAGGACAGTCAGAAGCTGGTCGAGAAGGCATTTTATCGGAACAAAAATTACAAAAGCCCATACGAGGACATTACAGACAAGGTTGGCACACGCTTCGTGGTTCTCTTGGGAACGGACGTTCGTATCGTCGAGACCGCACTCGTATCTATGGACAATTGGGATTTCTCCAAGGACCGCGACTACGAAGAAGAACAAAAGAAGAATCCTTTGCAATTTGCTTATGCGGCGGTACACTATGTTGTGCGTCCCAAACATGACGTCGAGTTTGAGGGTGTCTGGATACCCGCGGACACGCCATGTGAAGTGCAGATCAAGACCCTGCTCCAGCACGCCTATAGTGAGCTGACGCATGACACGATTTACAAACCGCAAATCGAGGCCACGCCCGCCATGCGCAGAAACGCCGCAAAGGCGATGGCGTTGTTGGAAGCAACTAACGACTATTTTGAGAAGGTCGCGGAGGATGTAAATGAAGCGCTCACAAGCGTTCGTCAAATGACGGCCGACCTATCATCCGTTTATCGCGCCGCAGTCGGTCTCGATCCGAAACCGACAGTGTTGGAGGGGCTTCTGTTGTCCGCCTACGAGAATGGCGCGGCCAGTGAGTATGTCCATCAGATCGAAAAAATGCTCAAGGAGAACCCTTTCATTGTTGAACGCATTAAGGATCGAATCGGGCAGAAGAATCCCTTGTTCAGCCAGCCGTCCGTTCTCTTGGTCTACTTGTTGATCTTACAATCACCGAGAAGAGCCAAGGCCGTATGGCCTTTGACACTCGGCGAGATGGAACCGCTACTCAACGATTTCGGAGAAAGCATTCACTAATTTCTAGATCATGCATACACCAACTTGGTGCGTGGCCAGAATAAGTTGACGTCGCTTATTGGCGCAAAGTTGCAATTTTCGACCGCAAATGCTGCCCCTGCCAGCGCAGGAAACCCATCTAGTTTTGCGCGAAAATCAGATAATAAGCCAACCATCATTTCGCTTGCCCAAGCGCAATGAGGTCGTAATATCACGCCCCACACAGAGAATCCATCGCCTCCTCGCCGGCATTATAGCGTTGACATTATATAATTTGGAGCCTATATTTATGGCTTGGAATATTACGTTTCATGATGATTTTGCAGCCGAGTTCAAGGAATTCGACGCAGAGGTAAAGATCGAACTCAGAGCGATGATTTTGCTCTTGAAGGATAAAGGTCCAGAACTGAAACGTCCCTGGGCTGATACATTAAATGGCTCTGACTACGCAAACATGAAGGAATTGCGGTTTGAGGCAGCTGATGGGGAGTGGCGAGCTGCGTTCGCATTTGATCCCGAGAGAAAAGCCATAATTTTAGTTGCTGGCGATAAGTCTGGCATGAGCCAAACGAAATTTTACAAACAGCTGATCAACAAGGCCGACAAGCGATACGGGTCGCATCTGGAAGATCTGAAGAAGGAGAAAAAGTAATGGCTATCTCTGCACATGATGTGTTCTCTGAAACCATGACACCAGAGATGATCGAAGCTTCGGACCGGCGGTTTCACGAGCTTCTGGACGATTTTGATAACCTTCAGTCGCTTCGTAAAACATTGGGCCTGACGCAAGATGCCATCGGAGAAAAGATGGGCACGAATCAGGTTTCTGTCGCACAGCTCGAAAAGCGCTCCGACGTCCTGCTCTCAACATTGCGGCAATATGTTGAAGCGCTCGGCGGAGAGTTGGAACTGGTCGTCACGTTCAAGGACAAAAAGCGCGCTCGCCTCAAAGGTTTCAAAAGCAACGCTGACGAAAAGCCTGTTCGCAGGAAAACAAAAACATCCGCCAAAATCACCAAGGCGGCCTGATGGATGCGCGGAACTGGCGCTCTGGCGCAGACACTATTGATCAACGACAGCCCGACAGCCAACGTGATCGAAGGGCGCATTTCAGATAAGGTGAGATTTGGAGTGCCGCGACAAATCGAGGCAATGTCAGAAACTTCCTGATATGGAACGCATCTTATGATAACAACCAAGCTAATAAAAGAGCAATAAAACGAAAAAACCCGCCATTTCTGGCGGGTTTTCCGTATTCCTGCAGCGATGAGGGGGGGCTTGCACCCGCGTTTCTCAAAGCCATTGATTGGGAATATAGATAGGTACGGCAAAAAGTCAACCACCTGTTGCTTTCGGCCATAATCAACGAGGGACACGGTGCCATTTTCTGCAATTGAACTGAGCGATCTCCCTGATGTCATTTCAGCACCGCGCTTTGCTACTTACTTGCGGGCCGCCGGTAATAATCGGTCTGACGCACTCGCTCTTTATCAATGGAATCTTGAGGTCTCTGCAGCCTTTATTGTCCCTTTACAGGTCTGTGAGGTTGCTGTTCGAAACGGCGTAGTTGAGGCTCTAGAGAAGGTTCACGGTGCGAATTGGCCATGGTCAAATGGTTTCATTCGCAGCTTGCCTATTCCCAAAAAGACATGGCACTACAATCCACAAACGGATTTGCAGGCTGTGGCCTCCAGAATGCCGACCACCGGAAAGGTCGTCGCAGAATTGAAATTTGCTTTTTGGGAAAAGACATTCACGGCGGGGCAGGACTTGCGACTATGGGTTCCTCACATGAAGTCTGCATTTCCTGGAATTCCGGCCGGGACACCTGTTCCTATTGCCCGCGCCAATGCCTTTGTGCCAAGCGTAATATCCGCTTTCACTGACACCCAGAAGCGTGCAGGCGCGTCGCACCGGGATGTTCGCCTTCTCTGCCGCGATGACCTTGAATTTCATTTCAGGGT
>DNPN01000144.1 GCA_003501385.1 Rhizobium sp. | reverse complement strand
GTCGCGGTGATGTATGCCGGGCGCATTGTCGAGATTGCGCCTTGCGAAGTGATCATGCACCAACCGGTGCATCCCTATACCAAGAAATTGCTGGCGGCAGTGCCGATGCCCAATCTGGATCATGCGCTGGATTTTGATCTGATTGGCGAGCCATCGCTGGCGGCCAAAAAACGCTGGGCCAAGCATTTTCATGATGATGGCGACCCATCCAACCTCACCCATATTGACCTTGGTGACGGGCACCTGGTGCTGGCGCGGCGTAATGTGGATGCAAAGGAGCTTCGCTCGTGATTACCCGGCGTCATGCTCTTGCCCTGTTGTCGGCAACCCTTCTGTCGCGTCCTGCTTTGGTTTTCGCGCAACAAACCGCAATTCGTGAGCCGGATATCCTCAAAGCCAAGGTGGCTGCTGGCACATTGCCGCCCATGGCGGAGCGTCTGCCCAAAGTGCCACGTGTGATTCCGCTTACGGGGCCAGATCTTGCACCGGGCCATTATGGCGGCACGATCCGTATGCTGATCGGTGGTCAGCGTGACATTCGCTATATGCCGATTATCTGTTACAGTCGCTTGATCGGCTATGATCTGAAATTCACCTTCCAGCCCGATCTTCTGGAATGGTTCGAGGTGGTTGAAGAGCGTATTTTCACCTTCCGCTTGCGAAAGGGTCATCGCTGGTCGGATGGCAGTCCGTTCACGACGGAAGACTTCCGTTATACGTGGGAGGACATGTTCCACGACAAAAAGCTTTACAAGGGGGGTATTCCCAGCGTTTTGCGCGTCAATGGCAAGGACCCCGTCTTTGAGGTGCTGGATGAGGTCACAGTTCGCTACACATGGGATGATCCAAACCCGGATTTTCTGGCCGAGCTTGCCTCACCCGTTGCCACACGCATCATGTTTCCAGCGGCCTATCTCAAGCAATTCCATCGCAAATATCAGACCAAGGAAAAGCTTGAAGAGTTGATCAAGCAAAATGGCGTGCAGGACTGGGTGGCCTTGCACCAGAAAATGTCGCGCGCTGTGCGGCCAGAAAATCCTGATCTGCCGACGTTGGATGCCTGGGTCAATCGGACCGCGCCTCCCTCCGGACAGTTTATTTTTGAGCGCAACCCTTTCTATCATCGCGTTGATGAGCACGGCCAGCAATTGCCCTACATTGATCGTATGGTGCTTGGGGTTGGTTCTGGCGATCTGGTGGCGGCCAAAACCGGCACAGGCGAAAGTGATCTGCAATTCAACAATCTGGATTTTGCCGATTACACATTCTTGAAAACGGCTGAAAAGCGCTTTCCGATCAAGGTTGACTTGTGGAAGCGCACGCAAGGCTCGCGTATTGCGTTGATGCCCAATCTCAATTGCAAGGACCCGGTCTGGAACAAGCTGTTGCGCGATGTGCGCGTGCGCCGGGCCATGTCGCTGGCCATCAACCGCGATGAGATCAACAAGGCGGTGTTTTTCGGTCTTGCCCAGCCGAGTGCCAATACCGTGCTGCCGGAAAGCCCCTTGTTTAAGCCTGAATACCGCGATGCCTATGCGCTATATGATGTCGCGCAAGCCAATGCGCTGTTGCAGGAGGCGGGCATTGTGCGCGATGGGGCGCATGGCGTTCGCACGCTACCAGATGGCAGGCCCGCCACTTTGATCATTGAAACAACGGGTGACAGTGGATTTGATTCCGATGTGCTCGAGCTGATTACCGATCAATGGTACAAGATCGGCATTCGTGTGTTCGTGCATGTGGCGCATCGCGAGCTGTTTCGGCGACGCATCACGGGTGGTGAAACAGTGATGTCGGTCTGGATGGGGTTGGACAATGCCATTCCCACGGCGGATATGTCGCCGCGCGAACTGGCACCGACCAGCGATGACCAAATCTACTGGCCGCTTTGGGGTCTGCATACTCTCTCGGGTGGCGGAGATGGTCACGCGCCGGATTTGCGTGAGGCAAAGGCGCTGCTGGATCTGTTTTATGAATGGCGCAGAAGCGACACGCAGGAAGAGCGCACCGCCATATGGCATCAGATGCTGAGCCTGTTTACCCAGCAGGTGTTCACCATTGGCATTGTCAATGGTGGATTGCAGCCCGTGGTGCGTGCCAAGCGCCTGCGCAATCTTCCCGAAAAGGGTCTGTTTGGTTTCGATCCCACCTCCTATCTCGGCGTCTATATGCCGGATACTTTCTGGTATGATGAGGACGCCTGATGATACGCTACATTCTCTGGCGGATCGCCGTGATGATCCCGACCCTGATCATGATTTCCATGCTGGTGTTCACCATCATCGAGTTGCCACCCGGCGATTATTTTGAAAGCTATGTCGAAGAAATGCGGGCGATTGGCGAAAAGGCCGATATGCAGGAAATCGATGAATTGCGTGCCCGCTATGGCTTCGATAAATCCGAGCCGGTGCGCTATTTCAACTGGATTACTGGTTTTGTGCAGGGCGATTTTGGCTATTCGTTCGAATACCGTATGCCGGTATCCAATGTGGTGGGTGATCGTTTGTGGCTGACCATTCTGGTGTCCACCGTGACCATTGCCATGACATGGCTGATCGCTTTTCCCATCGGCATCTATTCGGCGACCCATCAATATAGCTGGGGGGATTATGGGCTGACGTTTATGGGCCTGATCGGCATTGCCGTGCCGAATTTCATTCTGGCGCTGGTGCTGATGTATTTTGCCAATATCTGGTTTGGCACATCCATCGGCCATTTGATGGATCAGCAGTTTCTCGGCAAACCGATGAGTTGGGACAAGGCCAAATCCATTCTGGAACATCTGTGGATTCCGGTGGTGATCATTGGCACGGCGGGAACGGCGGGCATGGTGCGCCGCGTGCGCGCCAACCTGCTGGATGAGCTGAACAAACAATATGTGATGACGGCCCGCGCCAAGGGTCTGCATCCGTTTCGGGTGCTGATCAAATATCCGCTGCGCCTGTCGTTGAATTTCTTCATTTCCGATATTGGCTCGGTGCTGCCAACGATTATTTCCGGGGCCGAAATCACCGCCGTGGTGCTGTCTTTGGAAACCACAGGTCCAATGCTGATCCGTGCCCTGCAAAATCAGGATATGTATCTGGCCGGTTCCTTCCTGATGTTTCTCGCCGTGCTGACGGTGATTGGTGTGCTGGTCTCGGATATTGCGCTGGCGTTTCTGGATCCGCGCATTCGATTGCAGGGTGGGAGAACCAAATGAGCGAGAGCACCCTCAGTCACTACGTATCGACTGCGCCGTTTGATCCCTATGCGGCGGAAAATGGAGGGGCTGCTGAAGGATCTTCCTTCAATCAAGCCTCGCAACTCCGGCTGACATGGTGGCGGTTCAAGCGGCACAAGCCCGCACTTTATGCAGGTGTGCTGCTGCTGTGCGCCTATCTGATGATCACCATTGTCGAGTTTCTGGCTCCCTACAATGTCCATACCCGCAATGTGGACCGCATCTATGCGCCACCACAAGGCATCCATCTGTTTCATGAGGGCAGCTTCGTTGGCCCCTTCGTCTATGGGCGCACCATGACACTGGATATGGACACGCTGCGGCGCGACTATACCGATGATCCGCAGCGCGTGGAAAAACTGCGGTTTTTCTGCAAGGGCGATGCCTATCGATTCTGGGGACTGGTTGATCTTGATTTCCATGTGGTTTGCCCGGCCGAAGGCGGCAGTCTCTTCCTGTTGGGAACCGATCGGCTCGGCCGCGATGTGCTGTCGCGTATTCTCTATGGCGCGCGCATTTCGCTGACCATCGGCCTTTTGGGCGTCATGACCAGTTTTGTTCTGGGCATCGTCATTGGTGGCCTGGCGGGTTATTGGGGCGGCTGGTTTGATTTGATTGTCCAGCGCCTGATTGAAGTGCTGCATTCCATTCCAAGCATTCCGCTCTGGCTGGCCATGGCTGCCATCATGCCTGCCGATTGGTCTCCGCTGGTGGTTTATCTCGGCATTACCTTCATTCTCGGCCTGCTGGATTGGACCGGCCTTGCCCGCGCCGTGCGCTCCAAACTCCTGGCGCTGCGCGAAGAGGATTATGTGCTGGCCGCGCAGATGATGGGGGCGGGCAGCGCACGCATCATTGGGCGCCATCTGGTTCCCGGTTTCATGTCGCATCTGATTGCCAGTGCAACGCTGACCATCCCCGGCATGATTCTGGGCGAAACAACCTTGAGCTTTCTCGGGCTTGGGCTTCGGCCACCCATTACCAGCTGGGGTGTGTTGCTCACAGAGGCCAGATCGGTCAATGTCATCGCGCTTTATCCCTGGTTGCTGTTTCCTGTTGTTCCGGTGATTGTGATTATCCTCGCCTTTAATTTTCTCGGGGATGGTCTAAGAGATGCTGCAGACCCGTATAAATAATGCAAATGGCAGTAACACTGTGCAAGAAACCTAACAAAAGCCATCGTACACTTTTGAATTGGCTGCATAATCCACCCTTGTATCGGTTCCGGTCAAAGGTGTTATGCGCTCATACGGATGCGCCGCGTGACCGGGCGTTCCAAACTCCGGTGCTCAGGAGACACTGCTGATATGTTGAAACGCCTAAGCAACGCCCGCATCTTGATGTACAGCCATGACACATTTGGCCTTGGTCATCTCCGGCGCTGTCGTACCATTGCCCACTCGCTGGTCGAGGATTATCGCGGTGTGCAGGTTTTGATTATTTCTGGCGCAACTATTGCTGGTGCATTTGATTATCGCGCACGGGTGGATTTCGTCAAGATCCCCAGCGTTATCAAGTTGCACAATGGTGAATATACTTCCATGGATCGCCATATTGATCTGCATGAGACGTTGAAAATGCGCCAATCCATCATTCGCCATACGGCGGAGAGTTTTGAGCCGGACATGTTCATCATCGACAAGGAGCCGCTGGGGCTTCGCGGAGAAGTCGAAGATACCTTGGTTTATCTGAAAACCAAAGGCAGCCGTCTGGTGCTGGGCCTGCGCGATGTGATGGATGCGCCGCATCTGCTGGAAGCAGAATGGAAGCGCAACGACGTGCTCACCAAGATTGCCAAGCTCTATGATGATGTCTGGATTTATGGGCCGCCGGATTTTTACGACCCCTTGACCGGCATTGATGTGCCGCAGGCGCTGCGTGATAAAATGCAGTTTGTCGGCTTTTTGCAACGCAATGCCTTAGGCGGCACACGCTCTGAACATGCGCCACATGAAGATTATCTGCTGGTCACCACCGGCGGCGGCGGCGACGGCGCTGATCTGGTGCGTGATGTGATTGCCGCCTATCAGGCAGATCCGACGCTTGACCACCACGCACTGGTGGTGCTGGGGCCTTATATGCCGGTGGAGATGCGCCAGAAATTCATGGAGGCTGGGGCCAATCATCCAAAGCTGAAGATCATCGAGTTTGACAACCGTATGGAAGATCTGATTTCCGGCGCGAAAGCGGTTGTCGCCATGGGTGGTTACAACACCTATTGCGAAATTCTGTCCTTCGATAAACCGGCCCTGATTGTGCCGCGCACCGAGCCGCGTCAGGAACAGTTGATCCGGGCCACACGGGCATCTGAGCTTGGTTTGGTCAGCATGGTGTCTGCTGATGATTCGTCCAACGCTCTGGCCTTTGCGCAAGCCATCAAGGATGTGTTGAAGCGTGATCCGCCGTCCATCAGTGCGCCGGGTATGCATCTGGAAGGCCTGCCCACCATCTCCCGTTTGGTAGCCGAAAGTCTGGTCCGCAACGACGGCGACCATCTGAGCCTGGTGCAGGGATAATTCAACGTGCCGAAATCAAAGAAAATCACGGTGCTGCTCAAGGGTTATCCGCGCCTGTCTGAAACCTTCATTGCGCAGGAATTGCTGGGGCTGGAGAAAGCCGGCTTCGAGCTGGAGCTGGTGGCCATGCGCCGCCCGACCGATAAAAAGCGCCATCCCGTGCATGATGAAATCCGCGCCAATGTGTATTATCTGCCGGAATATTTGCATGAAGAGCCGACCAGGGTGCTGAAGGCGCTGATCAAAACCAGCCGCCTTCCGGGATTTCGCACTGTTCTTGCACAGTTTTTGAAGGATTTGCCGAGGGATCTATCGCGTAACCGCTTTCGCCGTCTCGGACAGGCCATGGTGCTGGTGGCGGAATGGCCGGGCAAGGCGGAATGGCTGCATGCGCATTTCATCCACACGCCCGCATCGGTGGCCTTTTACGCCAGCCTGTTGCGCGGTATGGGCTGGAGCGTATCGGCTCACGCCAAGGATATCTGGACCTCGCAGGATTGGGATCTGGCTGACAAGCTGGCCCATGTGGATTGGGCCGTGACCTGCACGCGGGTGGGCTATGAGCAATTAAGCGCTTTGGCCAAAGACCGGCGAGCTGAGGACCGCAAGGTGGTGCATTTAAGCTATCATGGGCTTGATTTGCAGCGCTTTCCGCATTTTGAGGGGGGGCGATCCAGCCGCGATGGCTCTGCTGCCAATGATCCGGTGCGGCTTTTGTCTGTTGGCCGGGCGGTGAAGAAAAAGGGTTACGATGTGCTGTTGCGCGCCCTTGCAAGCCTGCCCAAAGAGCTGAACTGGACCTTTACCCATATCGGCGGTGGCGATGAATTGGCAAAGCTGAAGGTCTTGGCCGAGCAATTAAGCATTGCCGATCGTATCACCTGGAAAGGTGCGATGGATCAGCGCGATGTGCTGACCCACTACCGCGAGAGCGATCTTTTCACACTCGCCTGCCGCATCACCGCCGATGGTGATCGCGATGGCCTTCCCAATGTGCTGGTGGAGGCGGCCAGCCAGGGCTTGATGGCGGTGTCCACCACTGTGTCCGGCATTTCGGAACTGTTTGTCGATGGCGAAAACGGAATGCTAGTGGCCCCGGATGATCCGACTGTGCTGGCAGAGGCCTTGCAAAAAGCCATTCGCAATCCCGATTTACGCCAGCGGCTTGGATCTTCTGCCGAGCAAAAAGTGCGGCAGGATTTTGATTATCAAAACAGCATTCGCGATCTGACTGCATTGTTTAACCGGAGTTTGGGCCAATGATGCAGCCTGCACCAAAACGGGTGATGTTTTATGTGCAGCATTTGCTGGGCATTGGCCATCTGGCTCGCGCCAGTCGCATTGCGGGGGCCATGGTGGAGGCAGGCTTTGCGGTGACATTGGTAACAGGTGGCGCACCCGTCAAGGGCTTTCCGGGCGAGGGCATTGCTCATGTGCAATTGCCCGCTGTTTTATCTGCCACCGGCTTTTCCGGTCTGGTGGACAGCGACGGCGCGGCTGTGGATGCCGCCTTTGAGCAAAACCGAACGGCGCTTTTGCTGGAAACGTTTGAGAGTATTCAGCCCGATGTGGTGATTATCGAGGCCTTTCCCTTTGGCCGCCGGCAGGTGCGGTTTGAGCTGTTGCCGCTGCTGGCGGCGATCAAGGCTGCCGCGAACAAGCCTTTGCTGTTCAGCTCGGTGCGCGACATCTTGCAGGAAAACCGCAAACCCGGACGCGATCAGGAAACGGTTGATCTGGTGCTGGAACACTTTGATGGGGTTCTGGTGCATGGCGATCCGCATTTCGTGCGGCTGGAAGAGACCTTTCCGCAGGCCCACGCCATTGCTGGCAAGATCTATTACACCGGGTTGGTGGCCGCACCGGAGCCGGTGCCAGTGGAGGATAGGTTTGATATCGTCGTCTCCGCCGGTGGCGGTGCGGTAGGGGCTGCCTTGATTGAGGCAGCGCTAGACGCCCAGCAGATATTGGGTGGAGATGACCGCTGGTGCCTGATCACCGGACCCAATTTGCCGCAGGCCGATTATGACCGCTTTGCCGAGGCTGCCCCGCCAAGTGTGACACTCTATCGCTTCAGGCCCGATTTTCCCGCACTTTTGCCGGGGGCAAAACTCTCCATCTCGCAGGCGGGCTATAATACAGTCTGTGATCTGCTGCGAGCGCGGTGCCCCGCGCTGCTGGTGCCTTTTGCGGCGGGTGGAGAAACCGAACAAAGCGTGCGGGCACAAAAGCTGGAAGCGCTTGGCCTTGCCCAAGTGGTCTTGGAACAGGGGCTGAATGGTGAAGCGATGGCTGAAGCCGTGGCATGCGCAAAAGCCTTGCAATTTCCAGCCCATCTTACTGTGTCATTGGATGGCGCGGCGGAAACAGCAAGGCTGATCGGTGCGTTGCTGGATCAAAGATCCAGCTGCTTATAATGCTCGCGATACCATTCCACCGTTGCCTTGACGCCCTGTTCCAGACTGGTCATCGGCTTTGATCCCGTGAGGGCCACCAGCAAATCAGGGCTTGCAAAGGTGCGCGGCACATCGCCTTGCTGCATGGGCAGCATCACCCGCTTGGCGGATTGGCCCATCAGGCTTTCCAGCGTCTCAATAAAATCCATCAACGCCACGGGCTGGCCGCCGCCAATGTTGATGACGCGGAACGGCGCGTTGTGCGATAGCGTATCCAGTCCTTCCGGAGTTTTTACCCGGTTTTGCTCGGATGGCGCAATGGCAGAGAGCCGCAAAATACTATCCACCAGATCATCAATATAGGTGAAATCGCGGCTCATCTGGCCTTGGCCGTAAATCTCAATGGGCTGATCCGCCAGCATGGCCTTCATGAATTTAAACAGCGCCATATCCGGGCGACCCCATGGTCCATAGACCGTGAAAAAGCGAAAGGCCGTGGTGGGCACTTTGTACAGATGGGCGTAGCTATGGGCCATCAGTTCCATGCCCTTTTTGCTGGCGGCATAGAAGGTCATGGGCTCATCTGCGCGGTCGGTTTCGCGGAACGGCACTTGCGGATTGGCCCCATAGATCGACGAGGTCGAGGCCAGCATCAAATGGCTGATGTTGATCTGACGAGCAATTTCAACAATGTTCCACGAGCCAATCAGGTTGGAATCGAGATAGGCTTTCGGGTTTTCAAGGCTATAGCGCACGCCTGCTTGGGCTGCGAGATGGATGATCACATCGGGCTTGGCCTGTTCCACCGCCTTTTCCAGCGCTGCGCGGTCTTCCAGCATGGCGGTGACGCCGGTGAAATTGGGAAATTGCGCAAGCCCCGCATTGCGCGCTTCTTTCAGGCGCAGGTTATAATAGGCGGTCATGCCATCGAAGCCTGTGACAACATGCCCATCCTGAAGAAGACGGCGGGCAAGATGAAAGCCGATGAAACCTGCGGTGCCAGTGATGAAATAGCGCACGATCAATACCAATTTGCTGGGGCCGGATGCCCGGAATAATCTGTCGGGCCTGTTAAACAAACGGTTGGGCCATCAAGTCAAGCGCGAGGCAGATAAAAGGATGAAATGCTGACTGAATTTTGCGAGGAGCAACCTCCGCCATTCCTCTGACATGCAAACCGTTACTGCACAAAAATTCCCACACTGGCCGTGCGCCCGCTGGCATCAATCACGGTGAGCGTCGAATAGCCACTGCCTTGCGGCATCCAGTTGGTGGTGCGGGTGCGGACCAGATCGGGCAGGGCGCGGCCATTGGCAAGCCAGCGAAACGGTGCGCGGCCCGCTTGCAATTTCAGCGCCAGCGGCAAGGGCTGACCATCTGGCCCTTTGCCCAATTCCACATGCGAGCCTTCGGGCGGATAGACAATCACTGGCGCTTTTTCGCCGCTGCCAATGGTGATCAGCCCATTGCTATCGCGGGAAAAGCGCTTGAGGCCGGTGGGAAGGTCAGCTTGTTTCGGGTGAGTGGCACCATTTGGAGCAGTCGGCAGGGGAGCTTGCGGCAGGTTGGCGCGTGAAAAAGCCTCAAACAGAATGGAAGCGGCGGTGCCATAGCCCGTCAGCCCCGGCACGGCACTGTTATCGGCCCGACCCACCCAGACGCCAATCACGGTGCGGCCATCGTAGCCCAGCGACCAGCCATCGCGATAACCATAGCTGGTTCCGGTTTTATAGGCGATGCGCCCGCGTGGGCTGCCCAGCGGCGGCGCAACGCCAGAGAGGATATCTGTGACATTCCAATTTGCCACGGGATCAAGAAGGGGTGTAGGTTGGGGACTGGCAAGATCAACCGTATCATCATCTGTAAGCTGAACGGTGCGGCCTTGGCGGGCAAGGGCGGTATACAGCCCCATCAGGTCTTTCAACGTGGTGCCAACGCCGCCGAGCGCAATGGCCAGCCCCGGCGCATCCTGCGCGGGCAGTTCAATCTTGATATCGGCTTTTCGCAAGCGCGACAGCGCGGTGGATGGACCAACTGCATTCAATAGCCGCACCGCAGGCACGTTGAGCGACAATTGCAAGGCTGAACGCACCGTGACATCGCCCTGATAGGTCATGTCGAAATTCTTGGGCCGATAGCCAAAGAAATCGGCGGGCCGGTCTTCTATAATGGTTTCCTGTGCAATCAATCCCTGCTCGAACGCTAAGCCGTAAATCAACGGCTTCAGGGTGGAGCCGGGTGAGCGCTGTACGCGGGTCATATCAATCCAGCCAGAGCGGCTGGCATCGAGATAATTGGCAGAGCCGACATGGGCCAGAATGCGCCCCGATTGACTATCCGCCACCATGATTGCAACGGAGACTTTGGGCGGCAGGCTGCGGGCCGCCTGCCGGGCCACGGCTTCCATGGCAGCCTGCACGTTTTTGCGCAAAGTGGTAGGGTAAATCTGGTTTTCCGGCTGATTACGGTGTTTGGCATCGGCCAGATTGGCGGCCAGCATTGGCAGTTCAAGCCGTCTGTTGGGCAGGTGCGCGGCATTGGCAATCTGGGCATCGATATCGGAGACAATGCCTGCGGACTTCATGCGGGCCAGAACCCGTTCGCGGGCGCGCAAAGCGTTGTCGTGAAAGCGGTCTGGCCTGCGCTTTTCTGGCAATTGCGGAAGCGCCACCAGCAGGGCTGCTTCTGCGGGGCTTAAATGCTTTGGTTCCTTGTTGAAATAGGCAAGGCTTGCGGCCCGCACCCCTTCCAGATTGCCGCCGTAAGGAGCGTGGGTCAGGTAAAGATCAAGGATTTCTGCCTTGCTCAAGCGCCGCTCGATTTGCACGGCGCGGGCCATTTGCAGCAGTTTGACGGGGAAAGAACGGGCTTTTCGCGGCTCAATCAACCTTGCCACCTGCATGGACAGGGTGGATGCGCCGGAAACAATCCGTCCATGGGTGAGCAGTTGAATGGCTGCGCGGCCCAGCGCCAGCGGATCAAGCCCGCCGTGGTCATAAAACCGACGATCCTCATAGGCAATCAACATCTGGATCATCAGCGGATCGACATCATTGGCGGTGGTTGCCAACCGCCATCTGCCTTCGGGCGTGGCGAAAGCGCGCAGCAATTGGCCATCCGCATCCTGCATTTCTGCCGAGTTGCGGCTGATCTTGTCCAGTGGTGGCGGAAAGCGTTGATCAAGCCAATCCAGTGCAAAGGCACTCAGCCCGATCACAACACACAACGTCACCGCAACCCCGCCCCAGAGGCGGAATTGCTGCAACCGTTGAAAGAGCGAACCGCGCGGTGTCACGGGTTGGTCTTCACCTCCATCCGGCCCACGGCAGTGCGGGCGTAGCGCTGCGGACGATACATGTCTTCCACCGTCGCGGCGGGATGATCATAGACGCCGGGGGTGACGGCACGCACCACATAGGCCAGCACCATATCGCCGCTGTTTTGGCGGCTGCTGTCGAGGGCCGCGACAAAGCGGTCGTTGCGGAATTCCAGATGGGCGGCTTGGGTATCGCCAATCCAGTCGAAATTGGCGAGATCGGCACTGCTCACCAGCGATGGGTTATCAATCTCTAACCCGGCGGGCAAAAGATCGG
The DNA here is from genome assembly GCA_003501385.1 of Rhizobium sp. GTDB lineage: Bacteria > Pseudomonadota > Alphaproteobacteria > Rhizobiales > Rhizobiaceae > Allorhizobium. Next base: position 17,116 of record DNPN01000144.1, on the reverse strand, counting down.
TCACCAGCAATTGGGTGGGGATGGGCTTGTCCTGCACAATTTTCAGCACCACAACGTAGCGCTCATTCTGCTGGGCTGCACTGATGTTCACAGGCTGGCCTGCAAGGTCGTAATAGCTGCGCTCAATGGTAAAGCCGGAGCTGGCGGCAGGCAGCGGATAGCGCGGTGCGGCAACTGTGGTAACGGTGGCCAGCAAAGGTTCCTGCGAGGTGTTTTGCACTGTCACGGGCTGTTTCACCAGTGCGTCGCCTTCCACCCGCGCCCTGTAGGCGCCGGTTTTCGCAGTGCCATCGACCGTGACGCTCATGCCATCATCGCCCTTATCCACGGCCCGCGCAGCCAACAGCAGCCAGCTTTCTTCCTGTGTGCTGGCGGAATCCTTGCTCTTCCAGTCATTGATCACGGATTTGCTCAAAGCCGGGATGATGGCAGGCACAGGGCGGGATTCGGCGGCCAGCGCCAGGATGGCCGCGCCATCGCGCAGTTGCGAGCCATAATCGGAGCGCTCAAGGCTGACGGGTTTCACTGATCCCTGCTCGGACATCGCCGCTGCCTGCGCAAAGATGGTGTCCGCCTGCGCCGGGTCGCCATAGAGTGACAGGGCAGCGGCAAGATGCGCTTTTGCCAGAGGTGTGGGGAAGCGATCCAGCATGGTGTCGGCATAATAACGCAGATCGCTGATGGCGGCTTTGCGGTTGCGGGCCAGAACGTAGAGCGCATAGGCAATATCATTGCCCTTGGCCGCCACGTCTGTCTCGTAGGAAAGCTTGTTGGAGAGATTATCCAGCGCCTGCACCAGCGCCGCATCTGGCACATCAAAGCCCTTTTCGCGGGCGCGAGTCAGAAAATCGCTGACATAGGCGTCCAGCCACAGATCTTCCGAGCCGGGAGCCCAAAGGCCAAAGCTGCCAGCAGAAGCCTGATAGGACAGCACCCGGTAAATCGCATCCTGCACCCGGCGCTTGATCTCGGTATCATTGGGCAGGCCAGCCACCGCCGCCATGTCGTTGAAATACAGCAACGGCAGAGCGCGGCTGGTGGTTTGTTCGGCGCAGCCGTATGGGTAACGATCCAGACTTGTGAGCAGGGCTGCAACATCCAGACTGGCTCCGCGCGACACGGACAAGCTGACAGAGGCACCCGCCATGATGCTATCGGCCAGCAGTTCACGATCAATCTTCAGGCTTTGCCCGGCTGCCAGCGGAATCTCGCGCCGTGTCGTCACGGGCAAGGCGGCGGGGCGCACGGGCAGATCGAGTGTTTGGGAAAGCGACAGGCCGTTGCCGTTGGTGATCGCCACCGTAATCGCACCATCGCCGGTTTCAACGGCGGTGATTGGCAGTGACACACTGGCTTTGCCGCCAGATGTCAGCGTCAGCGTTTTTTGCCCATCGGTGGGCGCAACGGCAACAGCGGCATTGCCCAGCACATTCAGCGTATATGCCCCGCTTGGAGCGTCGGTTGCGGCCAGATCAAGCCGCAGGGTGGACAGATCACCGGGAGCCATAAAGCGCGGCAGAGAGGCGGTGACCACCACCGGATCACGCACAATCACATCAGTGCTGGCATGGCCAATGCCGGTGCGCGACCAGGTAACGGCCATGATCCGCACCGTGCCGTTAAACTGCGGAATATCAAATTTGATCTCGGCCTTGCCGTTTCTATCCAGCTTCACGGGGCCAGAGAAGAAGGCCACCAGCTTTTCCTTCGGCGGGCTGGCCTGAAGCGCCATCATGCCGCCATCGCCACCGTTGCGCACCGCTCCGGTATCGCCCAATGAGCCATCAATCAGCCGACCATAGAGATCGCGCATTTCAAGACCCAGCCGCCTTTGGCCAAAATACCAGCTTTCCGGATCGGGGGCCTGATAGCGGGTGAGGTTCAGAATGCCCACATCGACTGCAGCCACCATCACATAGGCATCATTGCCGCCGCCTGTGACGGTGACGGGAATGGTCAAAGGCTGGCGCGGCTCCATTTGCGGAACTGGTGAGAGCTTGACCGCCAGCTTGCGTTGGCCGGGATCAATGTTCAGCCATGTTACACCAATGGCGCGGGCGGGCAGGCGGCTCTCCTGCGCATCGCCGGGGCGAAACAGCGTGGCGGTGATATAGCTGCCAGCCCCAAAATTCTCGGTGACAGGAATGGAGATTTCGCTATCGCCCTCCGGCGCTGTGGTCGTCTGGGTGGAAATCAGCGATTCGGAGCCAATGGTGAGCAAAACCTCGCCTGCATAATGGGCCGAGATTTTCAGCTTGGCGGTGTCGCCAATTTTATAAACCGGCTTATCCAGCGCAATGTCCAGCGCATCTGGCGTTTCGCTGGAGCTGGCTTCCACAAACCATCCCGCATTGAAATCGATGCTGCTGGCGGCAGCGCCTGCGCCGTCCACTTCCAGTCGGTAGCGGCCGTACTTTACGGTGACAGGCAGATCAGTGCCGTCAGCATTGATGTCCACCACGCCATTGGCCACCTGCTTGGTGGTGGTGATGGGTTCATAGCGCCATGAACTGCCATCGCGATACCATTGGTAATTGCGCTCCAACTGCACCAATTTCCAACGGACACCCGTTTGCACCCCCGGCTTGCCGCTGGCGTCCAGCGTCATCAGGCGGAAATGACCCGTGGCATTCTCGCCCAAATCACCGGAAAATTCCGGCTTGATGCCAATCATCGGCTGTTCGGTTTGCACAGGAAGCGTCAATTGCCGCTCCACGGCGCGGCCGCTGCCTTCTTTCAGGCGTACGGAGAGAGTTGCTTCCAGCAGTCGGGTGGTGGAGGGAAGCTCATTGATCAGCAGATCAATTGTGCCATGGCCTTTCTCGTCTAACGGCTGCAAACCATCCAGTGCTAAAGTGGTGTTATCGCCCGTTTCCTCGTCCGCGAGGCCAAAGACATAGCCGGGCCTATCTTTCAAGCTGCGGGTGGGCTTGATCACCACATCGCCTTCCAGCGAAAGCCCTTCCGCAGGCGCGCCATAGAGATAGCGGCCATCCACACCAACAGAAAGCGGAGTGCCCGGCTTGATGCTTTGCTCCTTGGCACTCAGGTCAAACTCAATCCTGTCGGGCAAAAAGTCATCAACCAGAAAGGTTTTTTCTGCAATTGCCGCCTTTTTCGGGTCCACATGAATGCCAAGCGTCCATGTGCCGTGCACGACATTGCTGTCCAGCACCAGATCAACTCCATGCCCGCCAAGGCCCGCACCGGTGCTGACAATACGGCGATATTCCACGCCGTCGGGGCGGGTGAAAATGAAGGTCAGCGGCAGGCCATCAATGGCTTCCGCGCCAATGTCGCGGGCAAGCGCGCCCACATGCACGGTCTCGCCGGGGCGGTAAATGCCGCGCTCGGTCCAGGCAAAAATATCAATGGCTCCGGGGGCGGGCCGTCCGGTCACGCCGCGATCTGACAGATCAAAGCCTGCGCGAGTCATGTCCAGAAACACGTAGTCCTTGCCCGGCTGTTCAGCCGTCAGCACAGCGGGGGCCATGGCGGCTCCGGCGCGGATCAGACCCGGCGAGAAAATCGCACGGCCATCATTATCCGTCGTGGCGGTGCCGAGGATTTCATTGTTTTTGGCCAGAAGTTTCAGCTGAAGTCCCGCCATGGGCTTGGCCGATGACAGGGCGCGGGCAAACACCGTCAGCCCATCGGTTCCAGCATAGGTGGACAGGCCAATATCCGACACCAGAAACCATTGGGTGGCCTTGTCATTCCATTCTTCTGATTTGTCGCTGTTGGCGGCGGCTGTCAGCACATAAATGCCGGGTTTGCGCTCCGGCAAAACCTCATCCACCGGAAAACTGGTGGTGACCTCGCGGTTCAGCGTGGTGGTAATGTTAATGCTGCCTTGCCAGATCAGTTCGCCATTGTCCTGCTCAATCCGGCTGGCGCTATAGCCGCTGAGTTGCGACAGAAATTGTGAGTTGGTCATCAATGGCGCAATCGCCCGATCCCCAATGCGATAGAGCTTGAGATTGGCGCGATCCGTGTTAATCGACACCAGCGGGATGCCGTGGCGGGCAGAAGACGGCAGCACAAAATTATCGCCGGTAAAGCGCACCGTCGGGCTGCGGTCGCGGATGTAAACTTCAATATCCGTCTTGGCAGCAAGAAGCTCATCCACCGATGATGGCAGGCCTTCGCGCAGGCCAATCACATAGCGCTTGCCGTAATCCAGCCCTTCCACGCAGAGCTGGCTGCCCTTGGCCTCCATGGCGGTGGGCGGCTTGCCATCCACGGTCACATAGGGCGTATAATCCACACCACGGGCAATAAGCGCATCGGAAAACTGCACGCAGGCGCGTGGGTTTACGCCATCGGCATCCACCGTGTTGCCGGTGATGCGAAAACCCTTGGTGGCTTTCAGCGCCAGATAGGCAGCACGCACGGATTTATCGGCCACCAGCTCAAGGCTTGCCTTATAGGCGTTCAGACTTGCACGGTAATTTTCGTTACGCTCCAAGCCCTTGGCCATCACAGCCAGCGCATCGGCGCGGGCTTTCGCGGTACGGCTCAGATCATAGCCGATAATGGCGGCATAGAGGCCCTTGTTGGCGGCGTCTCGATCTTTTTTGACAGAGTTTCCGGCGCGGGCGGCATCAATCCAAAGGCCGCCATCGTCTGGCGCAATCAGCAGGGCCGAGAGAAAGCCCGCGAGGGCTTCAGCACTTTTGCCAGCGCTGAGATCGCTATGGGCTTGGCCAATCAAGGTGCTGAGGCCAAGCTGTGAGGCTGTGGCAGTTTGTGGCAAGTTCTGGCCAAACTCCTTGGCCTGCTGGCGCAGATCATCCGAGAGAAAAGACAGTTTTGGCGCAATGCCGATATCCGGCTGCGCATCCTTGATCACCACTTTGCCAGCCACGGCACCGGCAAAACTGTTCAGCGTGTTGAAATCAGATTTCAGAAAGCACCAGCGTGCCTTGGTGTTATAGGTCAAGGCGCGGCAGGATTTATCATCCACGCAGGCGGCCTGACATTGATCTTGCGTAATATTTTGCACGGTGCGCAGGTCAAAGCCCGCATAATCACTGTCTTGGGAAAGTTCAATGCTGCGGCTCTGGTTTGCGGCCTGAAGTGGAGGCATGTGCAGGCCAGCAGCCAGTGCCAATCCTGCAAAGGCATATTTCAAACGTGTGAACATGTCTTCAGGCTCCCCATTTTCGCAATCGCCTATCCCCGGCGTCGCACTCTTCTGCTTTAACCAATTGGTGTCAATGGATTTTCTCTATTGTGCTAACATTGACATGGAGATTTCTGCCCGCACGCCAGCCATGCCATGCCGCACCTGCGCCAAGGGCCACAAACAGCAGGGCCGTTGCTGAAAAACCGCCGGTAAAGCCGCGGATTAGCCCCACCAGCAAAGGACCAATGGCGGCAAGGCAATAGCCAACAAATTGTGCCATGCCCGACAGATGGGCGGCAATTTGCGGGCTGCCGGAGCGCAACACAATGGTGGTCATGGCCAGTGCAATCAGGCTGCCCTGGCCAATGCCTTGCAGCACGGCCCAGAGCCAGATTGTGGAAAGGGGCGCAAATAACAGGCCCAAAAGCGCAACCACCGCAATGGCGGCAAAGCTGGCATTGACCAACCGCTGATCCTTGCCCCGCACCGCCAATTGCGGCGCGATGATACAGGATGCCGCTTGCACCATGACCGAGACGGAGACGATGCCGCCCGCGGTGACGCCATCCAACCCGCGCTCACGCAAAATCGGCACCAGCCAGCCAAACACGCAATAAGCCAGCGCCGATTGCAGCCCTGTGTAGAGCGTGACATTCCATGCCAGCCGATCCCGCCACAGACCTTGCACCTGCACCCGCACTGAGGCGCGTTTGGCATGGGTCGAGAAGCTTTGCGGCAGCCACAGAACAAACACCAAAAGAGCCGGCAGCGCCCAGATGGCAAGCCCCGTGGCAAGAGAGCCGCCACTGGCTTTTTCAATCGGCAAGGTCAGGCCCGCCGCTGCGGCTGCACCGCCGCATAAGGCCATGGTGTAAAAGCCTGTCATCAAGGCGGCGCGATCTGGGAAATCGCGTTTCACCAGACCCGGCAACAGCACGTTGCCAATGGCAATGCAGGCCCCTGCGAGAGCGGTGCCGAAAAACAGCGGTGTGATGGCATCAAGCCCACGCAAACCTGTGCCGATGGCAAGCAGCAACATGACGGCTCCCAAGGTCTTTTCAGCTCCGAACCGATCTGCCATACGCGGCGCTAAGGGTGAAAACACCCCAAGGCAGACAACGGGCAATGTGGTCAGCAGGCTAGCCCCCAAGGCAGAAAGGCCGATCTGGTCGCGTATTTCCGGCAAAAGCGTGGAGGCACTGGAAAACAGCGGGCGCAAATTGAAAGCAATCAGCACCAGACTGATGCCGAGGATGATGCGCGACAGGCTCGATCTTTTCTGAAGTGTTGCGGGCTGTTGATCTGGCTGATCATCAATGAGCAACTCATCGCCGAGGTCCATGCTGCCATCTTTGCGGGTCATTGAGGGGTGCTTTCGGTGTTGGTTTTGTCGGATGGCTGTTTAGGTTGCGGACGTGTGAGCACAAAAACGGCTGACCCCGCCAAGATGATCCCGGTGATGATGCGTATAAATAGTGGAGCGGTTGAAAAAAACCACATGATCACAAAGCTCGCTGCCATCATGCTGACAGCAAGGGTTTTGGCACGTTTCGAAATAGCGCCCTGCTGTCGCCAATCCATCAAGGGTCTGCCAAAGCGGGGATGCTCCAGCAGCCAGCGCTCGAAGCGCGGTGAGGAACGGGCAAACAGACCGGCGGCGAGGATCATAAAGGGGGTGGTGGGCAGAAGCGGCAGAAAAATGCCGATCACGCCAAGGGCCACGAAAAACCAACCAAGACCAAACAGCACCAGCCGCATTTGTCCTCCCAAAAAAATTGCCATCGGTCTTTCACAGGCCGATGGCAATCCATAGAGTTTGTCAGGGAAAAGTGGAACCCGGTTTTCCCGAAAAGATAAACTCAACCAAAGGAAGCTATAGTCTGCCTGGTTCAATCTGAACCTGACAGACTATAGCACGTCTTTTGGTTGCGCGTTACCCTTTGTGGGCGGCAACGGCGGCATCATAGGCGGCCACCAGCTTGGCAGCGCGAGCCTTGACCACATCGGCCTTGTCGCTGGGCTTATAGAGGCTAGTGCCAATGCCAAAAGCGCGGGCTCCGGCCTTGAGGTAATCGCCAAAATTGTTCTCACCAACGCCGCCGACGGCTCCCAGCGGGATATGCGGTGGTAGGATGGCCTTGATGGCGTTGATGCCGCTTGGTCCCAACACGCTGGCCGGGAAGAATTTGATGGCCGAAGCGCCTGCTTTGATGGCGGTGAGCGCTTCGGTTGGGGTAAATGCGCCGGGCATGGAGACCATGCCAAGGCGTGCCGCCTGCCCAATCACCGAAGGGTCAGTGTTGGGGGTGACAACGAGATTGCCACCCACATTATAGAGCTCTTCCACGGCACCGGGTTCCAGCACCGTGCCAGCACCAATCAGAATCTCGCTCGGTGCCAGCTTGCGGGCTTTTTCAATCGACACGAAGGGTTCTGGTGAATTCAGCGGCACTTCAATGGCTTCAAAGCCTTCTTCCAGCAGGGCTTCCACCACGCTTTCAATATCAGCAGGACCGATGCCGCGCAAAATGGCGACCAGTTCGCGCTTCAGGGTGGGCCATGGAACGATGGGGGAGGTCATGGGTGTTATCCTATGAAGAGATGTTGGGCGGCAGCGAACAAGCCATTGCGCACCAGCGCACTGCCATCAAGGCTTTGCGCTTTTGCCCCGGCCAGCGTCAAGGCGCGAATATAGAGTGCTGACAGTGATTTGGAAGCAACAATATGCACGGTTTTGCCGCCTTGATAGAAGGCACGCATTCCCGCAATTTCTGCGCCAATCAACAGGCCAGACAGGCGACTGGCCGCTTCATTGGGTTCCGGCGTGGAAAGCAAGCCGCTTGCGCGGATGGAAAACAGGCTGGTGGTGAGGGAAAAACCATCAGAAAGCGCTTCCGCAACGGCGGCATCGAAAGCGGCGTCATGGGTTGAGTGGTCGCCATCCTGTGGGATGGAAAGACGCAGGATGGATTGTTTTGACAGCAGATCAAACATCTCGCCCGTCATGGCGGTGCGAAAGCGTTTGACCACGCCATCTTCCAGATCGACCCATTTGCAATGGGTTCCGGGCATGCAGACGATGCCAGAGGCAATACCACCAGCGACAACGCCTGCCAGCTGGGTTTCTTCACCGCGCATCACGTCAAACGGGCCAGTGTCCTTCTGGCAAAGGCCGGGAAGAATGAAGACCTTGCGCGATGCTTTGGGCGAAACGGTGTGCAGGTGAAGACCAGAAAGGGCCGTGGGTGTTTCGACGTAAGGAGCCTCAAGCCATCCGGCACGCGCCCCGGCCATGCCCGCAATCACCACGGGCAAATCCACAGGCGCATTCAGCGCCTGAAGATTGTCTTCTAAAACGGCGGCAAACCGATTGTCTGCCGCGCAGGCTGACATGCCATCTGCGGATTGGCGCTCACCGAGGATTGTACCCTCAGCGTCCACCAACCACAGGCGAAAATTGCTGGTGCCCCAATCCACCAAAGCGGCAAAGGGGGCGTTAGGTGTGCTCATGTCAGCCATGCGAGTGAACCGTTACTGTTGCAAATCTTCCGGCAGCAGAGCCACCGGAATGTTCTGATAGCTCACTGGGCGCAAGAAGCGACGGATGGCCATGGTGCCAACCGAGGTTGCGCCAAAGTTGGTGGTGGCCGGATAAGGACCGCCATGCACCATGGCATCGCAGACTTCCACGCCTGTCGGGAAGCCATTGGCCAGCACGCGGCCAGACTTGCGCTCCAGAATCGGCAGAAGCTTCTTGGCGGTTGGCGCGTCGGCATCATCCATATGCAGCGTTGTGGTCAGCTGGCCGACAAAGCTTTCCGCAAGCTTCACCATTTCTGCCTCATCCTTGACGGTGACGAGAATGCCAAGCGGGCCAAACACTTCTTCGCCCAACACATGGTTGTTAAGCCAGTTTTCGCCGGTGGTGGCAAACAGGTAAGGTGTGGCGTTGCGCAGATCGCAAGTGGTGGTGAGTACGGCCTGAACGCCTTCTGTTGCGGCAATCTTGTCGGCACCAGCGCGGTAAGCGTTGGCAATGCCGTCTGTCAGCATGGTCTGGGCATTGGTGGCTGCAAGCGCGGTCTTTGCTGTTTCCAAAAATGCATCAGCTTCCGCACCTTCGGTGATGATGGCAATGCCGGGATTGGTGCAGAACTGACCAGCACCCATGGTGAGCGATCCGGCCCAGCCCTTGGCCAAAGCTTCGCCGCGTGCCGAGATGGCGTTGGGTAGCAGGAACATCGGGTTGACAGAGCCAAGCTCACCAAAGAACGGAATAGGCTCTGGACGACGCACGCACAGATCAAACAGCGCGCGGCCACCGGCCAGCGAGCCCGTGAAGCCAACAGCGCGGGTCAGCGGATGCAGGCAGATGGCTTCACCCGTTTCACGGTTGCCACCCTGAACCAGCGAGAACACGCCGGGATGCACGCCGCAACGCTTGATGGCGGCATCAATGGCCTGCGCAACGATTTCAGCCGTGCCGGGATGGGCTTCATGACCCTTGACCACAACCGGGCAACCAGCAGCCAGTGCAGACGCAGTATCACCGCCAGCGGTGGAGAAGGCCAGCGGGAAGTTGGACGCACCAAACACGCCAACCGGGCCAATCGGGCGCTGCATCAGGCGAATGTCGGGGCGGGGCAGGGGCTGGCGGTCTGGCAGGGCTGCATCAAAGCGGCGGTCCAGATAGTCACCTTTGCGGATATGTTCGGCAAACAGTTTCAGCTGGCCAGTGGTGCGGCCACGCTCGCCCTGAAGGCGAGCTTCCGGCAGGCCGGTTTCCTGAGAGCCAATCGCGGTGATGGCTTCGCCACGGGCCTCAATTTCTTCAGCAATGGCTTCCAGAAATTTGGCGCGCTCTTCGCGGGAAGAATAGCCGTAAGAGATAAACGCCTCTTCCGCAGCCTTGAAGGCGCGATCAACAAGCGCTGCCGAACCAGTGGCATAGGTGCGGGATTCGCCGCTGGCGGGATGGGAGACGAATGTGCCTGTGCCATCCACCCATTCGCCTGCGATGAGGTGCTTTCCGGTCAGAGTCAATGTCATCCTGAATTCCTTTTTCTAAAAAATAAGATAGGGACACAAGCGCTTGGTCTGCTTGGGAGGCGCGCTTGTGTCCTGTCAGAAACTGCGAGAGTTCCTGTTATTCTATAAAGGCTTCAACCTCGTGACGCTCGCCCGTGAGGAAAGCATCGGCAACGAGGCGAAGGGGCTGATAGTCGGCATCACTCTTGCGTGCACGCACCAGTTCGGCAAAGCGGGTATAGATGCGGGCATATTCGCGGTCTGGGCCTTCAACGGTCAGCTTGCCATCTATATAGAGTTCCGCACCGCCCTTTGCGAGACGAAGCGTGCCTTTATCGGTTTCCACCACGATGTCCCACGTTTGCGGGCCTTCTTGACGCCAGTCAAATTCGGCGCTGATCGGCGCGCCTGCCGCACTGCGCATCTGCAAGCTGGCGGCAATTGGCTGCTGGCGATTGGACGGGAAAGACAGCGATGCCTTTTCCACAATGGTCTGGCCGGGAATGATGGCGGTGAGGATGGAGAGAGCATTGATGCCCGGATCAAACACGCCAAAACCGCCTGCTTCCCAGATCCAAGCCTGACCGGGGTGCCAGCGGCGCACATCTTCTTTCCAGGTGATGGTGACGCTGTTGATTTTCTTGGTAGACAGCCATTCCCGCGCAGGCTCAACGCCATTGGCAAAGCGCGAATGCCAGGTGGCAAACAGCACAACGCCAGCCAGTTCGGCCATTTCAGCCAAGGCTTGGGCTTCGCCAATCGTGGCGGCGGGTGGCTTTTCCATCAATACGTCGAGGCCAGCGGCAATGGCCTTTTTGGCCATCTCAAAGCGCACTTCCGGCGGGGTGCAGAGCGAAATGGCGCGGATGTCTTTTCGGTTTTCCAAAAAGGCATCATAGCTTTCAAAATTCTCAGCGCCCTCAATCTTGCCGTTGCGGCTGATGGCAGCTTTGATGTCGAAATCGCGGCCTTCTTCGCAGGAGGGAATGTGCTGGTCACGGGCAATTTTGCCAACGCCAGCCAGTGCCAGCGCGATCTTTTGGGAGGAGGTCATGAGCTTGCCCCGATCTGATAATGCGTCAAAGAGAAATGCGCCGATCCGGCGCATTTCAATGGCGATAAAGGATTAGTGCGAGTCTTTGCCAACGGCGGCACCACGACAACCCTTGAGGAAGTCAAAGTCAGCACCCGTGTCGGCCCCTTCCACGTGGTCGTGGAACAGCTTGGCATAGCCACTGGCAGGGGTTTCAACATTCGGACGCCAATCGGCCAGGCGGCGCTGCATTTCTTCATCGGAAATATCCAGATGAATCTTGCGGGCATCCACATCCAGCTCAATGAAATCGCCATCCTTGACGATTGCAAGCGGGCCACCGCGGGCGGCTTCCGGCGAGGTGTGCAATAGCACGGTGCCGTAAGCGGTACCGGACATGCGCGCATCCGAGATACGCACCATATCGGTAATGCCCTTGCGCAGCACCTTGGGCGGCAGGCCCATGTTGCCCACTTCGGCCATGCCCGGATAGCCGCGCGGACCACAGTTTTTCAAAACCATCACGCAAGTTTCGTCAATGTCGAGTGCTTCGTCATTGATCTTGGCCTTGTAGTCGTCGATGTCTTCAAACACCACGGCGCGGCCACGATGCTTCATCAGATGCTCAGAGGCAGCGGATGGCTTCAACACGCAGCCCTTGGGCGCGAGATTGCCGCGCAGAACAACGATACCGCCATTCTGGGTCAGTGCCTTCTCGACGGGCAGGATGACATCCTCGTTCCAGTTCTTCACATCCTTGACTTCGTCCCAGATGGTTTCGCCGGAAACAGTCAAAGCATCCTTGTTGAGCTTGCCCGCTTCGCCAAGGCGCTTGATGACCACCGGCAGGCCACCTGCGTAGAAGAATTCTTCCATCAGATATTTGCCCGATGGCATCAGATTGACGATGGTGGGGATTTCGCGGCCAAGGCGATCCCAATCATCCAGCGTCAGATCAATGCCAACGCGGCCAGCCATGGCCAGCAGATGCACAACGGCATTGGTGGAACCGCCGATGGCACCATTGACGCGGATGGCGTTTTCAAACGCTTGCTTAGTCATGATGTCAGATGGCTTCAGATCGTCCTTGACCATCTGCACAATGCGGCGGCCAGACAGCTGCGCCATCACGCGGCGGCGGCTATCCACGGCTGGAATGGCGGCGTTGCCAGACAATGCCATGCCGAGGGCTTCCACCATTGACGCCATGGTCGAGGCGGTGCCCATGGTGTTGCAGGTGCCGGATGAGCGCGACATCGAGGCTTCGGCTTCCAGAAATTCTTCCTGCGTCATCTCGCCAGCCTTCACGGCTTCGGAGAATTTCCACAGATGCGTGCCAGAGCCAACGCGCTCACCCCGGAAGTAACCGTTCAGCATTGGGCCGCCGGTGACAACGATGGAGGGGATGTCGGTAGACGCTGCACCCATCACCAGCGATGGCGTGGTTTTGTCACAGCCCACCAGCAGAACCGCGCCGTCCATCGGCTGACCACGCATGGCTTCTTCAACAGCGAGGGCGGCCAGATTGCGATACATCATCGCGGTCGGACGGAAGGTGTTTTCCGAGGCCGAGAACACCGGCACTTCAACCGGGAAACCACCAGCTTCCCACACGCCAGCTTTGACCTTTTCAGCAAGCTCACGCAGGTGGCCGTTGCAAGGGGTCAGGTCTGACCAGGTGTTGAGAATGCCGATCACCGGGCGACCGTCGAACAGATCGTGCGGGTAGCCCTGATTTTTTATCCAGCCGCGATGGTAGATGGTGTCGCGTGATGTGCCGCCGTACCAAGCTTGTGAGCGCAGCGTGCGGGGCCATTCCTTAGGTTTGAAGCCACTCATGGTGTTTCTTCCCGTGTTTGGTGTTAACGCGGCGGCTTGCTGCCGCCCTTATGTTTTCAGATCTTCTTGACTGCGAAAGGCGTTTCAGCCGCAACCACCAGCGGATTTTGCAAGGGCAGGCCAAATTCCGGCGCGCTCACTTCAAACACATCGCCAGCGACGGTTTTGAAACCATCAGCGAAGGAGAGGGTGGCGGTGCCGAACATATGCACATGCAAATCGCCGGGCTGGCAGAACAGACCGTATTTAAAGTGGTGATATTCCAGATTGGCGATGGTGTGGGACATGTTGTCCTCGCCCGACAGGAAAGGTTTTTCCCAAACGGTCTTGCCATCACGCAGAATCTTGGATGTGCCATTGATATGAGCAGGCAGATCACCCACCAGCAGTTCCGGGCCAAAAGAGGCGGGGCGTAGCTTGGAATGGGCGAGGTAGAGATAGTTGATCTTCTCAGTCACGTGGTCCGAAAATTCGTTGGCCAGCGTGAAGCCAATGCGCACCGGGGTGCCATCGGTATCGATAACATAAAAGCCCGCAATTTCCGGCTCTTCACCGCCATCAAGCGCGAAGGAAGGCGATTCCAGACCATCCAGCGGCGCCACGGCATTGACGCCCGTGCCCTTGTAGAACCATTCCGGCTGCACGCCCCATTCACCGTCCTTGGGCTTGCCGCCTTCCAGACCCATGCGGAACATTTTCATGCTGTCGCTCATGCCAGCGGTATCAGCATGCATGCTGTCGCGGGCAGATGCAGAGCCGGTGTGTGTCAGGCCCGTGCCGGTGAGGAACATGTGAGCCGCATCGGGATGACGCACCGGACAATCCAGCTTGCCACTGGCAGCCAAGCTTACCAGATCAACCACATCGCCTTCACCTTGGCGACCAATCAGATCGGCGAGACTAACCTTGGCAGCGAGCGCTGCCTTGGCGAGATCAAAGGTAGAGGAAAAGCCCGGCACAAGGCGCGCGACTTCACCTTGCCGGCAGATCACTCCACCGGCTTTCAATTGCGAAAGATACATGACCCAGTTTCCTTAGGCTGCTTTGTTCTTGTTGTAGACGTCGAAGAAGACGGCGGCGAGAAGCACGAGACCCTTGACCATCTGCTGGAAATCAATCCCCAGACCAACGATCGACATGCCGTTGTTCATCACGCCCATGATAAAGGCACCAATCACGGCACCGGTAATTTTGCCAACGCCACCGGATGCCGATGCACCGCCGATAAAGCAGGCTGCAATCACGTCCAGCTCAAACCCACTACCGGCTTTCGGTGTGGCAGAGTTGAGGCGGGCTGCAATGATCATCCCGGCCAGACCTGCCAGTGCACCCATGTTCACAAAGGTGAGGAAGCTCAGGCGTTCGGTGTTGATACCCGACAGCTTGGTGGCCTTTTCATTGCCGCCCATAGCGTAAATACGGCGACCGATGGTGGTGCGGCGTGTGACGAAGGAGTAGAGAATGATCAGCGCCAGCATGACCACCAGAACGTTTGGCAGGCCACGGTAGGTGGACAAAAGGTAGCCGAGCAACAGAACGGCACCAGAGACCACCAGGTTTTGCACGAGGAAGAAGCCGAAAGGCTCAACATCAATGCCGTGCGTGACATTCACCTGACGACGACGCCAAGCCAGCACGAACAGGGCCACAGCACCAACAACGGTTAGAATGATCGAGGTGGAGTGCAGAGTGCCCATATCGATGAAATCGGGCAAGAAGCCGGTGCTGATCAGCTGGAATTCAGCCGGGAAGGGACCAATGTTGCGGCCGCCCAGAACGTAGAGCGTCAAGCCGCGAAACACGAGCATGCCAGCCAGCGTGACGATAAACGATGGAATCCGGTGATAGGCGACCCAGTAACCTTGGGCAGCACCGATGATACCACCAATCACCAAACAGATCACCACTGTGGGTAAGAAGCCAAGGCCCCAGTTGACGGTGAGAATCGCGGCAATCGCGCCGATAAAGCCCACGATAGAACCGACGGACAGATCAATATGGCCCGCGACAATCACCAGCAGCATGCCCAGCGCCATGATGACGATGAAGGAGTTCTGCAAGACAAGATTGGTCAGGTTGACGGGCTTGAACAGAATGCCGCCAGTGTAAAACTGAAAGAACACCATGATAACGGCAAGCGCGATCAGCATGCCGTATTCGCGGATATTGGCGCGAATGTAGGATGCGACCGACACCACGTTCTGCTCTTGCGAGGATGGGTTGGCGGAACTCATTATTTCTTCTCCCCTGAGCGCATGATGGCGCGCATGATGCTTTCCTGGCTTGCCTCTTCCTTTGAAAGCTCTGCGACGATGCGTCCTTCGTTCATAACGTAGATGCGGTCGCAGGTTCCAAGCAGTTCCGGCATTTCCGACGAAATCATCAGAACGCCTTTCCCATCGGCCGCAAGCTGGTTGATAATGCTGTAGATTTCATATTTCGCGCCGACATCGATGCCGCGCGTCGGCTCATCCAGAATGAGCACTTCCGGGTTGGAAAACAGCCATTTGGACAGAACAACCTTTTGCTGGTTGCCGCCCGACAGGTTGACGGTTTCCTGATAGATGCCGTGCGAGCGAATGCGCAGCTTGGTGCGATAATCGGTGGCAACCTTGGCTTCCTTGATGTCATTGATGACACCGGCTTTTGATACGCCCGGAAGATTGGCAAGTGTCGTGTTGTGCAAGATATTATCGGCCAGCACCAGACCCAGATGTTTGCGGTCTTCGGTGACATAGGCAAGGCCCGCATCAATGGCCTTGCGCACGGTGGAGACATCCACCGGCTTGCCATCCATATAGGCTTCGCCGCTGATCCTGTGGCCATAGGATTTGCCAAACAGGCTCATGGCAAATTCGGTGCGGCCCGCGCCCATCAAACCTGCAATACCAACCACTTCACCGCTTTTGACGTTGACGTTAATGTCATGCAACACCTGACGCTCACGATGCTGGTGATGGAAAGCGTTCCAGTTCGTGACTTCCAGAACGGTCTCGCCAATTGGCACCGAGCGCGGCGGATAGCGATCTTCCAGATCACGGCCAACCATGTTGCGAATAATCACGTCTTCGCTGACTTCTTCGGCGTGACAGTCGAGCGTTTTCACGGTCATGCCGTCGCGCAGCACGGTGATCTGATCGGCCACCTTGCGCACTTCGTTGAGCTTGTGGGTGATGATGATCGAGGTGATGCCCTGTTTGCGGAACTCGATCAGAAGATTGAGCAGCGCATCCGAATCGGTTTCGTTCAGCGATGCCGTTGGCTCGTCCAGAATCAAAAGCTTCACGCTCTTGGAGAGAGCCTTGGCAATTTCTGCCAATTGCTGTTTGCCAACGCCGATATCCGTCACCAGCGTGTTCGGCTGCTCCTTCAAGCCAACCATGGCGAGGAGTTTCTTGGTGCGGCTAAAGGTCTGTTCCCAGCTGATTATGCCCTTGTTGGCAATTTCGTTGCCCAAAAAGATGTTTTCGGCAATGGACAGTTGCGGCACAAGCGCCAGTTCCTGGTGAATGATGATAATGCCGATTTCTTCACTGTCCTTGATGACTTTGAAGTTGCGCACTTCGCCATCATAAACAATGTCGCCATCATAGCTGCCAGCGGGGTACACGCCGGAGAGAACTTTCATCAGGGTGGACTTGCCAGCCCCGTTCTCGCCCACCAATGCATGGATCTCACCTTTGCGAACCTTCAGGTTCACATCCGCAAGCGCTTTCACGCCTGGGAACGTCTTGGTGATGTTCCGCATTTCGAGGATGGTATTTTCCATAATATCGTTCCAGAGCCACGGCCACGAATTGCTGGCGGGCGAACAAAAAAGAAAGCCGGAACTGCTCAGATGAGAGTTCCGGCCGCTCTATCTTACTTCAGCTGGTCGGCCTTGTAGTAGCCGCCTTCAACCAGAACCTTCTCATAGTTGGCCTTGGTCACAGCAACAGGCTTCAGCAGGTAAGCTGGAACAACCTTGACGCCATTTTCATAGGTCTTGGTGTCGTTGACTTCAGGCGTCTTGCCTTCCATCAGCGCGTTGACCATGTTGACCGTTACCTTTGCGAGGTCGCGAGTGTCCTTGAAGATGGTCGAGTACT
>DNPN01000247.1:2033-9300 GCA_003501385.1 Rhizobium sp. | reverse complement strand
CGTAGGACTGAAACACCATGGCAATACCGCGGGCGGAAGGTTCCACGTCGGTCATCTGCTGGCCGCCAATGAACAAATCGCCGGAGGTAATGCTTTCAAGCCCCGCGATCATGCGCAACAAAGTGGATTTTCCACAGCCGGAAGGGCCGACGAAGACCACAAATTCCTGTTCACGGATATC
Source organism: Rhizobium sp. (assembly GCA_003501385.1). Lineage (GTDB taxonomy): Bacteria > Pseudomonadota > Alphaproteobacteria > Rhizobiales > Rhizobiaceae > Allorhizobium. The sequence goes on along the minus strand of DNPN01000247.1, from coordinate 9,119 downwards.
AAGGTCGACACCCTTGATGACCTCGAAATGGCCATAGCTTTTGGTAACGCCGCTGAGTTTTAGATCGCTCATACTTTCACTCCCGCGGCAACAATCCGCACCTGTGTTGCGCCCAACCGGGCGTGAGTGACATTGACCACAATGTCGCCTCCACCGCGTGCCACCAGCCAAAAGCCAACAGCGCCAGCGCTAAGTGCCACCTGAGAAGGCCCAATCAGCTCTGCCGGTCCATCAACCGTGATGGAGAGAGGCTCGAACATGTAAGGCAGCTTGTTGCCAACCTGATCAAGAACCCGCGCCATCAACCGCACACTATCGCCGACGACGATGTCAGCACTGTCGGCCACAAGCTCAAGCTGGTCTGCCACCGGATTGGCAACGAAGCGCACCTCCGTGACGGCTTTCCCATCGACGTAACCGGTAAACAGCACATCCTGCCAGCCCATGCCCCAATGACCAAATTCCTGACCGGGGTAGTCTTCGCGGTAAATCATCACGGGCGCATGAGGCAGATGCGGGAACCGCTTTGTGTCGGGTTTAAAATGCCGTGGCGGATTGGAGCCGCTTTCCAGCACTACTTCATCGCAATTGGTCAGAATAATCAGTGGCAGAACGCCACCATGATTACGCTCACCGCGTGTCCAGAAGGTCACGGGCTTCAAAATCACGCCTTCATTGGGATCGCACTGGCTGGAATAGGCGAAGGCCGCAAACTTTGGCTCTCTGAACATATCCATAACGCCATGATGGCAGATGCGGTCGCCTGAGCCAAAATCCTTATGGGTGTTATAGTCAAAGGCGCACCAGCCAATGGCACCCGCCACCTGCGGATCACCATAAGCCGCATCCAGCACCTCAAGATGCCGCAGCACATGTTCGGCCTGACGCTGCTCATGATCATAGATCTTGGTGGGATACATATGACCGTTGAACTCGGTGATAAGGTAAGGCACCAGCTTATTCAGGCCCGTCACCTCTTTTTGCGGCCGCAAGGCTGTGCGCGGGCGGTTGCCATCAATCTCTTCCATGCCCAGAATGAAGTCATTCATGGAATAAACATCTTCGAGCAATTCGCTCTCAGCAATGCAACGCACCCCGCTGATCGGGCGGGTGGAATCCAGCGCCCGTGCAACATGGTTGGTCTCCACGTAAAACTCGTGATTGTCTTTCGATTCGTTGATACGAACGCCCCAGATGACAATCGACGGATGGTTCCAATCACGGCGGATCATCCGGCGGACATTTTCCACCGACGCTTTCTGCCATGCGACATCACCGATATGCTGCCAGCCCGGAATTTCTTCAAACACCAGAAGGCCAATCTCGTCGCAACGATCCAGAAACCACTTGGATTGCGGATAGTGCGAGGTGCGTGCCATATTGAGCTTCAGCTCATATTTCAAAATATCTGCATCACGCTCCTGCGCGGTGCGACCCAGCGCATATCCCGCATAGGGGAAGGACTGATGACGGTTCAGGCCACGCAGTTTGATGTTTTTGCCATTGAGATAAAATCCATCCAGCGTGAATTCCACCGTGCGAAAACCAAAGCGCACGGATGTTTCGTCTGTTCCTGCGGGTGTATTTAGCGTCAAATCAAGCGTGTAGAGCGCCGGATTACCGATATCCCACAGAGCAATGTCTTGCAAACCATACAGCTCAACCATCACCTGTTCGGCATCGACGGCTGCAACAGTGCGGCCCTTCTCCTCGCCGCTTTTGCTGCGCAACACCACTTCAAGCTGGCTACCTGCCAGATCCAGCTGTTGTGGATTGGCAAGGTGCACGGCCACTGTCACGCGCTTCAGCTCAGACAGGGCATTCGGGGTTTCGATCTTGCAATTGTCGATGTAAACCGGATCGGTCACGCGAAGCCAGACATCGCGATATATCCCCGCATAGGTCAGATAGTCCAGCCGCGCGCCAAATGGCGGGATGGCAGGATTTTCCGTGCCGTCGATCTTGACGGTGATGATGTTTTCGCCAGCGCGAAGACGACCCGTGAGCGTTGCCTCAAAAGGCGTGTAGCCATCGGGGTGGGACACCACCGGCTCACCATTGAGGTAAACAACGCTATCGGCCATAGCACCGTCAAACACCACGCAAACCTCTTTGCCTGACCATGACGGATCGACTTGAAAGCGCTTCTGATAGGTAAACGGCTGGCAATAGGATTTTTCATCAAAATAAGAAAATGGCAGGTCAACGGCATTGTGCGGCAGTGTGACCGAGGCACCATCAAGGGCGACATCGGTGGTGGAGCCGTCAAAACCTGGAGCAAAAATCCAGCCATCATTGAAAGTTACGAGTGAACGCATTGAAGAACCTTATTTGACAGAGCCAAGCATACCGGCCACAAATTGCCGTTGCAGGACGAAGAAAAGAACGAGGGTTGGGAGGGTTGCGAGAATGGTCGCAACAAGGATAACGCCAAAATCAGGCGAATAGGCTGATGTGAGAGCCGAGATTGCCAGCGTGATTGTTGTCTTATCCGGCGTCTGCAGCACGATGAGCGGCCACAGATAATTGTTCCAGGTCAGCATGAAGACAATGATGGTGGCCGCAGCATAGGTTGAGCGCATGGCCGGAATATAGACAAACAGAAAGATCTGCCATTCCTTGAGGCCATCCACCCGTGCCGCATCACGCAATTCCAATGGAAAGGCTTTGGTGGCTTGCCGAAAGTAAAAGATGATGAAGATTGATGCCACGCCCGGCATAACCACAGCGATAAAGCTGTTGGCGAAGCCAGTCAGTGACACCATCATAAACAAGGGCACCATCAGCGCTGCAAAAGGGATGGAAAGCAGCAAGAGCAGCATTCCGAAGATCTTTTCGCGAAAGCGTGAGCGGAAAATCTCAAAACCATATCCGGCCATCGACGAGATCAACAGCGTCAAAACAGTGCCGACAATGGCCAGTTGGGCCGAATTGTAAAACACCCGACCAAGATCAACCTGCTGCAACAAGGTTTGAATATTGCTGAAAAGTGCGTCCCCGAATGTTGACTTGCCCTTCACAATATCTGCCGACGTGTTGGTGGCACCCACCAACATCCAGTAAAAGGGAAAAATCGAGACAAAGGCTGCGGCCGAGAGCACGGCATAAACCGCACCATAGCGAATAATTTTTGAGATTCCGGTCATTTTCTCTCCTTCGCAACAAGGAACTGCACGAAGCTCAAAACCGCGACCATCAGAACGATGACGTAAGACACCGTGGCAGAGTAGCCAAAATTCGGCATGAATTTGAACGTCAGATTGTAGATGTAGAGGGATAGCGTCAGCGTCGCATCACCCGGTCCACCCTGGGTGATATTGTTGACCTCATCAAACAACTGAAGTGTGCCAATGGTGGAAATAATGCTTGTAAAGAGGATAACCGGCTTTAACAGCGGAATGGTGATGCGGAAGAAACGCGCCCGTGCAGGAATCCCGTCAATGCGGGCCGCCTCGTAGATCGAGTGATCGATATTCTGTAAGGCAGCAAGATAGAAAATCATATTGTAACCGGTCCACCGCCAGGTGATGGCCAGAATGATCATAACCTTTGCCCAGAAAGGGTCCGATAGCCAATTGATCGGTAAATCAATCATATGGATGTTCAAAAGCGCTTTGTTGACAATGCCTTCGGTTTCAAACATCGACCGAAACAGGGCAGAGTAGGCAACAAGTGAGGTGACGCAAGGCAGGAAAATAACCGTGCGGAAAAACCCACGCGCCCACAGCTTCTGATCATTCAGCAAGACCGCGAAAACCAGAGCCAGACAGATCATGATTGGCACCTGCACCACAAAAAAAATGCAGGTATTGCTCAGAGCATGAAGAAATACCTGATCCTCAAACAGCCTGCTTATGTTTGCAAATCCACCGAAACGCAGATTGGTACCCCTGCCAACATGAAGGCTCAGCCAGAGCGACCAGATAATAGGATAGACCATAAACACACCCAGCAGCGCCAAGGCGGGCATGACGAAGAACCAACCATGGATTCGTTCGCGTTTGGCAATTTTTGAGCTGGACAAAGCTTTCCTCGCTAAAACAAGGTCGTGAACAGAATGCCGGCCCGCAAGGTGGCGGGCCAGCGCAAGAGGGGCGCATGTTGTGCCCCTGTCGTGCTCTTGTTTTACTGTATCTGTTGGGCAACCCGGTCGTTGATGGCCTTCAAGGCCGCATCGACACTGCCGCCCTTAGCGATGGCGGGCAATTGAGCCTGGATGGCGGCATTCACTTCCTGTGTGAATGTCCCGTAGTTCACAGCAGGAATCTTGGAAAGCCAATCTGAGAAATCCTCCCAGACAGGTTCGTTGCTGAAGAATGGATCTTTTGTTTTATAGGCCGTGCCGTTGCGCGCCGCCAACATGGAACCCACTGCGCCCTGTTTGACGAGAATATCCTGATAGAAATCCACATCGTTTGCCCAGATCGTGTTCATGAAATCGACGGCCAGCTTCTGCTCCGGGGACGAGGACATCACATACCAGCTCGAACCACCCCAATTGGAGTACGTGGTTGCGCCCTGCACGCCATCAAGCTTTGGCAATGGAGCTACACGCCATTTGCCCGCCTGATCGGCATTGGCCTTGATGGTGCCTGCCATCCATGCACCGGATGGAACCGCCGCAACCTCACCAGAGGTAAAGGCACCGGTATAGGCCGTCCAGCCAGAGACTGGCTTGACAATGCCCGACGCCCAGATCTTGGCATAGGTTTGTAGCGCTGTCTTCAATGGCACATTGTCTAAAATCTCAAGTTTTTCATCTGGACCGAAGAACCACTTGCCAGCGGATTGCATCATGGAGCGAACAAGGCCCGCTTCATTAAGGTCGAGATCCAGGAAAGGATGACCCGTCTTGGCTTTCACGGCCGCGCCGATCTTAATCATCTGGTCCCAGGTGATATCTTGAAGATCCGCAGGCTTATATCCGGCTGCCTCAAGATAGTCGGTGCGATAGAACAGACCTGTGACGCCAGAGTCAAAAGGAACGGAATAAGATTTACCATTATAGGTGGCGGCTGCCACTTTATAATTGGCGAATTTCTTCATATCGATCGAGTCGGAAAGCGGAACGAAGGCTTTTGTAAAGGACTGCAAAAAACGCTGCGCGTTGTCGTCCTGGATCAGCACGATATCCGGCAGTCCCTGGCTAACGCCCGCAAGCAACTGGGTCTGCAATTTCTTGGTAATATCTTCCTGCGCAATGTTATTCACAACGATGTTCACATCGGGGTGAAGCTTCGTGTACCGCGCAGCGGCATTTTTCATGGCTGGAACATTAAAATCCGGATCCCAGCACCACACTGTCAGATCTTTTGCCGTGGAGGCAGTGGCAACCAGCAATCCAACGCCGAGTGCCATTGATCCAATGACACGGCTCCAACGCGTATCGACCTGTTTCATATCGCTCTCCTCTCTAGAGATATGCTACCGTTTTTTCGGCTTGCCGGAAATTTATAGCAAGGTGAAAATCAAAGATCAATAATCACTGAAAATTTCTGAGCTAATTTTTTGGGCGATTGAGCACCAAATTCCACGATATTTAGGAATCGAAACGGCAAGCGCCGACCACCGCACATATCAAGAAATTATGCTTTATATTGAGTGTGTTAGAATGCATGTCATGCGTCATGAAATCTATCGCGCTATAAAGAGCGGGAAATTTCGGCACTAAATGTCGGGAAAAAATCATGAAAGCGATCTCTCGACGCAAGGATCAAGGCCCAAAACTCGACAATCGGCAAAGATCCCGGCTTGAAGAGCCATTTCAGAGGTAGTTCTCGTTGCCGCTTCCAGAAAAACAGTGATAAAATTTGATAAATTATCGACCAGAAGGATTACTCGTCTTGCCTGCATTGTGTGCAAGGGCTATCTGGAACGTCACCGTGTTTAGTTTAGATACGCAACATATTTACATGGCGGAATAAGACCATCCGTCTGAGCAATGAGTAGAACGTAAGATGGCAACCCTCAAAGTTATCGCCAAGGCTGCTGGTGTTTCCGCCACAACGGTTTGGCGCGTTTTAAACTCGGATTCGACGCTGTCGATCACGGAGGAGAAGCGCAGGGCGATCATCGAAACTGCCGCGTCCATGAATTACGCATCGCCAAGGAGCCGTAAAAACACCAACCGCAGTGCATTGCGCCGGGTTGCTATCGTGCATTTTCTGCGCCCTGAGCATGAGCTTGTTGATCCCTATTATGTATCCTTGCGGCTTGGCGTTGAACGCCGTTGCCAGGAACTAAGAATGGAGACGGTGCGGATCTACAACACCGGCAGTATGGCTGAACCTGCGCTCCTCGAAAACGCCTCGGGTGTTGTTGCCATTGGCAGCTTTGAGGCCGACCATGTTGATTGGTTAGCGCGTTATAGCCGTCATCTTGTCTTTGCCGATTTCATTCCGGCTAACGAAGAATTTGATGCTGTGGCCAGCGATCTCTCGGTGGCCATGCGCAAGCTGTTGGCTGCCCTTACTCAAAAAGGCTATCGCCGCATCGCCTATATTGGCTGGTCCGGTCAGGCAGACAGTGACCCCTTTGGCGAAGTCCGTTGTCGCAGCTATCGCGACTGGATGAGAACACATGCTGAATTCGATCCGGATCTCTGCATGACAGAGCCCAGCCCCGAGCACAATAACGAGCAACTGGGCTATGAGCTGACCAAGCGCCTTTTGTCCAAGGTGCAACCAGATGCTATTGTGACCTGCAATGATAATGTTGCCATAGGCACCTACCGAATGCTCAATGAATTGGGAGTTTCAATCCCCGCAAACATTGCTGTGGCCAGTTTCAACGACATCCCCACGGCCCAATTTCTCAATCCACCGCTCACCACAATGCGGTTGCCTGCCGAGCAGATCGGTGAAACAGCCGTTGATCTCCTGCTAGAGAGATTGGCCGGACGGGAGATGGTCAAGCAGATTACCTTGGCAAGCAACATCATCTGGCGTCCCAGTTGCGAAATCTCAGCAACCAAACACGACAATGAAAAGTCTACAGCAGGCTGATCAGGCTTTGTTGCATCGATGGGATTCCGGTCGAGATAACCCTACCTAAAGCCTGTCGCAGCGAATAGGATTCACTGCGACA
>DNPN01000247.1:0-1685 GCA_003501385.1 Rhizobium sp. | reverse complement strand
TTTCGTTTGTCTTTTCGGGAAAACCGGGTTCCACTTTTCCCTGAAAAACTCTAGACGCATAGACGCAGAAGATTGAAATTGATCAGTTGGCAATGCCGTAGAGCATTAAATCACAGCAATCGAGCGGCACGTCCACTGCGCCGCGTCGCACTGTTATAATAATCTGAGGCCTGCTGCACGGAACGGTGGCGTGATTGTTCCATCGCTTCGGCAAGCGGAATACCGCGATTTGCGGCTTCGGTGAGATATCCAGCGCGAAGCCCGTGGGCGGAAAATTCCCGAGGTTCCAGCCCCGCCATCACGACCCGTTGTTTTAGAATATCATTGATCGCCTTTGGATTGAGGGCGCGTTGAGAGACATTGCCCCAGCGGTCGATCGCTCGGAACACGCTTCCTTTGTCGATTCTTGCCGCGTTAAGCCAGGCATTCAAGGCATCGACCGGCGAGCCGGTGAGATAGACAACCTCATCATTTTCCGCACCGCTGGTTTTGGTGCGGCCGAGGTGGATGGACAAAGAGGGGAGGGACGGACCACCTTCGACTGGAATAGGCTCTTCGAGGCTCAGTTGTTCTTTCCTTAAACTTGCTATCTCGCTGCGACGGCGACCGCCGGAGGCAAAGGCGACCATCAGTATGGCCCGATCCCGCAGATCACGCAGGCTGCCGCTGCGGCAGGTGTCAAGCAGTTGCGACAGAACATCTCCGGTGACCGCCTTGGCACTCTTGCGCTGTCTGAGCCGCGGTGTTGCGCGCACGGCCAGCCGGATGGCGGATTTGAGGGCAGGGGAGGAAAATGATCCATTGAGACCCCGCCATTTCGTCAGCGTTGACCAGGTAGCAAGCCGTCGGCGGACGGTATCCGGCGCATGCGGTCCGCTTGAGCGCAGAAAACCTTGGACCCGAAGCTTGTCCTCGACATCGTTCGGCATGCCATGCTGTGGATCGCTCAGACGTTTCTCCGGATCCCAAAGATGATGGGCGACGAATTTGAGCAGAAGCGCTTCTGGAGCGGGCCAAGGCAGGGATGCTCCCGTCGTTGCCAACGACCAGGCCTCCAGATAGGCCAGATCGGAGGTAAGGGCGCGCAGGGTGTTTGCCCCCATGCCCTCGTTGACCAGATGACGTAGCGTCTCGACATCCTGGTCTGTCAGCAACTCCGCCAGTTCGTCTCGCCGCTCCATGGGCAGGACGGCGGCGATGGTGTCGAGTGCCGCCACGCGTCCCGAGAGCTGCGCAGGACGATCAATGCTCATGCTCGGTTAGTCCTAATATCGCGACACCTTCTGCGCGTGCGGCCTCCGCCAATCGGCGGTCGAGTGTGGCAAGAGGGAGTTGCTCCAGAAGCGCGAGAGCGAGATAGGCAGCATCGTAAGCGTTGAGACGATATTTCCGGGACAAGCGCACCACCTCCGTGTCGTCGCCGGGGCCGGCAAGTTGCAACGGTAAACCGCGAAACCGTGCCAGCGCCGAATGAACAAAATCAACCGAAATCCGCTCACGCTTCTCGGCGCTCAGGAGAATGCTGCGAATCTCGTGGCGAAGCAGGTCGGGTGCCACCGCGTCTTCCTCTGCCATGCGTGCCATTGCCTGCTCAGCGAGCGTGTTTTCTTCGTCCGGCAACAGCCATGCGCCAGCGATCGAGGCATCGACGATAAACGCCATCAGCGCCGACCTTCTTGCTTCCA
>DNPN01000184.1 GCA_003501385.1 Rhizobium sp. | reverse complement strand
TGTCCGCCGGTTTAAGGCCATGGGTCTGCCACTTTTGTTGCCTGCGGCGGGACAGGTCACGGCATCAACACTTGTTCTCTTGCCGATCATGCTGACGCTGGATAGGCCCTGGACATTGCCTATGCCGGGTTTGGAAACGGTGGGCGCACTTCTGGGACTGGCGCTGCTATCGACAGCTGTTGGCTATGTGTTGTTTTTCCGCATCCTGGCAACGGCGGGTGCCACCAATCTCATGCTGGTGACCATTCTCATTCCACCCAGTGCCATCCTGCTGGGCGCGCTTGTGCTGGGCGATCAGGTGGCGTCACGCCATCTGGTGGGCATGGTGCTGATTGGCCTTGGACTGATGGCGATTGATGGCCGGGTCTGGCGGCGCTTGCGCAACATACGTGAGGTGAGGTAGGCTTTTGCGCCTTGGTGGGTAAGGACGTTGCTCCATGCGGCTCGACACTGAAAAAAACTGTCGCGCCGTCATGTTATTTTCACAAGACCTTCTTCTGTGGCTTGACCAAACCCAATAAAAAAGCAATTTTTGGGCCAGTTAAGATCTCGAAAAAATCAAAACGGGAACAAAAGAAGTTCAAGAGGGAATTGTAGGGGAGTTTTTCGTCCGCCATGGCCCTATCTGCCAATCTTTTCCTTCGCCAAAACCAGTCTCTGGTGATGACGCCGCAGNNGGATTGACCCGATCGCCGTGATCGAAATTCAGCGCATCGTCCGCTTCCTCAAGGAACGCGGTATCGGCGTGCTGATCACCGACCACAATGTCCGCGAAACGCTGGGTCTCACCGACCGCGCCTACATCGTCTATGCCGGCGAGATTCTGACCGAGGGCAGCCCGGAGGAGATCGTCAACAATCCGGACGTCCGGCGGCTCTATCTGGGCGAGGAATTCAAGCTCTAGCCCGGTTTTCCCGCACAAAATTTTTCCAATACGTCAAGCCGTGTACATCGGCCGCAGAAAGGTTTAAGCAAGAAACGGACCAATCTGGAGCAGGCGGCTTCCGCCATGGCACTCAGTCAACGCCTCGAATTCCGCCAGTCGCAGTCGCTGGTGATGACGCCGCAGTTGATGCAGTCGATTCAGCTGTTACAGATGACTCATTTTGAGCTTCTCCAGTTCATTTCACAGGAAGTTGAAAAGAATCCCCTGCTTGAAATTGCACCAAATGATGATGCGGTAGGCAGCAGTGCTGACGGCGGTCGTGACGTCGGTGAAGGCGAGGCGGAGGCTGCTCCACAGTCTGCCGACGCTGGCGGGCTTGAAAGCGACTGGTACGAGCAAAGCGGCGATGGCGTTCTGAATGATCGGCTGGATGCCAATTATGATGCCAGCTTTGGTGACGATGGTGCCACCCCAAAAATTGACTCACCCGAAATGCTCGGCCAGTGGAAGTCCATGCCCGGCAGCCAGTCGGATACGGGCGAGGGCTATGATCTGGATGATTTTGTCGCGGGCAAAGTCTCCTTGCGCGAGCATCTTGGTCAGCAGTTGCCCTTTGTGCTGTCAGCGCCGGTCGATCGGCATGTGGCGTTGGTGTTGATTGATCAGTTGGATGATGCCGGCTACCTGCGGGTGGACCTCACCGACGTATCCAGCCAGTTGGGCGTCTCGATGCCGGATGTTGAGCGTATTCTTACAGCCCTGCAGACCATGGAGCCAGCGGGCCTGTTCGCCCGCGATCTTGGCGAGTGCCTGGCCATTCAGCTTGCGCAGAAAGACCGGCTGGACCCGGCGATGGCCGCCTTGGTGCAAAATCTTGATCTGCTGGCCAAACGCGACTTTGCCACGTTGAAACGCTTGTGTGGCGTCGATGAAGAAGACCTTCTCGATATGCTGGCCGAAATTCGCAAGCTGAACCCGAAGCCAGGTGCCGGTTTTGAAAGCTCCTCATCGGAAACTGTCATTCCGGATGTGCTGGTGTCTTCAGCGCCTGATGGCAGCTGGCTGGTGGAGTTGAATGCGGAGACCTTGCCCAGAGTACTGGTTAACAACACTTATTTTGCGCAAGTCCGGCAAAACTGCACCAAGGCCGAGGATGAGCAGGGGTTTTTGACAGAATGCCTGCAAACGGCCAATTGGTTGACGCGCAGCTTGGATCAGCGCGCCAAGACCATCATGAAGGTGGCATCGGAAATCATCCGCCAGCAAGACGCTTTCTTGCGCTATGGCGTGGATCATTTACGGCCGCTGAACCTCAAAACGGTGGCCGACGCCATTAAAATGCATGAATCCACGGTCAGCCGTGTGACTGCGAACAAATATATGCTCACACCGCGTGGGCTGTTTGAGCTGAAATATTTCTTCAGTGTCTCCATCAGTTCTGCCGAGGGTGGCGATAGTCACTCGGCGGAGGCCGTGCGCCATCGTATCCGTGCGCTGATCGCGCAGGAGGGGCCTGATAGTATTTTGTCGGATGATGACATTGTCGACAGTCTCAAAAAAGGCGGTGTCGAACTGGCACGCCGCACCGTTGCGAAATATCGGGAAGCCATGAACATTCCCTCGTCTGTGCAGCGGCGCCGGGAAAAGCGGGCTCTGGCCAAAAATTCTGCTTGAGCGTCGTTTGCGATGATTGAGCGACGAAAAATATGGCGTGATCCAATGCACACGCGAAAGTGCGTTTGAACTTGCAATGTATGGCTGAGGTGTTTGATGCCAAGGGGCCGGACGGCTTGGCTTTTCTGATACAATAGTTAACAAAATCTTGACAATTTCATCGGCTCCCACTACTGGATAGCTCCCATAAGAGGGAACGGCTTTCGTGGTCGAAGGGAAACGTAAAATCAAATGGTTAGTTGTATGACACACGACTTGCGGGTGTTGTTGTCGGCATAGGTTTTGCCTCGAAATCTCCGTATTTCATCCATGAAACGTACTTTAGAATATCGATATAAGACCGCACTGATAGAACGTGCACAGCCTTTGATGTTTCCTTACAGAATCGCTTGGATGTGCTCAACGCTTGGCGTAAACTCAACTGGTAAATCACGATAAGAAGGGAAACTCCATGAGTGTACGCGTCACCGGTAAGCATATGGAAATTGGCGAATCTTTCCGGAATCGGATCGAAACCCAAATCTCAGATGCGGTTAGCAAATACTTTGACGGGGGGTATTCCAGTCAGATTACGGTTACCAAATCAGCTTCGCGGTTTTCTGCGGACTGCGCCGTGCATCTCGATACGGGTATCAATCTTCATGCAACAGGTGAAGCCGTTGATCCTCAGGTGGCTTTCGATAGCGCCTCCGAGCGCATCGAAAAGCGGTTGCGCCGCTACAAGCGCAAGCTGAAGGATCATCACAGTTCTCCAAACAGCACTGAAATCGACTATACGGTGATGGATGCATTGCCGGAGATCGATGATGAGGTGCCCGAGGATTACGCACCGACAATCGTGGCTGAAAGTACCAAGAAGCTGAAAACCATGTCTGTGGCCAGTGCGGTCATGACACTGGATATGACGGATGAACCCGTTGTTTTGTTCAGAAGCCCTGGCAAGGAAGAGTTGAACATTGTGTATCGCCGTCATGACGGTAATATCGGTTGGATCGATTCCGCCACAATAAAGGGCTGAAAACGCCCGGAGAAAGCGGTGGCCGACCACCGCTTTCCCACATCTTGTGTCGGTGGGATAAGGATTTTCAAAATGGCCTTGGCAGATTTGCTGCAGCAAGATGCGATCATACCCGTCCTGCGGGTGAATTCCAAAAAGCAGCTCCTTCAGGAATTGGCCGCCAAGGCTTCAAAACTGATTGCCGTGCCTGAGCGTGAAATTTTTGACGTTATTTTGCAGCGTGAAAAACTCGGATCAACCGGCGTCGGCAACGGCATCGCCATCCCGCATGGCAAGCTTACGAATATTTCTGCTATTCAGGGCGTTTTTGCGCGTCTTGAAACGCCAATCGATTTTGAAGCACTGGATGAACAGCCCGTTGATCTGGTGTTTCTGTTGCTTGCCCCGGAGGGTGCGGGTGCTGATCACCTCAAGGCTCTCTCCCGCATCGCCCGCGTGCTGCGCGATCAGGATCTTGTGGCAAAGCTGCGCGCCAGCGATAGTGCCACTGCAATCTATACCTTCCTCAATCAGGATCAGGCGTCAAACGCTGCCTGACGATTGAATGAATCACTAAAAACCATAGAAATATATCGTTTTCCATAAAAAAGCCGCGCGATCGAGCGCGGCTTTTCTGGAGACGGTGATTGGTTCAGCCAGCAGTGTTTTCCGTTGCTTCAACCTTCGGGCCACCCTTTGCAACGCCCACCATGGCAGGGCGCAGCACGCGGTCACCAATGGTGTAGCCTGCCTGGACCACCTGCGTCACCGTGTTGTTCGGCACACTCGGGTTTGGCACTTCAAACATCGCCTGATGGAAGTTGGGGTCAAACTTCTGGCCTTCCGGTTCGATCTTTTTGACGCCGTGGCGTTCAAGCGTGGAGAGCATGGCGCGCTCTGTCATTTCCACACCTTCAATCAAGGCAGCAAGGCCAGCTTCGGCGGCAGCGCGGGCTTCTGCTGGCACGGCATCAATAGCGCGGCGCAGGTTATCCGAGACGGCCAGCATGTCGCGGGCAAAGGCCGTGACAGCGTAGGACTTGGCATCCTTGACATCACGCTCGGTGCGGCGACGCAGATTGTCCATGTCGGCTGCGAGGCGCAAGAAGCGATCGCGCAATTCGGTGTTTTCGGCCTGTAGGCTGGCAAGCACGTCGAGGTCCTGCGCGTCGTTGTCCGCTTCTTGAACGGCATCGTGCAGGGGGGCTTCTGTCTGCGCTTCTGCGGCAGCGTCAGGTCCGTTTTTGTTGGTTTCGTCGGTCATGACGTTCTCCGGAATACTGGTTTCGTGTCCGTGCCCGATATCAGGGTTTGGAGGTGAAAAATCAAGGGTTCAGTGATGATCTGGTGAAAGGAAGCGCATTATAAAACGGCCATGATGGCATCAATGTCCGCTGCGGGTCAGCTTGGCCATGACCTGAGCGGTATAATCCACCATGGGCACGATGCGGGAGTAGTTGAGGCGGGTGGGGCCAATCACACCAACGGCTCCGACAATACGGTCATCGCCATCGCGATAGGGTGCAACAATCAACGAGGAGCCGGAGAGCGAAAACAACTTGTTTTCCGAGCCGATAAAAATCCGCACCCCTGGGCCGCTATCGGCCAGATTGAGGATTTCGATCAGACTTTCCTTGCGCTCGAGATCGTCAAACAACAGCCGCAGCCGGTCTACGTCTTCCGCGCCAGCAAGGCCTTCGAGCAAATTGGCGCGGCCACGCACGATCAGCCGTGTCGATTTGTCGCCATCTTCTCCGGCCCAGATGGCAAGCCCACGTGCCACCAGATCCTGCGAGAGCACATCCAGCTCTTGCGCGACCTGCTCCTTCAGCTGCACCAGCTGGCTGCGCACCTCATGCAATGTCTGGCCGCTCAGGTGCGCGTTGAGGAAATTGGCTGCCTCGGTCAATTGCGAGGCCGTGATGCCCGCGGGCAGCTCGATAATGCGGTTTTCAACCTGATTGTGATCGCCCACCAGCACGGCCAGCGCCTTGGTGGGCTCCAGCCGAATAAATTCGACGTGTTTGAGGATAGGGTCAGCCTTGGCCGCCACCACAAGCCCGGCACCCCGCGACAGGCCTGACAGCATACGGCTGGCCTCGTTATAGAGCGTTTCTACCGGCTGATCTTCGGAGGAGCGCATCTGCCGCTCAATCGAGCCCCGCTCGTCCTGAGAAAGGTTACCAACCTGCATGAATGCATCCACAAAGAAGCGCAAACCTGTCTGGGTGGGCAAGCGTCCGGCGCTGATATGGGGTGAGTAAATCAGCCCCAGCTCCTCAAGATCGCTCATCACATTGCGCACAGAGGCTGGCGACAGCGACATGGGAAGAATGCGCGACAAGTTGCGCGATCCCAACGGCTCTCCGGATTCGAGATAGGTCTCGACTATGCGTCGAAAAATCTCTCTCGATCGTTCGTCCAGCGCCTTTGAGACATCCCTTACGGTAATCGCACTCTTCTCCATATGATTCATTTAACGACAGTGTTGCTTATCAATATAATAGCAGATTTGCCGATCACAACGGCTTTTGCGCATCAACCGCGTGTTTCCGTGGTTCATACCGGGTTTTCCTTTGCAAAACACCTTCACCACTCGTAGAAGGCAGCAATCAAGGTTTGCTGAGGAGAAGAAAATGCGGCCATCAGGCAGAAAAACCGATCAGATGCGCAAGGTCTCGTTCGAGCGCAATTTTTCCAAACATGCCGAAGGCTCCTGCCTCGTCAAATTTGGCGATACCCATGTGCTCTGCACCGCAAGCCTTGAAGATCGTGCGCCATCGTGGCTGCGCAACACCGGCAAGGGCTGGGTCACCGCAGAATATGGCATGCTGCCGCGCGCAACTGGCGAGCGTATGAAGCGGGAAGCATCCTCCGGCAAGCAGAGTGGCCGCACGCAGGAAATTCAGCGGTTGATTGGCCGCTCTTTGCGCGCCGTTGTGGATCTGGAAGCGCTGGGCGAACGTCAGATTTCCATCGACTGCGACGTGATTCAGGCTGATGGGGGCACCCGCACCGCCGCAATTACCGGCGCATGGATTGCGCTGCGCGATTGCCTGAAGTGGATGGAAGGCCGCAACATGCTCAAGGTTGATCGCGTGCTGAAGGACCATGTGGCTGCGGTGTCCTGCGGCATTTTTGCCGCCCAGCCAGTGATTGATCTGGATTATCTGGAGGATTCGGCAGCTGAGACCGACGCCAATTTCGTCATCACCGGCAAGGGTGGTATCGTTGAAATTCAAGGCACCGCTGAAGGCAAGCCGTTCACTCAGGACGAATTCCTGACGCTGCTGGGCCTTGCCCAGACCGGCATTGCCGAGCTGATTGAGCTGCAAAAGCAGACGATTGCTGGCTAAGGACAGATCATCCCATGGACAACGGCATTGAAGGCATTCTGGAAACAGCGCTTTACGTTGATGATCTCAACGCAGCGGAGACCTTCTATGCTGAGGTTCTGGGGCTTGAGGTGATTCTCCGCCAAGAGGATCGCCATGTGTTTTTCCGCTGTGGTCCCGGCGTTTTACTGGTATTTAATGCCGAGCACTCGCTCATCCCGGCGGGGCCAGATATGCTGCCCGTGCCGCCCCATGGCGCGCATGGGGCAAGCCATGCCTGTTTTCGCATCGCGGGTGACAGAATGGATGCCATGGCGGCGCGCCTGACAACGGCAGGCATTGCAATTGAGGCCGATTTTCACTGGCCCAATGGTGCCCGCTCCCTGTATTTCCGCGATCCGGCGGGCAATAGTCTGGAGGGTGCCGAAGCCCGGCTTTGGCAGATCGATGAGGATTCCTAATGCGCAAGCTTGAGACCAAAACCATTGTTGTGGCCAGCCATAATGCTGGCAAGATTGTCGAAATTGCCGATCTGATCGGCCCGTTTGGCTTTTCGGCCCAGTCCGCCAAGGAATTGGGCTTTGTTGAGCCAGAAGAAACCGGCACGACATTTGAACAAAATGCCGCCATCAAGGCTCTCGCCTCTGCAAAGGCCTCCGGCTTGCCTGCCCTGTCGGATGATTCCGGTCTGGTGATCGAAGCGCTGGATGGCGCGCCGGGCGTCTACACCGCCAATTGGGCCGAGCGCGAAGACGGTAGCCGCGATTTTCCATGGGCGATGGAAAAGGTGGAAAAGGCCTTGCAAGACAAGGGTGCTGTTACACCAGAGCAGAGAGCGGCGCGCTTTGTCAGCGTGCTGTGTCTTGCCTGGCCGGATGGTCACACAGAATTTTTCCGGGGCGACGTGGACGGCACCATTATCTGGCCGCCGCGCGGCACTTCTGGCTTTGGCTATGATCCGATCTTTCAGCCCAAGGGTTACACCGCCAGCTTTGGCGAGATGACCGCAGAGGAAAAACATGGCTGGAAACCCGGCGATCCGGAAGCGCTATCGCACCGTGCCCGCGCCTTCAAGATTTTCGTTGAAACCTGCCTGGACGCTTGAGGATTTATGGCCGAGCCGACTTCGCTTCTCCTTCCAGACACCGGTGAGCCGGGCTTTGGCGTTTATATTCACTGGCCGTTTTGCGCGGCCAAATGCCCGTATTGTGATTTCAACAGCCATGTTCGTCACCAGAAGGTCGATCAGGCCCGCTTCACGGCTGCCTTTTTGAAAGAAATGGAGCGGATGCGGGCCTTGAGCGGGCCTAAAACCGTCACCAGTATTTTTCTGGGCGGCGGCACGCCATCCTTGATGGATCCTTCCACCGTGGGCGCGCTGCTGGACGGCGTGGCCAAGCATTGGACCATGCCTCGCGGGATTGAAATCACCATGGAAGCCAATCCCACTAGTGTCGAGGCCGAACGCTTCCGCGGCTACCGTGCGGCGGGCGTGAACCGGGTGTCGCTGGGCGTGCAGGCGCTGAATGATGCGGACCTGAAATTTCTGGGCCGGATGCATTCCGTGGAAGATGCCTTGAAGGCCGTCAAACTGGCGCGCGAGATTTTTCCGCGCATGTCGTTTGATCTGATCTATGCCCGCCCCAATCAGACCATTGCCGCTTGGGATGAGGAGCTGAAGCAAGCCATTTCCTATGCCGTCGATCATCTGTCGCTCTATCAGCTGACGATTGAAGAAGGCACGCCCTTCTTTGGCCTGCACAAGGCGGGCAAGATCATCACACCGGATGAGGAACACGCAGCCCAACTCTATGAGGCCACGCAGGAGATCACCGAGCGCGAGGGTCTGCCAGCCTATGAAGTGTCCAACCACGCACGGCCCGGCGCAGAGAGCCGCCATAACCTCACCTATTGGCGCTATGGTGACTATGCTGGCATTGGCCCCGGTGCCCATGGCCGCCTGACACGTGGCCATGACAAAATGGCCACGGTGACAGAGAAACACCCGGAAACATGGCTCGAAAAGGTCGAGCAGCACGGCGATGGCATGATCGAACAGGATCTGCTTGGGCCTGATGAACAATCCGACGAACTGTTGCTGATGGGGCTTCGCTTGCGCGAAGGCGTTGATCTCGCCCGCTGGCAGCAACTGTCTGGCCGCGATCCTGATCCGGAGCGCGAGCAGTTTTTACTGGAACACGGATTTATCGAGCGTCTTGGAAATTCCCGCCTGCGCTGCACACCCAAGGGAATGCTGGTGCTGGATGCGGTGGTGGCTGATCTGGCCTGCTAGAGTTTGTCAGGGAAAAGTGGAATCCGGTTTTCCCGAAAAGACAGACTCTAGGTTCATTTGCAGCAAAAGTGCGTCGCGGTTTTGAGTTCGGAAATTCGTTAAAACAACGAGTTAGAGCATTTATGCGTTTCCATGACAGAGTACACGACACAATCAAAAAAAATCCCCTCCCCAAACATGCCCCTTGTGGGGAGGGGATTTCTCAGCCCAGAAACATTTGCGTCGTGTACTGTGTTTCCATGAAATGCATAAATGCTCTACGGCTCTTATGAGGGAGTGGACCTCCCTCATGCATGCGTCAAAGACTGAATTTTTCGCCCAGATAGAGGCGGCGCACATCGGGATTGTTGACGATATCGTCGGCGCGACCATGGGTGAGCACCTCACCGGCATGGATAATATAGGCTCGGTCAATTAGGCCCAGCGTTTCGCGCACATTGTGGTCGGTGATCAACACGCCAATGCCGCGGGCTGTCAGGTGCCGTACCAGATTCTGGATGTCCGATACCGAAATCGGGTCAACGCCTGCGAAAGGCTCATCCAGCAGCATGAAGGTCGGGTCCGTTGCCAGCGCGCGCGCGATTTCCAGACGGCGACGCTCACCACCCGAAAGGGCAACGGCAGGAGACTTGCGCAATCGCTCAATGTTGAACTCGGCCAAAAGCTCGTTGAGCTTATGCTCGCGCTTTTCCTTGTTCTTTTCGTGCAGTTCCAGCACGGCGCGGATATTATCTTCTACAGAGAGGCCGCGAAAAATCGAGGCTTCCTGCGGCAGATAGCCGACGCCGAGGCGTGAGCGCTGGTACATGGGCATGGACGTTACGTCATTGCCATTGATGGCAATGGTGCCCATGTCCACGGGCACCAGCCCGGTGATCATGTAAAAACAGGTGGTCTTGCCGGCACCATTGGGTCCAAGAAGGCCTACGGCCTCACCCCGGCGCACCACCAGCGATGCGCCATTGACGACGCGGCGGGTGTTGTAGGTCTTGGTCAGGCCATGGGCAATCAAGGTACCTTCGTAGCGGTTCTTCTCGCGATCAGCCGATGCTGCGCCAGACTTACTGTCGTTCGTTTCCGCACGATTGGAATTTAAACCGGGAATTTTCACTTAAATGTCCGCAATCAAGGTTTTTGCTGGGACTTGGGATCCAGCTGGATCTGCACACGCTTGCCACAGCTATCAAGCTTGGCTTCGCCAGAGGTCATATGGACGGTCAGCTTGCAGCCAACAAACACATTACCACCTTCCGAAAGCACAACTTTGTCGCCGGTCAGGACAAACACCTGACTGTTCATGTCAAAATGGCCTTTGTCAGCAGTTGCCTGCTGGGTCTCGGTGTTCAAAATCACATTGCCCAGCACGTCAATGGTATCAATTTTGGCATCGCCGCTGGTCACGGCAGTGCCCTGACCCTTGTATTTTACCACCATGTCCTTTGAGCGCATGGTGGTGGTGCCCTGAACCACCTTGACGTTGCCATTGAAATTGGCGGTGTTTGTTTGCTGATGCACTTCCAGATCGTCACTTTCAATCTGGATGGGCTTGTCACCGGAGAGTTTCATGCCCTCCATCGTGCTGGTGGTGGCCTGCGCAAAGGCCGGATGGATCATGCCGGTCAGGCAGAGACCTGCCGCAAATATGGCATGGGCAAAACAGAAGGAAATGCGACGGTGGTTTTGCGTCATGATTTGTTCTCAGTTGCCTGCGGTTTTCAGGGTGGAGGGGTCAATGCTCAGTCGAATCTTACCACTAAAGGTGATGTTCTGCCCTTTATCTGTCATATCCATGGACTGCGCAACTAGAGATGACGCTTTCATAGTGATCGTCACCATTTCATCTGTCTTAAGCTTTCCCGCCTTCACGTCAAGATCACCCGACTTGAACATGGCATCGACACCGCTGGAGAGATGAATTTTGAATGGCTTGGTGAGCGCCATTTTGTCGGTTGCGCGGTCATAGGTGCCGCTCACAGCCGAAATGTCGGCAAGGGTGCTCTCGTTCACGGGCAGGGTGGCTGCGATGGTATCGAGCGTAATCAGGTTCGGATTTTTGATATCCTGCAAGGCGCGCAATGCGTTCATGGAATAGGGGGCGCCATTGGAGTTGAGGCCCTTGATGATCGGCTTCGACATCACCACCTTGCCGTCTTCCAGGCTGATACCCTCGATTTTCAGGTTTTCCGGCAGATAGGCTCTCACCACCGACACCCCGGCAAATCCTGCTGTCAAAAGGATTGCAAGGGCAGGCAATGCTATCCGCATTCTGCGCACGCGCCGGGAGTGACCAATGGCTTGGGTGTAAGGGGCGTTCATTGTTTTTTTTCCGCCCCTGTCTTTATCTGCATCCATACGCTTAAGCATTTCCCGGAAGTCCGTAAGTCCAATCGATCGTTCATTCACCGGTCATTCGGCCATTCATCCGTCTTTGGCCATTCAACCGCCGCTCTGGATGTCTCTTCCACAACTTAACGCTTAAGTATTAGGCAAGGGTGAACACGCCGCATTACAAGCGCATTGAATTTTTGAATGCCCATAAATTCCTTCTTCGTTGCAAATATGGATTTTTTCAAGTCGATTACAAGCTTTGGATTGTTACCCCTGACAGATCCGGTATTTTCAGCCTTCGCGACCACGGTGGAGAAGATTTTTTCTGGCACCTTGCCTGTTTTGGGCTTAAGCGATTGATTATTCCAAATTTTTATGATGTTTTACGGCATTAACAAATTGAGGAAGCCCGCCTTGCCGCTTTGGTCAGGTTGGGTGATCATCAACCGAATTCGACTTCAACATCCTTTATTTTACAGGGGGTTATCGTGATTAAATCCGAGCTGGTGCAAATCGTTGCGGCCCGCAATCCGCATCTTTATCACCGCGACGTGGAAAACATCGTCAACGCTATTTTGGATGAGATCACCGATGCATTGTCCTCGGGAAATCGCGTGGAGCTGCGTGGCTTCGGTGCGTTCTCGGTGAAAAATCGTCCCGCACGCACCGGCCGCAATCCGCGCACTGGCGAAACAGTGTTTGTCGAGGAAAAATGGGTTCCCTTCTTTAAAACCGGTAAGGAATTGCGCGAGCGCCTGAATCCCGGCATGGATGACGAAGAAGATGAAGATGCCGATTGATCTGTCATAACGGCAGATCGGCAGGGCATCCTTGAATTTGTCGTGATTTGGGTGACCAAGTGGCCCGTCAGCTTGGGCTTCACAAGTCGGGATCAGGAGAAGCGTGATGTTTAGAAAACTCGTCAATATTGTTATTCTGGTGCCGTTGGCAATCATTTTGATTGTGCTTTGCGTCGCCAACAGACAATGGGTGACGCTGGCGCTGAACCCGTTTCGCCCTGATGATCAGATGCTGTCGACATCGGCTCCGTTTTTTGCCTTTCTTCTGGTGGCGTTTTTGCTGGGCGCAGTTGTTGGCTCTGCAGCTACATGGGTCAGCCAGGGCAGACATCGCAAACGGGCCCGTGCTGAGGCAATGTCGGCCGTGAAATGGCGCAGCGAGGCCGATCAGCACAAAAAACGTGCAGAACAGATGGCGGCTTCGGCAACGGGTCCGGCGCAGATTGCGTCCAGATAAGAGCGTCATTGGTGCCTTTTGGCATGATGTTGTTGGCGCAAGGCCGTCTTTTACCAAGGCTCCCTCTTTTACCAAGGGTCAGGGAATGCTATGGGCGCGCAAGCCCGTAAACACCGGAAAGCCGACCTCATCGTGAAAGAAAAGTCCCGCCGCGTAAGCTCCAAGCGCCCCGCCGCCTCATCTCGCCCGCCTATTGCGGGCGAAAAGCCCCTGCGTGGTGGAAAGCCTGACGCTGCAAAGTCAGGCTCATCAAAACCCGCGAAGCATCAGGGCCTTGCCAAAAAACAACCGAATGAGATCAAACGGCCTGAGCCGGACAACCATTCTGAAGCTGCGTCTGCCGCCGCCGTGGTGCCGTTGGAATTGCGCAGCGGTGCGCTGCCGCGTGAAAAGCTGCCGCTGATTCTGGAATCGATGGGGGCGGGCGATTTTCATCTGATTGACAGCGGTCATGGGTTGAAGCTCGAACAATACGGTCCCTATCGCATCGTGCGCCCAGAAGCGCAGGCGCTCTGGCCCCCAGCCCTCCCATCGCATGTCTGGGATAAGGCCGATGCTGTTTTCACCGGCGATACCGATGAGGATGGCATGGGCCGCTGGCGTTTTCCCCGTGAAGCGCTGGGCGAGACATGGCCGCTGTCGCTGCTGGGTGTGGATTTTCATGGACGCTTTACGGCGTTTCGCCATGTTGGCGTGTTTCCAGAGCAGATTGCCCATTGGACATGGATGAAAGAGACGATCGAGCGGGCTGATCGACCGCTGAAAGTGCTGAATCTGTTTGGCTATACCGGCGTTGCCTCACTGGTGGCGGCTGCTGCGGGCGCTGAAGTCACCCATGTGGATGCTTCGAAAAAGGCAATTGGTTGGGCGCGGGAAAATCAGACCCTCAGCCGGCTTGATCGTGCACCCATTCGCTGGATTTGTGATGATGCGATGAAGTTCATTCAGCGCGAAGAGCGGCGCGGCCATCACTACGATATTATTCTGACGGATCCGCCAAAATTTGGCCGTGGCCCGAATGGCGAGGTCTGGCAATTGTTTGACCACTTGCCGCTGATGCTGTCACTCTGCCGCGAAATTCTTGCGCCCAAAGCCGCCGGTCTGGTGCTGACGGCTTACTCCATTCGTGCCAGCTTCTACGCCATTCATGAATTGATGCGTGAGACCATGCGCGGCAAGGGCGGCTTGGTGGAGTCTGGCGAACTTGTGCTGCGCGAGGCGGGTCTTGATGGCAAGACACCGGGGCGCGCCCTTTCAACGTCGCTGTTCAGCAGATGGGTTCCGAAATGAGTGATGGATTGAACGAGAGCGCAGGTTCTGGCCGGGTTGGTCAGGTCAAGGAAGTCACCAGCCTTGCCAATCCGATTGTGAAGGATATCAAGGCGCTTTCCCAAAAAAAGACCCGCGATGAGACAAAAACCTTTTTGGCCGAAGGCTTGAAACTGGTGATTGATGCCTCCGAGCTGGGCTGGACACTGCGCTACCTGATCTATTCCAAGGCTGCCAAAGGCAAGCCGCACGTGGAAAAAATTGCGGCCCGCTCCGTGGCCCATGGCGGCATGGTGCTGGAAGTCAGTGAAAAGGTGATGGCCTCCATCACTCGCAAGGACAATCCGCAAATGGTGGCAGGCGTGTTTGATCAGCGCTGGAAGGCGCTGAAAAACGTCTCTCTGGGTGAAGGCGAGACATGGGTGGCGCTGGATCGCGTGCGTGATCCCGGCAATCTGGGCACCATCATCCGCACCGCCGACGCCGCAGGCGCGTCGGGCGTGATGTTGATTGGCGATAGCACCGATCCTTTCGCTATGGAAACCGTGCGGGCTACCATGGGCTCGATTTTTGCCTTGCCACTTGTCAAAACCACTGTGCCGGAATTTCTGGCGTGGAAGGCGCAAGCCGGTATCAATCTCGTGGCCACCCATCTGGCAGGTGCCAAAGATTATCGCACGGTGGATTACAAGCGCCGCCCCGTGGTGGTGCTGATGGGCAATGAACAATCGGGTCTACCGGAAGAGTTGGCCAGCAAGGCCGATAGCTTGGCGCGCATTCCTCAGGCCGGTCTTGCGGATTCGCTCAATCTGGCAATTGCCACGGGTGTTATGCTGTTTGAGGCCCGCCGCCATCTCTTGACGCTGGATGATGTGTGATGAGCAATTCCGTCTCTCTCCTGTCGCGCCCGGCTTTGGCCCTTGGCTTTATTCTGCTGCTGCTTGGTCTGGACCAGGCCATCAAATATGCCGTGGAAGTTTTGCTGCCTCTGCAGGAGCAGATTGATGTGGTGCCGATGCTGGGGCTTTATCTCTATCGCACCCACAATCTGGGCGTGGCCTTTTCCATGCTGTCGCATCTGGACAGCTGGGTGATCATCGTGTTGCGTCTGGTTATTGTGCTGTTTGTGGCATGGCTTTGGCGCGGCACCCGTGCAGATCATCGGTTTGCGCAGGCTGGATACTGTCTCATTATCGCCGGTGCCTTCGGTAATATCATCGATCGCTTCACCTATGGCTATGTGGTGGACTATATCTTGTTTCATACTGAAACATGGTCCTTTGCCGTGTTTAATCTCGCAGATAGCTTGATTAGTATTGGCGCTGGTTTGATTCTGCTGCAGGAGCTAATGGTTTGGTTGAGCAGCAGGCGCTGAAGCGTGATTGTATTTTTTTTGATGTGATGCGATGATGATGCTTGAGGCTGCTGTAAGAAACCGTTGAGAGACTTCGTGTTATCGTCTCTGCGGCTCAACTGAAGTAGGCGACAATGCGCTCAAAGATGCAGGATACCGTCTCATCCATTGCGACTGCGGAAGCAGTCAGAACGCGTCTTCTCGCCACGGTGAGCCATGAGATGCGAACGCCGCTGAATGGCATTCTCGGAATGGGACACCTTTTGGGGCGCACGGACCTCACGCCTGAGCAACGCAACTATCTCTCGGGCATTGTGCAGGCGGGCGAGGCCTTGCAACAGCTTGTGGCTGATCTTTTGGATTATAGCACGCTGGAGACCGGGCATTTCGAACTTCATAGCCAAAAAATTTCACCGCGGCGCCTGATTGAAAGCGTGGTGGAGATGCTGGCACCGCGCGCCCATGCCAAGGGCATTGAAATTGCCGCTGCCGCCGATACCGATGTGCCGGAAGAAATCGATGTGGATGTGGCCAGACTGCGGCAGGTGTTGTTCAACGTGATTGGCAATGCTGTTAAGTTCACCTTGGAGGGTGGTGTTCTGGTGTCGTCGTCCTGTGTTGGTGATGAGCTTGTGGTGGTGGTGCGTGACACCGGACCCGGCATGACGCAGGAAGAGCGGACCCGGCTGTTTGTTGAATTTTCCCAAGGTGGCGATCAGGTTCAGCGCAGTGGGGGAACCGGGCTTGGCCTGTTTATTTCTCAGCGTTTGATGATGGCGCTGCACGGCTCGCTGTCGATTATCGACACGGCGGAGGGTGAGGGAACTTCTTTTGAAATTCGTTTGCCCAACACATCCGTTGCGTGCGGAACTGCGATGCAGCCGCGCCATACGTTGCTTGCGGGGTCCAATGTTCTGGTGCTTGCGCCGGCTGGCCCGTTCGTGCAAGGTGCCAAGCACACTATTCTTTCGCTTGGTGGTGCCTGCCATGTTGCCACTACAGCAGACGCCGCTGCCAAGATCCTCCATGCCATTGAAGTCGAGGGCGCAAGCCTGACCGATGTGATTGTCGATCATCGCTGCATCTGTGATTATGACGCGAAACTGTCTCCCTTGTTGTCGGGCGAGCGCAAAGTGCGACGGATCTATCTGGTTAACCCGGAAGAGCGACCGCTGCGGCCTTTAACGGGCTTTGATGCCTGGCTTATTCGACCATTGCGCGAACAGACCTTGAGCGATGTGTTGCGCGGATTGATGAGTGGTGTCGATTCGGCCCATGTCGCGCCCCCTCTCGGGGCGGATGCAGGATCGTTGCATCCTGTTCTGTCAAACTCCACGGCTTTGAACGTGCTGGTCGGTGAAGATGATTTCGTGAACGCCACGCTGCTGAAGGCGGTTTTGCAACAGGCGGGTCATGTGGTGGGGCAGGTCAGTGATTTTGATGCCTTGCGGCGGGAGGTTGCAGCCGATAGTGGTGCTGATATTGATCTGATCATCACTGATCTTGGTATGCCGGGCGGTGAGGGTGGCTCGGTGATCCGATATGTGCGTATGATTGAGCAATTGAAGCAGCGGCCACGGTGCCCGGTTCTGGTGTTGACTGGTGACTTGCGCGCAAGTGCTAAGGCCGATGCCTTGTCCAGTGGCGCTGATCTGGTGTTACAAAAACCCGTCAATCCCGAACGCCTGCTCAATGAAATTCGCTCGCTGATGACGGATTATCGCAGTAATGTGCGACTTTAGATTGAAATTCAATCAGGATGGATGTTCTGAAAGGCGAATTTTGTGTCTGAGTAGGAGGTAAGGTGTAGGGATGCACCCATTTTTTTGTTTTCGTTTGTCTTTTCGGGAAAACCGGGTTCCACTTTTCCCTGACAAACTCTATAGCGTCGTACGATTAATCTCGCGCATATCCTGCGGCTTTGAAGAAATTGAAGCATTCTTTTCGATTGAAGCGATTGCAGATACATCCGAGTCCG
>DNPN01000214.1:6069-10295 GCA_003501385.1 Rhizobium sp. | reverse complement strand
TCAATATGAACCTGACAGACTCTAGAGGTTCGTCAACGAACTGACGTCGCGCGATATGGGCGGCGGGTATTTTGCGTCTAAATCGCCCGCACCGTGCCACCAATGCGCAAACTGTGCGGCACACTGAGGTGGCGGGGTTTGCTTCCGTTTTCGGTCATGTCGATCAGCAGTGAAGCGGCGGCGGCACCCATGCTGGCATCGGCCATCTCAATCGTGGTCAGAGGTGGATCAATCAGGAGACCAAGAGAAATTCCATCAAACCCGGCCACGGATATATCGGCGGGAACATTCATTCCATCGCGACGCAAAGCGCCAATCACGCCAAAGGCCAGCAGGTCATTGGAAGCAATGATCGCTGTTGGCTGGAACTGTTTGATGGATGCATTTAAATCCAGACCATCATAACCATTGAGAAAAGCCACTTCCAAAGCCGGATGCGGCGCAAATCCGCGCTGTTTCAGCGCCGCGCAATAGCCCTCATAACGCAATCTGGCACGATCGGATGCGATGAATGATCCCGATACAAACAGAATACTGCTGTGATTATGCTCCAGCAAATGCTCACACAATTGACGACCTGCGAGAAAATTATCTGCGGCCACCGAGGCCTGAAACCGCTCCGTTGGCAAATTGTGCAGCAATACCGTTGGCGGCAGCTTTCGCGGCAGATTGGCGCTGTTCGCTTGCGGATCGCATAGGGTCAAGATCAACCCCACCGGGCGCTCGGATACGAGATCTCGGATGGCTTCCGCCTCGCGCACCGGATCATAATCCGATTGGGCAATAATCACCCCATGGCCCGAAACCCGTGCACGTTTTTGAATGTTGGAAAGGGATGCCGCAAACACCGGATTGGTGATGCTGGGAATGAGCACGCCAATCATCGGTTTCTGGCGCAATCGCTGCACGGTGACCGGATTGGCATCTGGCCGATAGCCCAGTTCAAACGCCGCCTTTTCCACCCGCAGCAACATGCGCTCGCTGACCGGGCCGCTTTTGTTGAGCGCACGCGACACCGTGGCTACCGAGCAGCCCGCCTTTAACGCAATTTGTTGCAGCATGTTCATGACCATTCCCGCAAGGGACAAAGCAACCGTGAGGGCACCATTGCAGCAGAAGCTAACAGATAGGCATAAGCTGTGACAGTTTTTTGAAGATGTCGATATCTGAAAAGATCAAACGCTACTGAGCAAAAGGCTCGTTTCGCTATTGGCAACGCCATCAATCATCCGCACTTCGCGCAGCACCCTGTCAAAATCCGCAAGGCTTGCAACGCGGATATTGGCCACCAGATCCCAATTGCCATTGGTGGTGTGCAGCGAATAGATCTCTGGCAGGGTTTTGAGCTTGCGGATCACCTGCGTGGTGGATTTTCCGGTGACCTCAATCATCATCACCGCCTGCACCGTATCATGCTCATAGTCTTGTCGCACCCGCACGGTGAAACCCATCACCGTTCCGGTTTCCAGCAGGCGCTCCAGCCGTTTTTGCACCGTGCCACGCGCCACACCCAGCGTATCGGACAGGGTGGACAGCGAGGCACGGCCATCGGCGCGCAAATGGGCAATGATGCGACGGTCGAGGCTGTCCGGGGTGTAGTCGGTGGATGTCATCAAGGCCTCTTTGGACATTTTCATCAATTGCACTGATCAATCTGCGCAATGTAGCGGGTATTTTGATAGAAAAATAGCCTTTCGGCTGGATATTTCTCCCTGCTAATCTGTTTGTCCCAGCATTTGCGAAAGGACATGACCATGCCCACCAGCGCACCATCATCCAAAGCGATTATTCCCTTCGTCAGCGTCGCAAACATGATGCGGCTTGTGCATCATATTGGCATTGAGCCGCTGTTGGTGCAGCTCACCGATGCCATAGAGGCCGATTTTCGCCGCTGGCCGCTGTTTGATAAAGTGGCGCGCGTGCCCTCCCATTCGCTGGAAGGCGTGATTGAGCTGATGCCGACCTCCGATGGCGAAGTTTACGGCTTCAAATATGTGAATGGTCATCCCAAAAACACCGCCAAAGGCTTGCAAACAGTCACGGCCTTTGGCCTTCTGGCCGATGTGGCCACCGGCTATCCGGTGCTTTTGTCCGAAATGACCCTGCTGACAGCCCTTCGCACCGCCGCCACATCGGCCCTTGCCGCCCGATATCTGGCCCCCAAGGATGCACGCACCATGGCGCTGATTGGCAATGGCGCGCAGGCCGAATTTCAGGCGCTGGCCATGCGGTCCGTGGTGGGCATTGACCATGTCAAACTCTATGACATTGACCCCAAAGCCACGGACAAAGCCCGCCGCAATCTTGAGGCCATGGGCATGGTGGTGACGGCCTGCGCATCCGCGCAAGCGGCCATTGAAGGAGCAGAGATCATCACCACCTGCACCGCAGACAAGCAATATGCGACGATTTTGACCGATAACATGGTGGGTGCTGGTGTTCACATCAACGCCATTGGTGGTGACAGCCCGGGCAAGACGGAGCTTCATCCCGACATTCTCAAACGCGCTGACACCTTTGTGGAATACCCGCCCCAAACCCGCATTGAGGGTGAAATCCAGCAAATGGAGCCGGATTATCCCGTGACGGAACTCTGGCAAGTGATCTGCGGCTCCGTGCCGGGGCGCAAAGAGCGCAGCCAGATCACCCTGTTTGACAGTGTTGGTTTCGCCATCGAGGATTTTTCGGCGCTACGGCACATCCGCGCCCAAATTGTCGGCACGGATTTCTATCAGGAACTCGACATGATTGCCGATCCTGATGATCCGCGTGATCTGTTTGGCATGTTGCAACGGGCATCTTCACGTGAAGAGCGGTGCATTGCACGCGTGATCAAGTGAGACCTTGCGAAAATCACAAAGTTTCTCTAGTAAATTTTACCAGATTTTTACCAGCGATGGCGTGATGCCATCGAACGACTTCAAAGGCGCTCCCCATGGTCACACTGCGCGAAATCGCCGACGCTGTTGGTGTCTCTTCCGGCACTGTTTCGCGGGTGCTGAATTATGACCAGACACTGTCGATCTCGGAGGCCAAACGGCAGGCGATTATCGAGACAGCGGAAGCGCTGAACTATGAAACGCCGCGGAACCGCAATCGGCGCAACGCCCCCACCGAGCCTTTTGCTCCCTCTCCCACCATCACTGCGCCGATTGCCATTTTGCATTTTCTAAGGCCCGATGAAGAGTTGAGCGACCCATATTACGTTGGCGTGCGCTTAGGCATTGAGGGGCGCTGCCACGATCATCGGTTGGAAACCACCAAGATTTTCAACACCGATGAGGTTCGAGATTCTGCAGCACTGCAGGCCGCAGCCGGCATGATAGTGGTGGGAAAACATCACCCTGCGGTGATTGCAGAACTCACTCACACCGGAAAACCCGTGGTTTTTGCCGATTTCAACCCGCAACTGGATCAATTTGATTGCGTGCTGGCAGATCTGGGCAAAGCAACGCGGATGATCCTCGAAGGCTTGGCATTGGCAGGCTACCAGCGCATCGGCTTTGTTGGCGGCTATGAGTTGATGGATGATCAGGCCGTGATGTATGGCGAACAGCGCTGCAAAGCCTATGTGCAATGGCATCAGGAGAGCAAACGCTTTGACCCGGCACTGATTGCACTTGGACAGGCCGAAACCTGCGCCCGAAATCTGCGGCTGGAAACGGGCTATGAACAGGCCCGCCAATTGCTGGAGCTGCCCATACGCCCCGATGCGATTTTATGTGCCAATGACAATATGGCTATAGGCACCTATCGCGCTATTCAGGAGGCGGGGCTTTCCATCCCCGTTGATATCGCTGTGGCGTCCTTCAACGATATTCCCGTGACGCAATTTCTCAATCCGCCGCTGTCCACCATGCACATTCCCGGCGAACCTATTGGCGAAACCGCAGTCGATCTTCTGGTAGAACGCTTGATGGGTCGCGACTATGCCAAGCATATCACCATTCCCACCAGAATGCGCTGGCGCGGTAGCTGCCGCACGCCAAAAATCACGGAATGATGGTGCCCGCCTTCGCAGGTGCACAAAATATTTAGTAAAATTTTTCTTGCGTTTTTCAACCAATCGGAAATAGTGCAACAAAGGCGGTGGAGGACTGCCGGATACACTCTTCTTGGGAGGATGAGCGTGAACACACATTCCATTTTCAAAACAAGCGTTGCGACCATTGCAGCAAGCGTCAGCCTGCTGGCAGCCACGGCTGCTATGGCGGGTGAAGTCACCT
>DNPN01000214.1:0-5803 GCA_003501385.1 Rhizobium sp. | reverse complement strand
ACCGTCTGGTGCTGGGACCCGAATTTCAACGTGGCGATCATGAAGGAAGCGGGCGCGCTTTACACCGCCAAGCACCCCGGCACCACCATCAAGGTGGTGGATTTTGCCAAGGCGGATGTGGAGCAGAAGCTGCAAACCGGGCTTGCATCGGGTGCCGCCAATTCCCTGCCCGATATTGTGCTGATTGAAGATTACGGCGCGCAGAAATATCTGCAATCCTTCCCCGGCGCTTTTGCGCCCATGTCCGGCAAGGTCGATTATTCCGGCTTTGCGCCCTACAAGGTTAGCCTGATGACACTGGAGGGCAAGACCTATGGCATGCCGTTTGATGCGGGCGTCACGGGATTCTACTATCGCAAGGACTATCTGGCACAGGCCGGTTTCAAGCCAGAAGATATGCAGAATATCACCTGGGATCGGTTTATGGAGATTGGCAAGCAGGTTGTTGCCAAGACTGGCAAAAAAATGTTGGCGCTGGATGCCAATGATGGCGGCATGACCCGCGTGATCATGCAATCGGGCGGCACCTGGTATTTCGACAAGGACGGCAAGCTGGATGTTGAAAACAATGCGCCTTTGAAGGCTGCCATGGACATTCAGGCCAAGCTTCTGAAAGACGGTATTGCCAAGCCCACCAGCGGCTGGACCGATGGCGTCAATGCCTTCACCTCTGGCGATGTTGCATCCGTTATCACCGGGGTTTGGATCACCGGCACCATCAAGGCGCAGGCCGATCAATCCGGCAAATGGGGCGTGGCTCCCATTCCGAAACTGACGCTGAATGGCGCGGTGGCCGCCTCCAATCTCGGTGGCTCCAGCTGGTATGTGCTGGAAAATTCGAAGGAAAAAGACGAGGCCATTGATTTTCTCAACGAGATCTACGCCAAGAATGTTGATTTCTACCAGAAAATCCTCACCGAGCGCGGCGCTGTCGGAACCCTTTTGGCAGCCCGCAAAGGCGAGGCCTATAACGCCGCAGACCCGTATTTTGGTGGCGAAAAGGTCTGGCAGAGTTTCTCTGATTGGTTGGCCAAGGTGCCATCGGTCAACTACGGCATTTTCACCAATGAGGTGGACACCGCCGTGACCGCCAATCTGCCTTCACTGATCGACGGTGCCAAGATTGATGATGTGATGAGGGCCGTGGCCAGTCAGGCTGAAGGCCAGATTCAGTAGAGCATTTCGAGCAAAAGTGTATCGCGGTTTTGCGTCCCGAAATGCGTAAAAACAAAAACTTAGAGCATTTTGCGATTCGAAGAAATCGCGGAATGCTCTAAGCGCTCCTCCCGGATGGTCGTGTGGCTCTCGGGTCGCACGGTCGTTTTTTTCACCCTTCAAGACTGAAGTGATGCAATGATGGCAGCGGTAAAACGTGGCGGATTAGGACAATACTACAACGTCAACGGCTGGCTGTTTGTGGCCCCGGCTTTGGCGCTGATCTCGCTGTTTATGATCTATCCGATTGTGCGATCTTTGGTTTTGTCGCTCTATTCGGGCAAGGGCATGATGATGAAATTTGCCGGGTTGGGCAACATCACCCGCCTTGTCAATGATCCGGTGTTTTTGAAAGCGCTGACCAATACCATGACGTTTTTCGTCATTCAGGTGCCAATCATGCTCACATTCGCCCTGCTGTTGGCGGTGGCGCTGAACAATCCCAAACTGCGATATTCTGGTCTGTTTCGCACGCTGATCTTTCTGCCCTGCGTGTCGTCGCTGGTGGCCTATTCCATTCTGTTCAAGAGCATGTTTGCCGTCGATGGCGTGGTCAACAACACGCTGATGATGATTGGGGTAATGTCCACGCCCATCAGCTGGCTGACAGACCCCTTCTGGGCCAAGGTGTTGATTATCATTGCCATTACATGGCGCTGGACCGGCTATAACATGATCTTCTATCTGGCGGCTTTGCAAAATATTGATCGCTCGATTTATGAAGCAGCGCGCATTGATGGCATTCCCCCATGGCGGCGGTTTGTGCATCTCACAGTGCCGATGCTCAAGCCCGTCATTCTGTTCACCACCATCACCTCCACCATTGGCACGCTGCAATTGTTTGATGAGGTCTATAGTTTGACAGAGGGCAAAGGCGGCCCAGCAGACGCCACGCTGACGCTATCGCTTTACATCTACAACCTCACCTTCCGCTTCATGCCGAATTTCGGCTATGCCGCCACCGTGTCCTATGTGATTGTGTTGATGGTGGCGCTCCTGTCCATGGTGCAGTTTTATGCAGCGAGGGAACGCCAATGAGCCGTCGTTTCGGAACATTTTTGCAATACGGCTTTTTGTCTCTCGCCGCCTTTCTCTCGGTGTTTCCCTTCATCTGGATGGTGATTGGGGCCACCAACACCACGTCGGACATTATCCGTGGCAAGCTCTCAATCGGCTCGGCTCTCATTGCCAATATCGCCAGTTTTTTCACCACCGTGGATGTGCCGCTGGTGATGTGGAATTCGGTGAAAATCGCCGTGTTTGGCACGCTGATCACGCTTTTGATCTCATCGCTAGCTGGCTATGGCTTTGAAATGTTCCGCACCAAACTGCGCGATCGCATCTATGCCGTGGTGCTGTTGACGCTGATGGTGCCGTTTGCGGCTTTGATGATCCCGCTGTTTTTGTTGATGTCGAATGCCGGGCTGATCAACACCCATATTGCCATTATCCTGCCCTCTCTCGCCTCTGCCTTTATCATTTTCTATTTCCGGCAAGCTTCAAAAGCGTTTCCGTCTGCGCTGCGCGATGCCGCAAAGGTGGATGGGCTGAATGAATGGCAGATCTTTTTCTACATCTACCTTCCGGTGATGCGCTCCACCTTTGCGGCCGCCTTTGTCATCGTGTTTATGCTGAACTGGAACAATTATCTCTGGCCGCTGATTGTGCTGCAATCCAATGAGACCAAGACGATCACCCTCGTCGTCTCGTCCTTTGCCTCGGCCTATTATCCTGAATATGGCACCGTGATGATCGGTACCATCCTTGCCACTCTTCCCACATTGTTTGTGTTTTTCGCCATGCAGCGCCAATTTGTGCAAGGCATGCTTGGCTCGGTCAAATAGGGTTTTACCATGCGTCGTTATGAGAATTTCAATGCCAACTGGACCTTTAAACACGGGTTTGAGCCCGGATGGGTCAACGCCCTCCAGAGCGGCGAAACCGTGCGCCTGCCGCACACAGCAGTCGAGCTGCCCTATAATTACTTTGATGAAAAGCTCTATCAAAAAGCCTTTACCTATCAGAAGGTGATTGTGTGGGAGCCGGGGTTTGAAACCCGCGAGGTTTCCATCGTGTTTGATGCCGCCATGGCAGATTCCGTTGTGACACTGAACGGTCATGAGATCATTGCCCACAAGGATGGCTACACCCCGTTTGAAGCCCGCCTCACCCCGCATTTGAAGCCGGGCGAAAATCTTTTGTCGGTTAAAATCGACGGTTCTGAAAACCCCGAAATTCCACCCTTCGGCGGGCAGATTGACTATCTGACCTATGCCGGGATTTACCGCGATGTCTGGCTGAAAGTGACCGATAAGGTCTCGATCAAGAACATCAAGATCGAGACACCCAATGCCTTGGCCGATAGCAAGGTTGTCACTGCCAAAATCATCCTCGCCAACCCCGAAGCGCTGGATGCCTCTGGCTCGGCGCGCGTGTCCATCACGGGCAAAGACGGCGCAACCCTTGCCAGTGCTGAGGCTGCATTGCGCGGCCATGAGACAGTGGTGGAACTTTCCGGCATAACCAATGCCGCCCTTTGGGATCTCGACAATCCGGTGCTCTATACGCTGACCGCCGAGATCAACACCGCCAATGGCAAAGACAGCCTTTCCAGCCGCTTTGGTTTCCGCACCGCCGAATATCGCGCCGATGGCTTTTTCCTCAACGGCAAAAACATCAAGCTGCGCGGGCTCAACCGCCATCAGGCATGGCCGCATCTGGGCTATGCCATGGGCCGGCGGGGTCAGGAAAAGGATGCTGATCTTCTCAAATTCGATCTGCGTTGCAATATTGCCCGCACCTCGCACTATCCGCAATCCAAGTGGTTTCTGGATCGCTGCGACGAAATCGGCCTGTTGGTGTTTGAGGAAATCCCCGGCTGGCAGCATATTGGCGGGCTGGAATGGCAGCAGGAATCGATCAAAAACGTCCGCCGCATGATTGAGCGCGATTGGAACCACCCCTCCATCATCATCTGGGGCGTGCGCATCAATGAATCGCAAGACAGCAATGATTTTTATGCGGAAACCAATCGCTTAGCGCGCGAGATGGACAGCACCCGCCAGACCGGCGGCGTGCGATACATTACCAACAGCGAAATGCTGGAAGACGTTTACACCATGAACGACTTCATTCTCGGCATGGAAGAAATGCCGGGCAACAATCGCGGCAGGCTTGTGATCCGCGATCAGGCCGAGACAACCGGGCTACCCGCCAAAGTCCCCTATATGATCACCGAATATAACGGCCACATGTACCCCACCAAACGCTGGGATCAAGAGCAACGGCAGGCCGAACATGTCACCCGGCATCTGCTGATGCTGAATGCAGTGGCGGGCGAACTCTCGATTTCCGGCTGCACCGGCTGGTGCATGTTTGACTACAACACCCACAAGGATTTCGGCTCCGGCGACCGCATTTGCTATCATGGCGTCATGGATATGTACCGCGAGCCAAAACTGGCCGCCTCGGTCTACGCCTCACAAGGCGACCCGGATGGCGGCGTGGTGTTGCAACCCGTGACCTTCTGGGCGCGCGGAGAGCGCAACATTGGCGGCGTGCTGCCGCTGATCATCCTCACCAATTGCGATTATGTTGAGCTGACGCTGGGTGAAACGCTGACCAAGCGTGTCGGCCCAGACCGAGAGACCTATCCACACCTGCCCCACCCTCCAGTGATTATCGATGAGCGCAGCATGACCAAGGAAGAATTTGGCAGCTGGGGCCTGACCTGGATGGGCGGCACCATCACCGGCTATGTCGATGGCAAAGCGGTGAAAGTTATTGAATTGCCTGCCGATCCATTGCCCACCAAGCTGGACATTGTGCCGG
Organism: Rhizobium sp.; assembly: GCA_003501385.1. Taxonomy (GTDB): domain Bacteria; phylum Pseudomonadota; class Alphaproteobacteria; order Rhizobiales; family Rhizobiaceae; genus Allorhizobium. The sequence continues at coordinate 757 of DNPN01000214.1, read as the reverse complement.
ATGCGACCGCGCTTGTGGCTGGCGAGAAGGACACCGTGCGCGTTATCCTGCGCGCACTCGATCAAGGCGGCAATGTTCTGCCCTTCTTTGATGATCCGATTGCCCTGTCTCTGGAGGGTCCCGGTCGGCTCATTGGACCAGAGCTTTCAAGCTTCAAGGGCGGCGTAACGGGTCTTTGGATCGAAGCGGGCGATGTGGCTGGCACCATTACCTTGACCGCCACTTGCCGCCCGTTCGGCACCCAATCCATCACCTTCACCGTTGGTTGAGGCAAAATCCATGGCTGATGTCTCGCTGAACCAACTTCGCAAAACCTATGGTGCCCTTGAGGTGATCAAGGGCGTCGATCTCGAGGTCAAATCCGGCGAGTTCGTGGTGTTTGTCGGGCCATCCGGCTGCGGCAAATCCACGCTTTTGCGCATGGTGGCGGGGCTTGAGGATATCACCTCCGGCACGCTGACCATTGGCGGCAAGGCGATGAATGAAGTTGACCCATCCAAGCGCGGCATCGCCATGGTATTTCAAACCTATGCGCTCTATCCGCATATGACGGTGCAGCAAAACATGGGCTTTGCGCTGCGGTTTGCAGGTATGGCCAAGCCGGAAATAGACCGCCGTGTGTCGGAGGCTGCCAAAATTCTGGAACTGGATGCGCTGATGGCGCGCAAGCCAGCCCAGCTTTCCGGCGGCCAGCGCCAGCGCGTGGACATTGGCCGCGCCATTGTCCGCCAACCCGATGTGTTTTTGTTTGATGAAC
>DNPN01000235.1 GCA_003501385.1 Rhizobium sp. | reverse complement strand
ACTTTTCCCTGACAAACTCTAGTGAGGGAAAAGTGGAAGCCAGTTTTTTCGAAAAGACAAACGAAAAATCGATAAGCCTGTCTGGCTCAATCGGATCCTGACAAGGCTCTCGCATATGGCGTTATGCTTTGTGCAGGAGGGACGGCACTGATCAGATGTGGTATCACATCTGAAAACCTTGGACATTACCGACAAAAGTTAAAAGATGTCCTCATCGCAGCGAAGCAACTCGAACATTACATTGAAGAATACCCGGAGATACAACATCATTTAAGTTAGAATACCACTAACGATGAGCGCTATCCGGTCGCCGTAAAAGCGTGATCAACGCTGCCACGGAATTTCGGTAGGGCACATCAGAGGCCGCTGCTCCCGCCAAAACCAACCCACCCTGCAGTGTCGACAGCATGAGGTCCGCCAGAACACTGGGCTCCATATCCTTGGCCAATTCATCGGCAACCATAGCCTGCTCGATTGTTTGAACCAAAAGTACGCGACAGCGCTGGAGAGCATCGGCAACAATCGACCGAAGCGTCTCATCCGCCGCAATTTCGGGATCAGCGGTCAATCGGCCAATTGGGCAACCTCTCAATATCGGCCTGTCATCATTCAGAAACGCCAACAGCCGATCAATAGGCCGACCACCCGCCAACAGACAGGTAGCAACCCTCGCCTTCATGCGTTCAGCCGATCGCTCTATCGCGACGCGCGCCAAATCAGATTTGCCAGAGAAATAATGATAGAGACTACCTTGCCCAACCCCGGAGTGATCGAGGATGGCGCGTGGACTCGTACCCGTGTAGCCACGAGTCCACAACAACTCTTGCGTACTTGCGATAAGTGCTTCCTTCGTATTCATGCGCGCATTCTATACCAGGTGTTATGCCGTAGCAAGCGGCAAGCCACCTGGGTCACAAGAAAGACCCACCCAGCACGCCCACCGCAGGTCCGAAGATGGCGAGGTTTCGGCTGCATCAGCAACAGGACACACCAACAAAAACAACACTTGAATTGCAAAATTCAACTCAATTTAAATACATAAATAGAATATTTTTCTTAAAATAAAAATTAAATTAAATTAATAAAACAACAAGCCCTCAAAGAAAGATTGACAAATAACATCTACATTGTAGGCACCGTGATCAAAGACATCAATTGAAGGCCATGATATTGCTATAAATTTAATATATTTTAATATATTGCTTTTCTGAATAATAACGTCTTACACAATACTTTTCAAAAACAAATTTGCTACATCTCACGTGTATGGGTCAATTGACAGACCTAGGGTTGACTGCTAACTGTAAAACATAACAGCTAGTATGTATTTTTACATTTCATTTCAAGGGATCGCCACAGGATGACGTTCATCAATAATGAGCCCGCAACATTACCAACGCCGCGGGAAGTCTTCATCCTTGACACCACACTGAGGGACGGGGAACAAGCGCCCGGCAATGCGATGCGTATCGACCAAAAGCTCGCGATTGCCGACGCTCTGGAGGAATCTGGTGTCGACTATATTGAGACCGGATTTCCAGCGTCCTCACCAGAGGATGCTGAGGCGACACGGCTCATCGCCAAACGCCTCAGCCAATCAGGTGTTGCAACGTTTTGCCGTCCCGTCGCTAGCGACATCCAACGGGCGGTCGATTGTGCCGGAACTGGAGCCAATCACTTGCTGATGCTGGTCGCAACATCAAGTGACCTTCACCTTGAACGCAAACGCGGGATAACCCGCGAACAAGGTGTTGAAGAAGTACGCAAGGCAATTTCAGTTGCGACCGAATTGGGGGTGAGTAATCTTGCCGTCGGCCTGGAAGATGCCAGTCGCGCCTCCTTTGAATATCTTGAAGAATTGGCAAAAACATCCATCTCTTCGGGCGCAAAAGAAATCATTCTGGCCGATACAACAGGCTATGCAACACCTGAGGCCATCTCTTCACTCATCAAGCATATGCGTCAGGTTGTCGGCGCTGACGTTCGTCTGTCCATCCATTGTCATGATGACCTTGGCCTGGCCGTCGCGAACTCGGTTGCGGCATTGTTGGCGGGTGCGGATTGTGTGCAAGCCACACTTGGAGGCATTGGCGAGCGTGCAGGCAACGCGTCATTGGAGCAGATTGCGGCCATTCTTGCCTGCAAAGAGGAAGAATATGGCCTCAAGTCTCGCGTGAAACTGGGTAAACTCTACGCCGCGTTTAACCTGCTGCGTGACGCCATAAACCTTGATGAGCCTCGCACGCGCCCTCTTTTTGGCCGCTATGCGTTCGCCACTGCTGCCGGAATTCATCAGCAGGGCATTCTGAACGATCCAGATACCTACGAGTATGTAAAGCCCGCCCTCGTCGGCCGTTCTCGCGAGATGTTGGTGAGCAGGCATTCGGGACGTTCGATCATCAGATATGTGATCGCCCAGCTTGGCTACACCGTGTGTGAGTCAGATGTCGATATGTTCTACAATCGATATGTGATTGGTGAGCAAGACGTTGTTTACCGCGAAGTCGATACGCTCAGTCAACTCATTGCCTCAGATTTTCGTGCGCAGCGCATGGAGTTGAGAGCATGACAAGTGCATTGCTGATGCTCGATTTCATCAACGATATTGTCCATCCAGACGGCAGCGTTGCAGGCGATGGCTTTTATCGCGAAGTTAAAAAACGTGATGTGCTGGAGAATGCCGCCGACGCTCTCGCCCATGCCAGACAATGCAAAATGCCTGTTGTTCATTTTGCATTCGGTTACTCGGAAGGATTCCCGGAATGGCATCCAGCCCCAAAGCTGTTTCGCCAAGTGCCTGAACGAAAACAGGTTATTCTTGGCACGTGGGGAACGCAAATTCATGACTCTGTCGCACCCATGGCTGGCGAAATAGTGTTGGCCAAACATCGGATCAATCCGTTTTTAGGCACCCCTCTCGCAACGATATTGCGCGCCAAAGGGGTTGATACCCTCTATCTCGCCGGCGTCTCTACCGATTTTGTGATCCTTTCAACTGTTCTGGAAGCGCACGACCGGGACTATCAGGTCAGAGTCCTGTCAGACTGCGTTGCATCCCATGATCAGGCTCATCACGATGCAGCCTTAACGATTATTAATCGGCTTGCCGACATTCAAACAAAACAGCAATTTACTCAACAGGACAATTTGTCATGATGCCTTTTTATGTCTTTTTAGATTCTGAGCGCCAAACTCTCCATGATGTCTTTGCCGACAACCACCATTCTCCTTATACAGATTACCCCGCTTTTCAGAGCTTCATTGAAAATCTTGGCAAGAGTGACCGTCTCCCGGTGTTTTTCCGCGATCTTTGTGAAAGCATCCGCCTTGACAGACGCAACGGACAGCTTGCTCATCTTCTGAGCAACGCGCCTGTGGATGCATCCATACCAACATTGGATCACGATGATCCCGTCGCGGATAAGTACCGCCTGAAAACAACATTTGTCGGCGAAACCTTTTTGGGTATCTTTGCGCATCTCCTTGCAACGCCGCTCTTGTCTTACAAGACCCGCAATAACGGTGACTTCTTCACCGATGTTGTCTCCATCAATCGTTTCCGGGGAATGAAGACGGGGTTTACGGATGGTGATCTGATCTACCATAATGATCGCACCAGTCATCCGGTTCGGGCCGACTTCATTACATTGCTTGGGATGCGCTGCCCACCAAGCGATTTCGTCTATACGAATTTCGTGGATGGTAGCGATATGCTCAAGCATTTGAGCGATGAGCAAATTCAGGTGTTGAGCCAGCCTTGGTTCCGCACAACCGTGGATGACCTGACACGGGAATCCAACAAAGATTGGCAGTTTTCCGAAGCCCATCCCATTATTCTTGCGGATCGGACCATTCGTTTCCAGGATACTTTGACCAAGCCAATCCCGTCAGCGCCCGTCGAGGCCCGCGACGCGCTGCTGGAATTCAAGGACACGATCGTCAAGTCTCCGAAGGTTCGTCATTGCCTTCGCAACGGAGACCTTTTCGTCTTTGCAAATCAGCAGGGGCTGCACAATCGGGAACGTATTGAGGTGAATGACAATGAAGAAACCTCCCGTCGCTGGTTGCTGAAGACTTACAGCATCAAAGATGCCTCGACCCGTGACACCTACAGCAAATACTGGGCTGATGGCGTTGTGGGTTGCGCGCTCGACGCCTGACAGGAGGGGTAAATATGATGAATGACCTTTTCAAGTCTGCGCTGCCGCGCCTGCTTTTCCCCGCCGGATCAGACCAATTTGACGTTCGCACGTTGGATTTCGAACGGATCAAGGCAGAGGGACGTCAAGATTCTTCAGCCGCCTACCTTTTTCGCGCAGAAGAAGCCGATGGCTGTGCCGCCGCCGTCATCCGCTACGCGCCGGGTGGGGCTGCACCGCCGCACCGCCATCATGGATATGAGCTGATCTATGTTCTGGACGGTGAAATGAAAACCACGCATGGCGTCGTGCGTACCAATGATCTGGTTTTGCTGCCTCCGGGGAGTGTTCACGCATCTTCGACCGATACCGGCTGCCTGGCCCTTATCGTATGGCAACGACCAGTCGAGAAAATGGAGTAGATTATGGACCAGTCTCAGCAACAGTCACAGAACCGCTATCGCTGGTTCATTCTCTCCATCGGCGTTCTTGCGCAGGCGAGTTTCGCTGTGGCATTTGCCGGCATCCCTGTTGCCGGCGTGCTTTTGCGCCAACAATACGGGTTTTCGACCGAAGAACTTGGGGTCATTCTTGGCTGCATGGGCCTTGGCGTTGCCATTTCGGAAATCGTCTGGGGTGTTTTGACAGACCGTCTTGGAGACAAGATTGTCTTGATGATTGGCCTGTTTGGTATGGGATCGGTCTTCGTGGTCCTGGGCTTGTATTTTGGCCCACAAGGGCCGCATGGCGTGGCCATGCTGCCAATCGCTGCCCTGCTTGTGCTGGCAGGAGTTGTCGGCGGCAGCATCAATTCATCGTCTGGTCGCGCGGTCATGATCTGGTTCAATGACCGGGAAAGAGGTTTGGCGATGAGTATCCGCCAAACCGCCATTCCCGTCGGCGGAGCCATCGGTTCCATCCTCGTTCCAGTCGTTGCCAGCTTCGGCGGGTTTGCATCCGCTTATCTGATGCTTGCGGCCCTGCTCTATCTGACGGTCGTCGTTGTCTATTTTGGCTTGCCCGCCAAGGAGCGCGTCCATCCAGACTCCCACACCGCCGCCACGGGCATTACGCCTCTGATGCGCGTTGATGTTTGGCGCGTCGCAATCGTCGGCGGTCTGCTGACAGTGTCACAGTTTGCGACCCTGACCTTTGGAACTCTTTATCTTCATGAAGACCGTTCGATGTCTTACTCGGCGGCAGCTGCCATCCTCATTGCCATTCAGGTTGGTGGTGCATTCCTGCGCATTTATACCGGGCGATACAGCGACCTCCACAAAAACCGCCGCAGCGTCATCCGTTTGATTTCGTTGGTTGCTGCTGTCTCATCTGTATTGCTCGGTATCTTTGCCGAACAAAACATCATCATCGCGGCTGCTCTGATCTTGATCGTCGGACTTGCCGGTCACGCCTGGCATGGTGTTGCATACACCGAAGCCGCAGTGATGGCTGGCGTCGCCCATGCGGGAACAGCACTCGGCATGATCGGCACAACGGTGTTTGCCGCTGCATTTCTGACGCCTGTGGTCATACCGCATCTGCTGAATATTGGTGGATGGTATTTGGTCTGGCTCTTTGTTGGCGTGTCCAGTGCGCTTGCCATCCTATTGCTGGCTCCTGGTCCAAAGCCCGCAATCGTGGGGGAAAAATCGTCATGAGTAGAACCTTACTCGACAAGATTCGCGACAGTCATCGGATTACATCCTTTGCAGAAGGCGACGATCTGCTGTTCATCGACCTCCATCTCCTGCATGAAATAAACACGCCGCAAGCGTTTGACCGTTTACGCAACAGGGGATTGACGGTTCGCCGACCTGATCTCACATTGGCGACGGTCGATCACAACACCCCGACAAAAAGCGCCGCGTCGTTGAATGAAGACCCTTTGCTAGCGCGACAGATCAACCTTCTTGAAAAAAACTGCGCGGAATTCAGCATTCCGTTCAGACCGCTCGGCGCGACCGGACAGGGCATCACGCATGTGATCGCCCCGGAAGAAGGGCGAGTTCTTCCGGGGTCATCCCTCGTGTGCTGTGATTCTCACACCACAACCCACGGTGCCTTCGCAGCCCTGGCCATCGGCATTGGCTCCAGCCAGGTGGAGCAGGTACTCGCGACGCAGGCTGTGGCGTTGCCAAAGTTCAAGTCCATGCTGGTCACTGTGGAGGGGGCCCTGAACAAGACTGTCTCCTCCAAGGATGTTGCGCTCGCATTGATTAGCCAAATCGGTACCGTCGGCGCGACGGGCCATGTCATAGAATTTCAGGGGTCTGCGATCGCGTCCCTGAGCATGGATGCGCGGATGACTTTGTGTAACATGGCCGTGGAGGCAGGTGCCAGCGCCGGAATGATCGGCGTGGATGACGTAACGGTCAACTATCTGAAACAAGTGCTTAAACGGCGTGGCGATGCAGTGACAGCTGAAACCGAAGCCGAGTGGCGCCAATGGGTCAGCGATGACAACGCGAGTTTCGATAAATATGTCAAAATTGATGCGACAAGCGTTTTTGAGCGCGTCACATGGGGCACCAATCCCGCCCAAAGCATAGGCTTTGATGAGCAGATCCCCGCGAATGAAAGCGCTATCGCGGTTCGCGCGCGCGAGTATATGGATGTCAAATCCGGGCAAAGCCTTTCAGACATTTCCATTGAGAAGGCCTTTATCGGCTCCTGTACGAATGGCCGCATCGAGGACCTACGCATTGCGGCGCACATTCTTGAAAACCGAAAAGTCCATGACAATGTGCACCTCGTGATCGTGCCTGGTTCGTCTCGGGTGCGCGACCAAGCTATCCGGGAGGGGCTCGACAAAATTTTCATGGACGCTGGAGCCGATTTTCGTCACTTCGCCGGTTGTTCGCTTTGTGTTGGCCTGAATGAAGATCGTCTTGGCGCTGGACAAAGATCCATATCAACAAACAACCGCAATTTTGAGGGTCGGCAGGGTCCGGGAGCACGCACCCATGTGGCCTCTCCAGCCGTCGTGGCGGCCAGCGCCGTGTTTGGTCGGATAGCAAGGCCATTGGAACTTTTCGCCGGGGAAACACAATGACGCGAACACTTATCACTGGCAAAGGCATGCCACTCCATCGGAGCGACATCGATACGGATCAGATCATTCCCGCCCGTTTCTGCTACTCCACAGAACGAACGGGGTTTGGAACGGGTCTCTTTGGAGATTGGCGCGAAGATCCTGATTTTGTTTTGAATAACCCTGCCTATAACAAGGCGACGGTTCTTGTCGCGGGCTCGGCATTTGCAACCGGCTCTTCGCGGGAATACGCGGTTTGGGCTCTAAAAGACTACGGCTTCAAAGTCATTATTGCGGAAAGCTTTGGCGATATATTCACCCGCAATGCCGTGATCAATGATCTTTTGCCGATCAAGGTCAGCGCCCACGCCATCAAGAAGATCTGGCAAGAGATAGAAGCCAATCCTGAAACCGAATTGGTCACGGATCTCGAAACAATGAAGGTTTCCATTGGCAATATCTCATTCCCTCTGGCGATAGAGCCGAGCCTTAAACGCAAATATGTGCTCAATGAAGACGAAATCACCCGTAATTTGCACTATATACAATTGATCGACACGTTGGCAGAGCAGCGCCATCCACAACAGCAAGTCACGCGCGGGGATGCCCAGAAGACAGAAAAGCGGGACGCCATCGCCATTATTGGCAGTGGACCACGTGGCATGTCGGTTCTTGAACGCCTGGCTGCACGCCTCATCGACGATGAGGAGCAATTGCCAACGGATATTTTCCTCATTGATGATGCTTTGGTGGGCACGGGGCGGGTTTGGCACCCGCAGCAGTCTGAAAACTACATCATGAACACCGTCGCACCGGAAATCTCAGCATTTTCAGGTCCTTGGTCGGCAGGTCCGGCGCGCCCTGGCTGTGGCCCGTCCTTTGCGCAATGGCTGGAACTGACCACAGGAGATTTTAACGCCTACGATGGTTATGCGCCTCGGGCGAAATACGGCCAATATTTGATGTATGTTCTCGCCACTGTAGAGGACAACCTGCCGCCCCATGTCAATCTTGTCAAAATCAACGATGAGGTCATCGATCTGATCGAGGAAAATGAGCGACTGACGCTGGTTTTCAAGGCACAGGATATTTTGGCAGTCGATACATGCGTGTTGGCAACTGGTTATCAACGCCTCTCGCTGAAAGCCTCGGAGCAGCCGCTGCTTGAGGCAAATGAAAAAATTCCGAACTTCACATTTCATCCAGGTGATTCTGCCGCCGAAATGCCACTTCATTCCATCCAGCCGGGCGAAGCAACGGGTGTTATCGGCTTAGGCCTCTCGTTTTTCGATGTGGCGGCCGAACTGACACTGGGCCGCGGAGGCAAATTTGTAGAAAGTACAAACGGAACACTGACCTATCAAGCCAGTGGTAAAGAACCCAAAATTATTGCGGGCTCCCGTTCAGGCATGCCGATCCTGCCGCGCGGCCGCAATCAAAAACCTTTCGATTATGAATATCACCCCGCAATCTTCACGCAATCTCGCGCTGCTGATCTTCGCGCTCGGGGAGGCCTGCACTTTGACCGTGATTGCCTTCCACTCATTGAGGCTGAGTTAACACTCGTTCACGCGGAAGTCAGATTGCGCAACAGCGGCGATGACATTGCGGCCGACACGCTGCGCAACCATGTCAAGACCGAGCGGATCGAGTGCAGTGCAGACGTGGCTGAGCTGGCACGCACACATGGCCTGCGCGATCCCGAGATCATTGATCTGAAACAGCTGGCGAACCCCTTTACAGGTTGCACCTTCGCGTCGCGAGATGAATTCACCACCGTGCTGAAACAGAGACTGGAGGCCGAATGTGCTGAAGCCTTGAGGGGCAACCTTCAATCCCCCATCAAGGCCGCCCTTGATGTGCTTCGCAACACGCGGTCCGTTGTTCGCACACTTGTCGATTTCGGTGGGCTGGATCCTCATTCCCATAAGACAGAATTTCTCGGCTGGTTCGCACCTGCAACCAATTTTCTGGCCGCAGGTCCTCCCGTGATACGCACCCGACAACTTCTTGCCTGGATGAATGCAGGGATTGTTGAGATTGCCGGGCCAGATACGCGCTTTGTCATTGATTATAGCGCTGGAGAGGTGAGCATCACATCACCCGCAATCAGCAATTCCAGCGTGATCGTCAACCGGGTCGTCGACGCACGCATTCCCGTCATCAACCTCAATCAGGACAAGGCTTTGCTCAGCCGGGCTCTGCGCGCGCGCGGCATGCTCCAGTCGTTTGTATCGGACAATGGGCAGGACTCTTTCGACACAGGCGGTGTTCTCGTCACAAGAAGCCCCTTCAATCCTATCGGAAAAGACGGCCGTGTCGCGCATAACGTTTTCGTGCTTGGAATGCCGACAGAACACATTCGTTGGTTCATGCAGTCAGGCAGTAGCCGCCCCACCAAGTGGATCGATTTTATGATCGATGCTGATGCCATAGCATCAGCAGCACTCATCGTCTGCCGCGACAGAAAAAAACAAAGCACATCAACAAAATTTCCAGACGAAAATCCTTATTTTAATAATATATCACCCAAAAATCAGCCTAAATTCGCAAATGCATCATAGTCACTACGAAATTTTATATTGAATTTATAATTTCGAATAAATTTATACGTGCATAAAAAGCTATCGATAGCAAGTGACGAGAATGAATATTGTTTCGGTTCATATTTCGAATCGAAACAATATTCTCATCGTTTTTGAAATGAACAACACATACATGATCAGCAACCTCCATCGCATAGGGTGATTATCTTGAAGGTTAAAGTAGGTATTAACGGCGTAGGGCGCATCGGTCGCAGTTTTCTGCGTGCGGTGCTTGCCGCGAAGGCGCCTGTTGAAATCGTCGCGATGAATGATCTCGCTTCTATTGAACAGATCGCTCATTTGCTCAAGTACGACACCGTGCTCGGGCCGAATCCTCATGAGATCAGGATAGAAGGCAATGTTTTGCATATCGGCCACATGAGCGTACGGACAAGCCAGCAGCGCGATATCACCCAATTGCCATGGGGTGAGGTTGGCGCGGACGTTATCGTTGAATCGACTGGGATATTTACTGACGCCGCCAAAGCTGCTGGCCACCTGCAGTCGGGAGCGCGTAAAGTTCTCATCGCGGCCCCTGCAACAGGTGAAGACATCACAATTGTGTATGGCGTCAACCATCAAAAATACGATGGCAATAAACATCACATCATTTCCAACGCCTCTTGCACAACAAATTGCCTCGCCCCGATGGTAAAAGTGCTGCACGATGGCATCGGTATCGAAAGTGGCTGGATTACAACCATCCATGCTTTTACCCAGGACCAGAACCTTCAGGATGGATTTCACAAAGATCTCAGACGCGCCAGGGCAGCGGCGAACAACATCGTCCCAACCAAAACCGGAGCAGCTAAGGCCATTGGTCTTATCGTCCCGGAACTTTCAGGCAAGCTAGATGGATATTCTGTGCGGGTGCCGATCATAACCGGCTCGCTTGTTGATTTTGTTGTGGTGTTGACACGACCTGCAACAGCGCAAGACGTGAATGACCTATTCAAGGCTGCCGCGCAGGGCGAATTGAAAAATGTGCTCCGTTATACCGAGGATGAAATCGTTTCTTCCGACATTGTGACCAACCCCGCATCGTGTATTTTCGATGCCGGACTGACCAAATTCATCGGTGCCTCATCTTTAAAGGTGATGGGTTGGTACGACAACGAATGGGGCTTCTCCAATCGCTTAATCGATGTGGTTCAATTGCTTTAGAGCCTGTCACGAAAAAGTCGAATCCAGTTTTCTGATCAGACAAACGAAAACAAAAGAATCGACAGTCTGTTTGGTTCAACCTGAACCTGACAGACTGCCGAAAACCATGCAACAGCATTGTTTCATATCTCGTGACAACAGTTCCATTAAATTTCAAAGATATCACAATAAAAATTCGTTGTTGTGATATTTCCAAATATTTACGACAAAACAAAAATATTGATTTCTATATTTGGAGAATAAATAATGTATTCAGCACACATGCCTATCGCTTACATGGGAGCTGCAGGCAGTTTTAGCAATATTGCTGCACTGAATTTATTCCCCGCAGGCCAGCTGCACCCCCAAGAAACGTTTGATGATTGCTTCAAATCAATTTGTGAAGGACACTGCCGCCGTGCTGTGATACCGATCGAAAACTCATCGGCAGGGCCAGTCCGTGACGTGCAAAAATTGTTGAGCGAACGGGATTTTTACATCGTCGGTGAATATTTTCTTCGCATCAATCACCTCCTGCTTGCTCTACCAGGGGTTAAATTGGAAGATTTATCGCAGGTTCGAAGCCATGCGCAGGCCCTTGCGCAATGCCAGAATCACTTGGCGGATCTTAATCTGACACCGATAGCAGTCCGCGATACAGCGACTGCAGCATTAGGCATCATAGAATCCCAAGATCGAACAACAGGCGCTATCGCCTCAAGGCTCGCTGCATCTCTTTATAAACTCGACATTCTTCATGAGAATTTTGAAGACTCATCTTTAAATACGACACGGTTTATCGTGATTTCAAAAAGACCTTTGCCAATTTATAATCGCAGCAAAGCCAATATTGTCAGCGTTAAATTCAAAGCAAAAAAATGCCAAGTTGACAATATCAAGAAAAATATAAGCAAAATAGGTTTCGTAATATTAAAATTACAAAATTTCACAGCAAATGAAAATTTGGAACTACACGAATTTTACATGGAGATAGACTGGAGAACACAGACTGCATCTCTTTATGAAATCATTGAATCAATCTCGAAACATTGCGAAACCGCACAGTACCTAGGCACGTATCCCCAACATTCATACAGGTACACTGCCGGAACTGACGTAAACACTTGCAACCAATTACAGTTGGCGCAGGAACAAATCGCGGCTACGAATCCTGTACTAAAATCGAATGATGCGCGAGCAACGTTACCAGCCCACATGGTGGCCTAACTATTTTGACTGCGTCAGCGTCTCGAGATGCTTGCAAAGGCAAGGAATCTTCGGTTGGCTGTATGCGGGGCTCATCTTTGCGACGTGTGATCTCGCGTTCCATTGCCTGATCCATTTCAATTGACTGATGGTGCCTAAGCGTCCAATCGTTGCGGCGAAGTGGCGCATTTATCTTGCACGCCTACGGCTTGTTAAAAAATACAAGAAGCTTAATATTACAAAATCTACCACACAAATGTGGTGGACTGTTAATGGGATTTTGTATGCAAATTGCATTGTCCACCCTTTATCCTCTTCAACCACTGAGGATGTTGTCATGGATAAAAAGACAAACGCACCCACCACTCGGCGCTGGACGACCCTCCGCGACGAAAAGAATCGGCGACTTGAGGCCGTTGTGCGCTATGCCAAGGGGAAGATACTCAACAGCAATGATATCGTGGCAGCCCTTGAAACTGTCATTCTGTCCGGCGATCGCGTTGCCCTGGAAGGCGACAATCAGAAACAGGCCGATTTTTTGTCACGCTCACTGGTGCAAGTCGATCCTGGCTAGCTGCATGATCTGCACCTGTTGATTTCAACCTTGAGCCGCCGCGAACACCTCGACCTTTTTGAGCGCGGAATTTGCCGCAAGGTCGATTTCTCCTTCGCTGGCCCCCAAAGCCTGCGCGTTGCCCAGCTGCTGGAAGACGGCAAGCTGGAGATTGGCGCAATCTACACTTATATCGAGCTTTATGCCCGAATGTTTTTGGACCTGACCCCACATGTCGCGCTTGTATGTGCTGTACAAGCTGATCGTCACGGCAATCTCTACACGGGTGCCAATACCGAAGATACGCCCGCCATTGTGGAAGCAACCGCCTTCCGCCACGGTATCGTGATCGCGCAGGTGAACGAAATCGTGGATGAACTGCCCCGCGTCGACATTCCAGGCTCCTGGGTTGATCTGGTGGTAGAAGCCGACAAGCCCTTTGCTGTCGACCCCCTGTTTACCCGTGATCCCCGCCACATCGGCGAATTACAGATCCTGATGGGCATGATGATTATCCGGGGCATTTACCAGCGCCACGGCGTCACCGCTCTCAACCACGGTATCGGTTTCGATACAGCAGCCATTGAGCTGCTGCTGCCCACCTACGGGGAAAAGCTTGGCCTCAAGGGCAAGATTTGCCGCAACTGGACGCTCAATCCGCATCCCACCATGATCCCGGCCATTGAAAGCGGCTGGGTGGAGAGCATCCATTGCTTTGGCTCGGAAGTGGGCATGGAAGAATATATCCGCGCCCGCCCCGATATTTTCTTTGTCGGCAATGACGGCAGCCTGCGTTCCAACCGCGTGTTCTGCCAGCTGGCAGGCCAGTATGGCGTGGATCTGTTCGTTGGCTCCACCTTGCAAATGGACGCAGATGCAAATTCCTCGACTGTGACCCTTGGCCGCTTGGCAGGCTTTGGCGGCGCGCCCAATATGGGCAGCGACCCGCATGGCCGTCGCCATAGCAGCGAAGCCTGGCTCAGCCTGATGACCAAAAACCAGCCGATCGCACGGGGCAAAAAGCTTGTTGTACAAACGCTGGAAACCTTCAAGGCCGGCGGTGAACCGGCTTTTGTTGACAAGCTGGATGCCATTGAAGTTGGCAAGAAAAGTGGCATGCCGATTGCGCCCGTGATGATCTATGGCGAAGATGTCTCGCATGTCGTGACCGAAGAAGGCATTGCCTATGTCTACAAGGTGGAAGGGGAAGAACGCCGGGAAGCCATCGCAGCCATTGCTGGTGCTACGGAAATGGGTCGCCGTGCGCGTGCTAAAAAGACTGCGGAGTTGCGCGGCCGTGGCATTGTCGCTTTCCCGGAAGATCTTGATGTCAGCCGCATGCAGGCCAACCGCTCGATGTTGGCGGCACGCAGCATCGATGATCTGGTTGCGTGGTCCGGTGGCCGCTATGCACCACCACCACAGTTCCGCAGCTGGTAGAAAGGACGTAATGCGATGAACACGACCTTACTCGACCTCGACAGACGATCTATCGAGACGACCGCGCGTGAGCTTCCGCTGGCCGATCTGGCCGTTGAGGCTTTGATTGACGAAGTCGAGCTGACGCCAAAACCAGCGCTTGTGGATGGGCGTAGCTCAGGGGCGCATAAGGATCTGACACTGGACAGCATGCGCCGCTCGGCTTGGTCCCTGCATCCGACCTTTCTCAGCCTTGCCCTGTGCGCCCGCGGCCGAGGGGCCACGCGCGAGCTGCGTGAAGAATTGGCCGCCATTGGCCGTGCGGGGGAGCCTGCGATGATGGCTGCCACGGGTGGTGGCAATGCGCATCGGGGTGCCATCTGGGCCGTTGGCCTTTTGGTTGCCGCTTCTGCGATGTTGCCAAAAGGGCGTGCAGCAGACATTGCCCAGTTGGCTGGCGAGATCGCCCGCCTGCCCGACCGCTTCATTCCCGCAGCACCGTCACACGGTCAGCGGATGGCTGCAAATTACGGCGTGCCCGGTGCACGAGGCGAAGCTGTGGCGGGCTTTCCCCATGTCATCGAAATCGGGTTGCCGGCTCTACAAGCCCGGCGGGCCGCTGGCATTGGTGAAACCCATGCCAGACTGGATAGCCTGATGAGTATCATGGAGCGTCTCGACGATACCTGCGTGCTGTTCCGGGGCGGTCTTGCGGCCCTTGACGTAGCAAAACAGGGTGCAAGCCGCGTGTTGCAAGCGGGCGGCAGCGCGACAGAAGACGGGATGACGCGCCTGCTCGCCCTGCACACTGATCTCATGGCACTCAATGCCTCTCCGGGAGGTGCTGCAGATATGCTGGCTGCAACTCTCTTTCTTGATCGGGTTGACAGCGATGTCGCGATCAAACCGGCAACTGATGGAGACATCCTATGGAAATTCTAAAATACGATTATCCTGCCGCCAAATCCGACTTTGATAAAAAAATCCATGTCGGCGTGGTGGGCTCCGGCGATCTCGAAGTGCTGATGGAGCCTTCCACAGATGGGTCAGCGCATGTGGTTGTGACCACCAGCGTCAATGGCTACGGCGCGATCTGGAAAAGCGTCATCGATCGCTTTTTTACCCAGTTCGAAGGTGCAGCATTGATTGAAATCAATGACTTCGGGGCGACGCCGGGTATGGTCGCGCTCCGTTTGCAACAAGCCGTGGAGAGCTCAAAATGAGCAATGTTCAACATTCAGCCCTCGATTGGCAACACTTTCTGGACCGCAAAAGCTTCATCGAATTGAGCGCCTTTGAACGGGCGGCCTCCATACTCGATGAAGGGACAGGCCGGGTTCTTCTCGGGCCATTTGATCGCATTCGCTCGCCTTGGTTGCAGCAGCAGAATATCGTCACCCAAGCGGATGACGGCGTGGTGCTGCTGAAAGGCAAAATTGATGGACAGCCCGCCATCATAGCTTCGATTGAGAGCGATTTTCAGGGCGGCAGCATGGGTGAAGTCTCTGGTGCCAAAATTGCTGGCGTGCTGGAACTGACCCTTGCTGATCACGAAAAAGGCATCCCCACCCGTCCAGTCATTCTGTTCGAGACTGGGGGGGGTCGCTTGCAGGAGGCCAATCTTGGCCTTGCGGTGATTGCCGAAATTCATGCGGCCATCGTTGCCCTGCGCTCGCATGTGCCGGTTGTTGGCGTGGTGGCAGGCATGGTTGGCTGCTTCGGCGGCATGTCGCTTGCGGCATCGCTGTGCAGCCATCTGATCATCACCCGTCAGGGCCGCATCGGGATGAATGGGCCGGAAGTGATTGAACAGGAAGCCGGAATCGAAGAATTGAACGCTTCGGACAAACGGCTGATCTGGAAACTCATTGGTGGTGAACAGCGCTACTATATCGATCAGGCCGACACGTTGGTCGAAGATGATGCCGCCGAGATTGCCGCTGCTGTTCGCAGCGCCTTCAAAGCGGGCGTTGTTGCCGCGCCGCGCAGCACGCGGGTGGACGAATATCTCGCAAAGCTGGATGCCTACGATCCGAACGGCCCAACGGAACCGGCATTGTTGCGTGCAGCCTGGGAAAGAGGAGAGGTTAAATGAGCGATGCAAACATCGGCCGCGGCAAACTCTGGCTTCATCGGCTGACACAATTCGATGGACAGGCCGCGTTCAGGCAGGCATCGGTCATCCATGCCGACGCCCCGCTCGGCCCGGACACAGCACGCTTCATTGCTGTTGTACCCGATCCGTACAACCGCTTTCCCCGTGTGCGAAACGGCGAGGTTGGTCTGGAGCAAGGCTGGGGTCTGGCCAAGCTTGTGCGCGAAACCATGGAAGCCGACAAGGGCGGCAAGCCACGGCCCATCGTGGCTGTTGTTGACGTTCCCAGCCAGGCGTATGGCAAGCGTGAGGAAATGCTGGGCATCCAGCTGGCCTGCGCTGCAGCGGCTGATGCCTATGCTCAGGCACGGCTGGCGGGGCATCCCATCGTGTCGCTTCTGGTTGGCAAGGCCATGTCGGGGGCTTTCCTCGCCCATGGCTATCAGGCCAACCGCATTGTTGCGCTCAATGACAAAGAGGTTTTGGTGCATGCCATGGGCAAGCAGGCGGCGGCTCGGATTACGCGCCGTCCGGGGAGTGAACTCGACCAGATGGGGGGGCGCGTGCCGCCCATGTTCTATGGA